>JBDRSE010000367.1:0-4611 GCA_043825095.1 bacterium
CTCAAGGAGTTCCAGGCCGTCGACCCCGGAACACTGGTGCAGGTGAACCTCATCGAAGTCTACTTCCAGGGCGGAGCGACTGAGGCGCAGGCTCGCGCCGTCGCTGCCGCTATGGGTGAGCCCGTTCAGGCTATCTGAGGGCGTGTCAATCACGAAAACCGAGGTGTTACCGGAGGGCGTTTCCCGGTGGTTCTCTTAAGGGATCGGGCGGAAACGGCAATCGGGTAACGGTGCTCAGATCAGGACCCAGCCGGCGGGTGAGTTCTCCACGCGTCCCTCGCCCTGGAGGGTTGCGAGGGTGTCTGCGACGGTGCTGGTGCGGATGGAGCAGTGCTGGCGGAGCTGACGGGCGGAGAGCGGGGTGGCGCAGGTCTCGAGCGCTGCGAGGATGCGGTCGCCAGGTGAGGCCCGGCCCTGAGTTGCAGGCTCCTCTGCGGATTCGTTGGCGACGACGAGCGCGACGTTGCCGCCTGCGGTATCGAGGCGGAGTTTGAGATCCTGGATGGCGGGGTGGGCCCTGTGCTCCGCGGAGAGGACGATGTCATCCCCCCGCCGTCGCAGGAAGAGTCCGGCGTCGGACCAGGCATGAAATTCGGAGGAGCCGCGCAGGGCCTGACCTGCCCGTGCCCTGGAGGCGCCCTTGCGTGCGTGATGGACGATGAGGACCGCGCAGCCGTAAGTCCGTTGCAGATCCCTGAGTGACGCGAGGAGGGGGACCACCTCGGCGCTGGCGTTCTCGTCGATGCGGTGGAGGCGTACGAAGGGGTCCAGGATGAGCAGATGGGGCTGTATGGACTTGACCGTGGCCGCCAAGCGCGTTCGATGCTCGGGGACATCGAGGCGTACGGTCGGTGCGGTGATTATCCAGAGGTCGAGGGCTGCGATGTCCAGTCCTGCGCGGTACGCAATTCCCTCGAGGCGCTGACGTACGATGGCCAGGGAGTCCTCGGCTGCGTAGAGCAGGACTCGTCCGGTCCGCCGTGGTGGGAATCGGCCGAGGCACGGCCGCCCGGATGACACAGAGACGGCCATGTCGAGGGCCAGGAGGGACTTTCCGCACTTGGGCTCGCCGCCGATGATGCCAACGGCCTCGTCGCCCCAGAGGTCTTCGATGAGCCATTCGCGGTCGGCGTCAACCGGCTCCAGCGCGTGGGCCTGGGTCACGGGGAAGGGATTCATGCCATCCTCCCCGCCCGCGTCCGGGGCCGTGCGCTGCCGGGGGTGCAGAGGTCGAGGAAGAGGTTCTCGTCGATGGTCGCCAGCTCGCGCTCTGCGGCCATCCAGATGAGCCGCGACGCGACGTGACAGAGCCGACGGAGGTTGCCGTTGGCGTGGTCGGCCAGAGCCATGATGAGGCCCTCGGTCATCAGGTGGGGTGCGCCGGCCTCGTCCAGAGCGTGGACGACGTAGGCACGCAGGTCGTCGCGTCCCAGGTCATCGAGATCGAGGCGCGCATGGATCCGGCTGTGCAGCGGCATGAGGTCGGCGCCCTTCAAGCGCTCCTCCATGCGGTTGTCGCCGCAGAGCACCGTCGTGAGCAGGCACAGGGAGTCGAAGCGGACGCTGCCCAGGATCCGTAGCTCGCTGAGACAGTCGGTGGGGGTCTCCTGGGCCTCGTCTATGAGCAGGACCGGCCGCATGAGTGTGGCCTTGATGTGCTCGCCCCAGCGGGTGCGCAATGCCCGGAAGCCGCCGTAGCGGTTGGCCGGGCTGAGCTTGACGCCGAAGAGCGCGCCCAGCTCGCGGTAGAAGTCCATGATCCCGGACTGCGGTCGCTCCATGACGCCGATCTCCACGTTTTCCTGCTGCCCCAGGCGCGCCGCAAGGAGTTGCAGGACCTTGGACTTGCCCGTGCCAGGCTCTCCGGTGATCAGGGCGAAGCCGCCGATCCGAGCCATCCGGTCCATGCGATCAATGAAGGGTGCCGCCTGCGGCGGCTCCCACAGGGCCTCCGTGGGCACGTTTGGCTCGAAAGGATTGCGCTTGAGGCCGTAGAGGTCGCGCAGGGTCTTGTCATTCATCATCGTCCTCCTTGTCGGTGTCGTTCTTGCGCAGATACGCGGGGGGGAGCCCCGCTGCCGCGTGGTCGTCCAGGAGCTGGCGCATCAGCGGCGGGATGGGCTCCCCTGCCACCTTGTCGTCCTGCGCTCCATTTTCGGACACGGGCTCCAGGCCGCGGCGGATGCCGTCCGAGTTACGGGCCTTGTCCTGGGGCAGCAGACGGGAGATCGGCTCTCCGGTCCGCTCGTCCACGAGCCACGCCGCGCTCAGGTCGAAGCTCTGGTACCGGACGACGACGGTGCGGAGATGACGGAAGCGTGCGGGCACTTCGAAGCGCACTCCGCCGATGCTCAGCGTGCCGTCGCTGCGCCGCTGCGTGCGGGTCTCCTGGAGCGTGAAGGCCAGACGCAGGGCCGCAGCGTCCGGTGCAGGGCGGGAGACGTCCGGTCCCTCCAGGAGCCGCGTCAGAGGCGGGCAGCCCAGCTCCCCGTGGTCCGTGCGGTTGTACTCGCCCTCCACCCACGCCTGCGTGGCCTGATTGAGGAAGTCCAGCGTCAGCGGCTCCACGTCCTCCAGCATGGCGAGCAGCCGCCCGTCCACCTGATTCCAGAAGGACTCCTGTTTCCCGTTCTGGTACGGAGAATATGGAAGCGTGGTCTCGTGGAGGATGCCGAGGCGGGCGAGGCCGTTGCGGCTCTCCAGGGCGTCCATCGCTTTGCCGTTGTCGGTCATCATCTCCCGCGGAAGCCCCCGCTTCGCGAGCGCCTGGGCCAAACCGTGGATGAAGTTGTCCGCGTTCTCGGCGAGGTACCACTGCGCATGGCAGCAGAGCCGGGAGCGGTCATCCATGAAGGCGAGCATCACCGGCGTGTGCCAGCGGGCCTCACCGTCCACCAGGACGCGGCGGTACGCCTGGTGGAAATCCGAATGCCAGAGTGCGTGGACGCGCTCCCGCTCGAAGCTGCGCACCTCCCGCTGCTCCAGGCGGGCGTGGGCTTTCCGCTGCCCCGGTGTGGCGTGCTTCGGGAGGCGCTTCTTCGGGAGCCAACCGTGGGCCTTCATCCGCCGGCACACCGTCGAGTACGACGCCGCTGGCCCCAGCTCCGGGCGCTGGGCGACCAGGACCGTCAGGTTGTCGCTGTGGAGCTGGTAGCTCCAACGGGAGTGCTGGCGGTACTGCCGCTCCAAAGCAGCGAGCAGGCGCGGTGACATCGCCCGAGTGCGGCCCGCGTCCGATCGGACCCGCCGCCGCAGCGCGGCCACAGGATCCGAGGCGTCCCTCGCCTGGTAGTACCAGCGCTCGACGGTCGAGCGACCAAAGAAGATCCAACGGTCCGGCTCCGTCGGGTGCCGATAGCGTTGCCTCGACAGCATCTCCACCATCGATCCCAGCGCGCCGGGCTCCGGCGGGCTCGCGAGCAGCGGCGCGATCACCGCGTGTCGCAACCGCGCCCACCTCTCCTGTGTCGTCTCGTGTGTCAGGCCTCCCATGAGCTCCTCCGGTCCCCGGCCGCGGGGCCCGACACCATGTCGGGGACCGGACCGGGGGGAGGAGGCGTTGTAGCCTGGGTCTCAGATCATCGGCAGTCTCCAACTTCCGCGTGGACCGCTCGGCCCCTTGCCATGCGTGCCTGCGCCACCGACAGCGGTCCCCCCGACAGCAGCGACAGGCAGATCGTGACCCCCTGACCCGTGTCCTCCTCTGCCTTGACCAGAGACTCCAGCAGGGCGGATGGTTGATCGCCGCCCAAGGCGTCCAGCGGGAGCGATCCGCAGATGCTCTGCCAGGCCTGTGTCCGTCGGAGCTCCTCCAGAAACCAGGCCTGCCACCGCTTCAGCGTCAAACGGCACATGCCGAAGCGGCGTTGCAGCTCGTTGTACGAGTGCCCGCGGTCACGGCCCTGGAGCACCGCGGTCAGGACGACGACGACCGCGCCCCAGTAAACCCGCCGCCGGAAGAACAGCGCCGACGGCGGCAGCGTCCGCCGTCGGCAGCCCTCCCTTCCGCAGCAGAGACCGAGCCGGACACACATCTCATCGGGCAGATCCGGTGGGCCTCCGCGGGGCTTACGCTCGTAGTGCGCGTCATGCAGCGGACCGCCGCAGTACACGCAGAAGCCGTCCTTGACTCGCTGGGCGAGATCCTGGTCGATCCGGTGGAGGAGGAGGAAAAAGCTGACACGAGGAAGAACGTCGAGTAGCATCGCCTCTGCCTTTGGGCTGGGGCGGGAGCCTCCACAAAACCGCCAAGATACCTGGGGGGGCTCCCGGCCCGTGCCTCACGTATCCTGCGGCAGATCAGCTACTCATCCATTATTTAGCGTGACAGGGCTCATTCCGGTCACAGCCGGAATCCGGGTCGCGGGCTCCCCGGCTCTGATCGGGAGGAGGTCCTGGTTTGAGGCTTACCCGGTACGGAAGAGCGACGTGTCGGAACCATGGAGTTTTCCGGCGCTGCTGCTATCCTCGCCCCGAGACGCCGCGCAATGTGACCGGACCGTGAAGAACCACCGGCGCCTCGGCACGTACATCGGCACCGGCACTTTCCGGCCGGGGGGGTGTCCGGGCCGGGACGTGGCTTGAAACAAGGGAAGGAGGCACCAGTGAACG
>JBDRSE010000368.1:0-11514 GCA_043825095.1 bacterium
CGAACGCGTTCGAGCTCGAGCTCGCCCAGACCCCCCAGATGGCGCCGCTCAACGAGCTGTCCCTGCGCCACGTGTCGCCGTCGAGGACCATCGACTCTTCGTGCCCGACCACGATCATTTCCGCGGTCGACAAGACATGAACACCGGTGAATTGCAGGAGCCGTCCCTCGAGCTGGTTGACGATGGGCACCGGGGTCCAGGCCACGGCCGAGACGCAGATGTGGTCCAGGCACAGGTGCTCCTGGGTCGAGAGCCCGGTCACGGTGCAGGGAGTATAGTCCGGCTCGCCGACACAGGTCTCGAGCTGCTCGGGGCGTACGCACCCCTGGTGAACCTCGTCGCAGACCATGGCGGCCGGGCAGACCAGGCCCCACGAGCAGGGAACGGTCTCTGTCTCCAGGCAGCCGCCCGCGAGCGCCACGACCGGCAGGAGCAGCGCTGCCCGCAGCCCGGGAATCCGCTGGATGCGCCGGCGCATCACAGCGTCGGCTCCGTGAAGCGAAAGACGATCCCGCTGTCCCCTCCCGCGAAGAGGCTGACGCCGTCCCCCCAGATCGCGCGGATGCGGATGACCGTGTCCGAGACGCTCATGGGCCAGAACGCTCCGTTGAAATAGCGCGCCATGAACGTCGACTCGCCGCCGATAAACACGTCCTGTCCCGGCGCTGTCCAGAACACATCGAGGCTGCTGCCGAAGGACACGCTGGGAGGGGTGATGTCGTCTGCGAAGATCAGGGACCATTCGCTCCCATCGAAGTGGTACAGGTGCGTGAACTCGGAATTGTTGCCCAGCACATAGACGTCCGAGGCGGAGCGGCCGGCGATCGCGCTGAAGCTCACCGTGTACGTCGTAATCACGTGGACCTGCCAGGACAGCCCGTCGTAGTGCAGGACCCGGCGGTCGGGACCGATGGCGTAGATATCCGTTGCCGAGCTGCCCCAGATCCCTTTGAGGTCGTAGTCATCCCCAAGCTCCACCGCGGACCAACTCGCGCCGTCGTAGCGGTAGAGCCCCGAACAGTCGAAATAGTCATCGTTGCAGTTGCAGGCGGCGTAGACGTCGGTGGAGGACGAGCCCCAGAACCTGGTCACGTTCCAGACTCCGTCGAGCGTCGCCATCCGGCTCCACGCGGAGCCGTCATAGTGAAAAATATCGACGGCCGCAGCGTCGTTCCACTCACCGACGGCGAACACGTCGTCAGGCGCGGTCCCCCACACGTTCGTGTACAGCAGGTTCGTGGCGTCGAGCACCATGGAGCTCCACGCCTGGCCGTCGAAGTGCCGGATGCCGTCGGGAGACGCGGCAAAGACGTCGGTCTCGGAGGAGCCCCAGAGCTGGCTCACCGCGTAGGAGGATCCGGTGTCCGTCGTGACCCACGAGGATCCAGGCTCGCAGAGGTCCTGCACGCATTGCTGCAGGCCGGAGGCGCCCGGATAGGTGCAGGCGGAGAGGTCCGGCCGGCCCTCGCAGGGCTCGTACTGGCTGCGGGGAACGCAGGCCAGCCGCGCCTCGCTGCAGGCCTTGCTGGGAGGGCAGACGATCCCCCAGGAGCACTCGGCGGTCGAGGTGTCCATGCAGCCCGCACCGGCGGCGGCCGTGACGAGGGCCGAAACCGAGACCAGGGCCAGGACGCGGATCGCGCGCTCCAGTCCGCCGCACCGCTGCCGAAGTCGCCTGGCGTTCATCCGTCCATTCGTATCCCAGACGAATGCGCCGGCGCAATCGGAATCCGGACGCGGCGGCCGTTGGGCCGCCATCGCAACCCCCTGGACGAACCGCCCGAACCCGCATAGCATGGTCTGCGTGCCGGAGAATCGGTGCGCAGGACTTGGTGAACGATGAAACCAGGATCGGACGGGAGGACTCGCGCTCTCGTGGCGGTCGGCCTCGGCGCGGCGGTGTGGCTGGGGGGACTCGCCTTTTCCCCGGCGGCCCTGTCCGCGCCCGGGCCCGCCGTCGAGTCGCCGCGGGGCGATCCCCCCCGTCGGGCCGCGCCCGGCCCCGCAGAGACGTCCCCCCGGGACGCGGCGCCCCGGCCGGCAGCGGCGCGTCCGGTCAAGCCGTGGGCCAAGGGGGTGTCGGCGGCCGACAGGTCCAAGGCGCTCGCCCTGTACAAGGAAGGCAACAAGCACTTCGAGGACTCCCAGTACAAAGAGGCGCTGGCCAGGTATCTCCAGGCCGTCAAGCTCTGGGATCATCCGGCCATCCGGTACAACATCGCCGAGTGCTACGTCAATCTGGAGCGGCCCCTGGCGGCCCACCGCAACCTGAAGCGGGCCCTGCGCTTCGGCGAGGCGGGCCTCAAGACCCACTACAAGCAGGCCCGGACCTACCTGCGGCTCCTGTCGGGCCGGCTGGGCCGCATCGAGGTGGCGTGCCGGGAACCGGGCGCCAAGGTGACCCTGGACGGAGTGCTGCTCTTCACGGCGCCCGGCAAGGCCCGCCGCACGGTGCAGGTGGGCAAGCACGTGGTGGTGGTGAGCAAGCCCAAGTTCCTCACCGAAACCCGGACGCTGACCGTGCTCCCCCGCAAGACGATCAGGCTGAACCTGGCGCCCCTGCCGCTCAGGACGATCATCAAGATGAAGCGGCGCTGGAAGCGCTGGATCCCCTGGACCGTGCTGGTCTCCGGAGCGGTCGTGGCAGCGGCGGTCGGGGTGCCGCTGATCGTCTTGGCCAAATCCTCGTTCAACAAGTACGACACAAACTTCGAAACCGAGTGCTCGAACGGCTGCTTTCCCAGCGAGCGCTCGGGGGCTCAGGCCGATCTGCTCCCCCAGGCCCGGAACATGCGGGACTCGGGCATCGCCCTGGTCGCCATCAGCGGAGCGGTCATCGCCGCCGGGGTCACCCTCGTGTTGCTCAACCAGCCCCGCGCGCACCGGGTCAATCCCAGGTCGTTGCAGAAGAAACGAACCGAGGAGAGCGTGCTCCTGCTGCCCGCCGTGTCCCCGGGCCGCGGCGCGATGACCACCGGCTTCCGGTTCTGAGCCGGCCGCGCCAATCGATCGCCCCCCGCCCGCGCGCACGCGCCGCCCGCCGTGCCCGCCGCGCCCGCCGCGCTCAGCCCAGCTGACGTCGTCGCTTGGGATCGAGCAGGTCCTGGAGGCCGTCGCCCACGAGGTTGCAGGCGAGGACCACCAGGGCGATGGCGATGCCGGGGACCAGGGCGAGGTGGTGGGTGAGCCACAGGAAGGTGGTGCCCTGGCTGAGCAGCGCGCCCCAGGAGTAGGCCTGCTGGGGGCCCAGGCCGAGGAAGCTGAGGCTGGCCTCGGTGAGGATCACCGCGGCAAAGGAGAAGGTCGCCTGCACCACCAGGGGGGGCAGGATGTTGGGCACGATGTGGGTGGTGACGATGCGCACCGGGCCGGCGCCCAGGCTCCGGGCCGCGAGCACGAACTCCCGCTCCCGGGCGGAGAGCACCTGGCCCCGGGCCACCCGGGCGAAGCCCACCCAGCCGTTGAGGCAGAGGGCAAAGACGAGCACCCCCACGGTGGGCTGCTTGACCATGGCGGCCACGGCGAGGTTGAGCAGGATCCCCGGGAAGGCGAGCAGGATGTCCACCACCCGCATGATGGACTCGTCCACCCAGCCGCCGGCATACCCCGCGAGGGTGCCCAGGGAGACGCCCAGCACAAAGGAGATGCAGAGCACCGCGGAGGCGATCTTGCCGCTGAGCCGGCAGCCGTACAGGAACTGGCTGAACAGATCGCAGCCGTTTTCGTCGGTGCCGAACCAGTGGCCGGCGCTGGGCCCGGCGAGGATGTTGTCGAGGTTCTGCGCCTCGGGATCAAAGGGCGCCAGCTCCGGTCCGACGAGCGCGGCGAGGGTGAACAGCCCGAGCAGCACGAGGCCGATGAGGGGCCCGGGGCTGCGGGCCAGCTTGCGAAGCAGCGTCGTCATTGCCGTCAGCGCCGTCATCGCCGTCGGATCCTCGGGTCCACGAAGCCGTAGGTCATGTCCACGGCGAGGTTGACCAGCACGTACAGCGCCGCCACGAAGAGCACCGTGCCCTGGATCACCGGGTAGTCCCGGGTGGTGATGGCGCGCATGAGCAGGGTGCCCAGGCCGGGGCGGCCGAACACCTTCTCGGTGACGATGGCGCCGCTGAGCAGCGCGCCGAACTGCAGCCCCACCACGGTGATCACCGGGATGAGCGCGTTGCGCAGGCCGTGCTTGAGCACCACCGTCAGTCCCGACAGCCCCTTGGCGTGGGCCGTGCGGATGTAGTCCTCGCTCATGACCGTGAGCAGGGAGGCGCGGGTCATACGGCTGAGCATGGCCATGAGCGCCGTGCCCAGGGTGATGGCCGGGAGCACCAGCGCGGCCGGGGCGGACGGCCGGTCCGGCGCCGGCCCGGGGAACCAGCTCCAGTGGATCGAAAAGACGAGCAGGAGCATGGGCCCCAGCCACATGTTGGGCAACGACACCCCCGCCAGCGACGCGCTCATGGACAGGCCGTCCACCCAGGTACCCGGCTTGAGCGCCGCGGCGATGCCCAGGGGCAGCGCCAGCAGCAGCGCCACCAGCATCGAGGCCAGGGCGAGCCAGAGCGTGAAGGGGAACGCCTCGCCGATGAGGGAGGTGACCGACCGGTCGGTGTGTCGGAAGGAGTGCCCCAGGGTTCCGTCGCCGATGGACTGCACGAACAGCCAGAGCTGCCGGCCGAGGGGCTCGTCGAGGTGGAGCGCGTGGCGCAGCTTGTCCCGCTCCGCGGCCGGCGCCATCTCGCCCAGCATGTTGTCCACCGGGTCCCCCGGGATCAGGTGGATGAGGAAGAAGACCAGCAGGCACACCCCCACCAGGGCGATCAGGGACGTCAGGCCGCGGCGGAGGAGAAAGCGCCCCAGTCCATTCGACATTTCAGAGTCCTGTCGGGCTGAGTCCGGGTGGTGCCATGCGCAGCAACGCTAGCGCTTGGGTGCGCAGAAGCGTGCGGCCTTGTCCAGGGAGCGCGGCTCGTCCAGGGGGGCGACCCGCTCCGTACCGTCGATGCCGGTGCTGCGGCACTCGTAGCCGTCGCGACAGTCGCCGTTCTTCTTGCACTTGCGCATGCACCAGCGGCGGGCGCTGGCGTCGGGGGCGCAGAAGCCGCTCACGATGCAGATCTCGTCCGGGGTGCACCGGTCGCAGTCCTCGCCGGTGCAGTCCGGCATGTCTTCCTGCGTCGGGTCGCAGGGCCGGTTCAGGAAGGCGATGGGATAGAAGGCGACGCACACCGCCTCGTCGGGGCAGCTCTCGGCGTTGCAGTTCTCGATGGTGCAGTACCCCCCGGGGGAGGAGAGGTCGCACAGGCGGCTGCCCAATTTCGAGCAGTCCACGTTGAAGTCGCAGGAGTCACCGATCTCTTCGTCGCATCCCGCCGGGGCGAGCAGCGCCGCGGCGACAGCGACCACCAGTACGCCGGCAGACCGGCCGTTGAGTCGTATTGAGCGCATGGCCAACATGGGCGGGAGCATAGCCGAGGCCATGCCCCCACTCAAGACCAGACTTCGGGGGGCTGGGAAGGGTTGTCCGGCGCTCCGGAAACGGGCCGGGGCTCACGGCCGGCGGACGGTGTAGCGGAGCGGGGTCGGGGAGCGCTTGCCGGCGACCTCCACATGGATCGTGCCCCCCTGGCTGCCGGCCGGGACGTAGGCCTCCAGGCGCGTGGACTTCCGCCGGAGCTCGAGGGCGGTGAGCCGGCCGGCCCGGGAGAGCCACACCTTCCGGATCTTGTCGAGGTTCGTGCCGAAGAGCAGGATCCAGCGCTTGTCCGTTCCCGACTCGGGCGCGACGGCCACGAGCTCCGGCGCGGCGCTGTCACAGGGGCCGCAGTCCTTGGCGCAGCTGCGGCAGCTCTCCCCGGCGTGCCGGTCGCAGATGGCGTTACCGCACAGCTTCTCGGTGTAGTCCCGGGGGGCGTCCTTGCCGCCCATGGTGTCGGTCACCACCACCAGGGCGCCCCAGCAGGAGCCGAGCAGCACGATGGCTGCCGCAGCCACAGCCGCAACCGCAGCCGCAGGCGCCGCCGCAGCCGCAGGCGCAGGCGCAGACGTGGTCTTCGGCGCGGCGGGCGCGCGGCGACCCCGGGACGGCTGTTTTTCGCTGCGCAGGGGAATGGGAAGGACCTACCTGCGGCGGCAGAGCTTCAGCGAGTTGATCAGCCTGCGCAGCGTGCGCACCTCGTGCTCCAGGGCCTGCAAGCGCCGGATCATCGCGTCCCGACGGTAGGGAATCATGGGCAGGGGCGGTCGTCGAATCCTGGGACGCGGTCGGTCGGGGAGGGCAGTCGGCCGGGCCTGGAGCAGCACCCGGGCCATCATCCACTTGCCGTTGCGGATGATGTCGATCTTCATGCGGCTGCCCACGCGGCCCGCGGCGACCCGGCGGATCACGTCGTCGGACTTGTACACGTACCGCCCGCTCAACCGCATGATCACGTCTCCGGGCTGAAAGCCGGCCTTGGCCGCCGGAGTCTCCCTCAGCACGCTCTGGATCAGCACGCCGCCGTAGCGGGGCACGCCCTTCTGTCGGCGGTCCAGCGGCGTCAGCTGCGCCAGGGCAACGCCCAGATAGGCTTTCGCTGCTCCGGGCTTCACATCGGGATCCTTGGTCCTACCCCACGCGGGCGACGACGCGCCCAGGACACACACCCATGCCGTCACGAAATAGGCCGCTCTCATCGAAGCTCTCCTTCGGGTCTTTTACTCTCTCCACGATAGTGACCCGGGCCGATGGGGCAACTACTTTGATCCATCAACGCCCGCTGCGATCCAGATATTCCTTCTTTTCCAATACCTTTCCCCTCCTGCTCCTCCGCTCTTCCCCATTTCCAAAATACCCCGTACTCTTGCACGTCGATGTCCCGATTTTGTCACATCTGCGTGCTGGTCGTGTCGCTTCTTCCCCCTGCCGGCTGCCAGCGGTCTCCCCCCGAGCCCGACTCCTGCGGCGAGCTCGAGCCCGCGCCCTTTGCCGCGCCCGAGCTCAACGCCGGGGATGCCCTGTGGATGATCGAGGCCGGCCGCCCCGCCCGGTCGGCGGCGGTGCTCGACCTGCTCGGTCACCCGAATCCCCGGGCGCGGCAGCGCGCGGCCCTGGCCGCCGGCCGCCTCGCCTCCCCGAGCCTCGTCCGCAGGGCGCTGAAGCTGCTGGGAGACGAGGAGCCCGAGGTTCGCGCGGCGGCCGCCTGGGCCGCCGGGCTGGCGGATCACCAGAACGCCGAGGAGCTGCTGCTGGTGCGGGTCGTCATGGACGACGACGCGCGGGTCCGGGTGGTCGCCCTGCGCAGCCTGGGCCTGGTGGGAGGGACCGCGAGCGCCCAGGTCCTGCTCAAGCTGGTGCGGGACCACCGGGCCGAGACCGCGGTGCGCGCCCAGGGGCTGTACTCCCTGGGCCTGCTCGCCCGACGCGGGTCCACCTCGGTGCTGCCGGCGCTGCCGGTGGCGCTCAAGCTCCTCGAGACGGCCTCTGTTCCCGTGGAGGTCCGGCGCGGCGCGGCCTACCTGGTGGCGACCCTGGTGGGTCGCTTTGCCCAGGCCCGGGCCGGCCTGAACCCGGCTCGTCGGAAGCTCCTCGGCGCGCTGCTCGCCAAGGCGCGCGACCCGGAGATCCGGTTACAGCTCGGCCGGGTCGCGGTGAGGCTCAGGATGCTGACCCCGGCCGAGCTGGCGACGCTGATCCGGCGCGGCGGCACCGACGGCCGAGAGGCCGTGCCCAGCCTGCTGAAGCGGGACAGCGCCAAGGGGACCGTGACAGGCCCGCTGCTGGCGGCGCTGATCAAGGACCTGCCCAAGGCGGTCTGCGCGACCGGCCAGCCGGTGGTGCTCTGGCAGCTGCTCGAACAGCTCGCGAGCCAGGCCCGGCGCCCGTGGGTCGCGAAGGCGGCGCCGGGCTGGTTTGCGGCCATCGTCGCGGCGCGCGGCCAGGTCCCGGCCAAGTCCTGCGGGGCCAACCAGCTCGCCCGCCTCGCCTGTCAGGCAGCGGTCGTTGCGGATCAGGCCGGGCAACGGGTGAAGCGGCTCCCGGGCTGCGGAGGAGGGGAGCTCACCCCGGACGCGGAGGGGGCGTTTCTGGCGGCGGCGCTCGGCTCGGGGCAGCTCGGCCGGAGGCCCTGGCGTCGGCTGCGGCGGCTCTACGTGTCGGGCCGGGAGCCCACGCGGGTGGCCGCGCTCCTGGCGGCGGCAAAGCTGGGGGGGGACGACGCCCACGCCCTGGTTTCCCGGGGCCTGGCGTCCAAGAGCCTGGCCGTGCTCGGCGCCGCGGTGGAGGCCTGCGTCGCCCTGGGCAAGGCGCCCGCCAAGCCGGGGCAGGGGCCGGTCAAGCACAGCTGCCTCGTGGCGGTGCGCGCGCGGCTCCTGAAGCTCCCCACGCCGCCCACCTTTGACGACCTGCCGCTGTGGATCGAGCTGCTGCGGGCGGTGCGCGGCCTGGCGGACAACCCGGTGGTGGAGCGGCTGCGGCTGGCGGCCCGGCACCACCACCCGACCCTGCGCGCGCTGGCCCGGGCCGCCCTCGAGGCCGTGCTCGGGCGCGCCCCGGCGGTGACGACCTGGCCGGCGGATCGACGGCGGCCCCCGGCCGAGCCGCTCCGCAAGGCGGTGGAGCTGAAGATCGAAACCCCCCTCGGCGCCATGACGCTGCGTCTGCGGCCGGACTGGGCCCCGGTCACAGCGGCCTACTACCTGAACCTCGTGCGGCAGGGCAAGCTCTCCGGGAGCAGCTTCCACCGCGTGGTGCCCGGCTTCGTGGTGCAGGGCGGTGACGAGACCGGCACCGGGTTCGGCGGCGACACCTCCCTGATGCTGAGCGAGTGGAGCGACGCGCGGTTCGCGCGGGGCGTGGTCGGGGTGGCCCACGCGGGCAAGGACACCGAGGGCAGCCAGCTCTTCATTACCCTGGGCGCGGCGCCGCACCTGGACGGCAGGTACACGGCCTTTGGGGAGATCACGTCGGGCCTGGAGCTGGTGGACCGGCTGCTGCCCGGCGCGTTCTTCCGCGTCGTGCTGCCGGGATCTCCGGCCCCCAGGGTTCGTCCGGCGCCTCAGCCGATGCAGACGCCGGTGCCGCCGATGCCTCAGCCGAAGCTTCAGCCGATGCCTCAGCCGATGCCGGCGTCGAAGCCCCAACCGCGACCCATGAAGAGGAAGAAAGCGAGCAAGAAGGAGCGCAAGAAGTGAGAGTGTCGGTCAGCATCGGTGGGCTGGATCCCACGGGCGGCGCCGGGATTTTGGCGGATGCCAAGACGGCCTGGCACCACGAGTTCCACGCGGCCGGGATCGTGACGGCGTTGACAGCGCAGGGGGACAAGGGGGTGACGTGGTGGGAGCCCGTGGCGCCGGCCCACGTGGTGGAGCAGCTCGAGGCGGTGCTGTTCGGGAGCCCGGTGGCCGCGGTGAAGGTGGGGATGGTGGGGAACGCGGGGTTGGTGGAGCCCCTGGTGAGAACGTTGAAGCGTTCGACCCAGGTGCCGCTGGTCTACGATCCGGTGCTGGCGGCGAGCACGGGGGAGCGGCTGTACGGCGAGGACCTGGCGAGCTTGATGCCGCTGCTGCGGCTGGCGACCCTGGTGACGCCCAACATCGCCGAGGTGGAGGAGCTGACCGGGCTGACCGTGGAATCGGTGGCGGGTGCGCACGCGGCCGCAAAGGCGTTGCGGGAGGCAGGGGCCAAGGCGGTGCTGATCAAGGGTGGGCACCTGTCGGGGCCGCCCATCGATGTGCTGTACGACGGGATCCAGTTCTATGAGTTCACCGGGGAGCGGATCGAGGTGATGAACGTGCGCGGCACGGGCTGTGCGCTCTCCACGGCCATCGCCTGTCGGCTCGGCCTGGGCGCGCAGCTCCCCGAGGCGGTCTCCGCGGCCAAGGCCTACCTCGCCGAACGGATGCGGCACACCTATCACATGGGCGGCCGGAACCGCTATCTGCCTTGAGGAGGATCTCTTTTCACCGCCCGCTCCGGCAAAAGGCGTCCGTCCTCAAACAGTCGCGTGCCTCGCCTGCGCAACCACCTCGATCGTGCAAGCACCGTCGACGCATCCATCCTCGATCAGTCGACCTGCACGCGGAGCCCGTTACGGAAGAATTCCGCTTGCGGAATTGTTCCGTCGGGCCGACGGAGGTGAGGGGGCAGGGTGGGGGGAGTCAACTGCGGGCGGACCCCTGTTGCCTCCGCCTGCTGCGTACGGGAGAATCCTGGAGCTTGCGAAGGGGGAGGGGCTTTGCGTAGAGAGAGGCTGAAGCCGTTCTTGGAGCGGGTGTTGGCAAAGTATGGGAAGCGGGAGCTCTTGGGGACGGATCCGCTGCAGGTGGTGCATCGGTATGAGGGAGCGCGGGATCAGGAGGTGGTGGGGTTTCTGGCGGCGGGGTTGGCGTTTGGGAATGTGAAGGCGATCGTGGGGGCGCTGGATCAGGCTTTGGGCGTGCTCGGTGAGCATCCGGCCGCGGCGCTGAAGGGAATTCAGCGCAAGAATGCGCTCCGGCTGGCGCGGGGGTTCAATTATCGGTGGGTGCGGGACGTGGACCTGGCGAACGTGTACTCCCTGCTGGGGGCGGCCCTGCGCGCGCACGGTCGGCTGGAGCCGCTGTTCGCGGCCGGGATGCGGGAGGGGGCAGAGGACACCCTGGGGGGCGCGGCGTCACTGGTCGAGGGCCTCCGCGCGCTTGCGCCGCAGGGCGTGGACTTGTCGAGGCGCGGCACGCGCTCTTTCATGCCGGCCGTGCACGGCGCCGGCGCCTCCAAGCGCATGCACATGTTCCTGCGGTGGATGGTGCGAGAGGACGAGCTGGACCTGGGCCTGTGGTCGAGCGCTCGCCCGGCGCAGCTCATCGTGCCCCTGGATCGCCACATCGCCCGCATGGCCCGGCACCTGGGCCTCACCGCGCGCCGAACCCCGGGTCGCGCCATGGCCCTGGAGATCACCGCCGCCCTACGCGCGCTCGACGCCGAAGACCCCATCAAGTACGACTTCGCCCTCTGCCGCCTCGGCATCCTCGGTGAGTGCCCGGCGCACCGCGACCCAACCCGCTGCCAAGTCTGCATGCTCGAACCCGTCTGCCGCCTGCCAAGCCCGTGATTCCGCGGCAGGGAGCACTTCCACGGCGTCGGGTGTAATTCGCGCGGGCGTTTGTCACTGCAGAAGCGGCCCTACCTTTTGAGAAGGTGTCGCAGATTCCGCAGTTCGGGACCTACCCAGACTGCGGAAACGCCCAGACCTTCGGTGGAAGGTCTCCTGGATTCCGCAGTTTCGGGCAGCTTTGACTGCAGAAACGGCCAGACCTTCTGAGAAGGTGTCGCAGATTCCGCAGTCCAGGGCCTACCCAGACTGCGGAAACGCCCAGACCTTCGGTGGAAGGTCTCCCGGATTCTGCAGTTTCGGGCAGCTTTGACTGCAGAAACGTCCGGACCTTTTAGGAAGGTGTCGCAGATTCCGCGGTCCAGGAGCGTCATGGAGGGGGGCGCAGGGCGATCGAGTTCTGGCACGACGAACGGTGTAACCCTTTGAGCCGAGGTCGCGGAGGGGAGTTGGG
>JBDRSE010000369.1:0-8918 GCA_043825095.1 bacterium
GGGTGGTGCGCATCCGGCTCCCCCCCCTGAGCAAGAGCCTCTTTGGCAAGGACGAGGGACGGACCCGCACCCAGGCCGAGATCGAAGAGGCCCTACGCAAGCGGTACGAGACCCTCCCCGGCCTCGAGGTGCGGCCCTTCATGTTCAACCCCACGGGCAACGAGGCCGACATCGAGGTGAACATCTTCGTCGATGACCTGATCCAGGCGAAGCTCCTCGGGGAGAAGGTGCGGGACGTGCTGGCCAAGATCCCCGGGCTCAAGGACGTGGAGTCCAGCCTGGAGGAGGCTTCGCCGGAGCTGAAGCTCACCCTGAACCGGAAGCGCATCTCCCAGCTCGGCACCAACCCCGGGCTGGTCACCGCCACCATCTCCACCTACTTCCAGGGCAGCGTCGCCGGGGTCTATCAGGAAGGCGCTGACGAGTACCGGATCCTGGTGCGGGCGCCCGAGGCCGTGCGCAACGACGTCGAGCGGCTCAAGAGCGTGCCGATCTTCCTGTCCACCGGGGCCATCATGCCCCTGGCCGCCGTGGCCACCTTCCAGGAGTACCTCGGCCCCACCATGATCCAGCGCAAGGGCCAGCGCCGGCTGGTCAAGGTGCTGGCGAACCAGACCGGTGAGCGCCCCCTGAACGAGGTCTCCGCGGACGTGCACACAGCGCTCGAGAAGCTGGACTGGCCCGAGGGCGCAGTGTGGTCCATCGGCGGCGCGGCCGAGGACCTGAAGGAGTCGATGATCTACCTCGTCCTGGCCTTCGCCGCCGCCCTCGTGCTGGTCTACATGGTGATGGCGTCTCAGTTCGAGTCGCTGCTCGAGCCCTTCGTGATCCTGTTCTCCGTCCCCCTCTCGGTCATCGGCGTGGCCTTGGCCCTCGCCCTCACGGGCACCACCCTCTCCATGACCGCCGGCATCGGGGTGGTGATGCTCGCCGGCATCGTGGTCAACAACGCCATCGTGCTCATCGACTACCTCAAGCAGCAGTGGGACGGCACCTGGGCCACTCTCATCGACGTCGCCGTCGAGGCGGGCACCACCCGGCTGCGCCCCATCCTCATGACCACCCTCACCACCGTGCTCGCCATGATCCCCCTCGCCCTGGGCATCGGCGAGGGCGGCGAGACCTGGGCCCCCATGGCCCGCGCCGTGATCGGCGGCCTGCTCACCTCCATGGCCCTCACCCTGATCGTGGTGCCCGCCTGGTACGTGCTCATCGCCGGCTGGCGCGCCCGCCGCCGCGAGGCCAGAATTCCGTAGGGGGTCTGACCCCCCTACGGAATTTTCACGCCCAGGGTTCCTGTGGTGGCGACCACGTGCTGGCTGAAGGAGCCCAAGGTGAGATAGTAGCCGAGGGGCTGGTTGATGTAGACGTAGCGGAACTTGACGCCGAGGGTGAAGGCCAGCTGTCGGCTTTTTACCCGGAGCTTGGCGAGGGTGACGGAGATCCCAGCCCCGGTGACCAGGTAGTAGTCCCAGCCGTCGGTGGTGTTCTCCGTGATCCTGGAGTCCTCTGTTTCCAGGTTGACCACCGCGGCGAACCGCGCGCTCAGCGCGATTCGGCGGTGGGGTTTCCACCGGAGGCGCACGGAGGTGGTCACCACCCAGTCGAGGTCGGTGATGACATCGCCATCCGGCACCCAGGAGAAGATGTAGTGGTACACCCCGAATCCGGCGGTGAGGTCGAGCCGGAAGGGGCCGCCCTTGGCGCCGACAGGGGTGACGCCGCCCCCCAGGATCCCGGAGACGCGGTGGTGGATCCCCCGCTCCTCGCGCCGCTGGTAGCTCTCGTAGGCGAAAAAAGTCAGCCAGGGGATGGGCGCATAGGCCAGCAGGAACCGCTCGTCCACCTGCTCGGCCGCTTTGAACCAAGTCGACTCTCCGGTGGCCCGGTACCGGTCGTGGGCCGTGGACGCCGTCAGGGTGAGGCGAAGCGACTTCAAGACGCGGGCGGAGAGCGCGAGCTCGGCGCCGAAGGACCAGACCTCGAGCACGTGACGCTGGTAGGCTCCCGTAGCGGCCAGCTTGAAGGTCCAGACCGGGGGAGCGGATTTCTTCCTGGATTTCTTTTTCGATTTCTTCTTGGATTTCTTCTTGGGCTCGACAGGCGGCAGCGCGATCCGGCGGT
Organism: bacterium; assembly: GCA_043825095.1. GTDB lineage: Bacteria > Myxococcota_A > Polyangia > HGW-17 > JAJRWW01 > JBDRSE01. The sequence goes on from JBDRSE010000369.1 coordinate 2,125, forward strand.
ACCGGCGGACAAAGAGCTGCCAGGTTTCGAGCGGCGCTGCGCAGCTCGGGTAGCCCGGAAACAGCAAACGTCGGTAGTACCCGAGCTCATTCGCGCCAGGGATCGCGCGCCCCACCAGGCGCTCGACCAGGGCGCGCAGCGCGGACGGACTACAGTAGACCTTTCGGTCCACAACGACCGACGTGGCCGTTTCGGCCCGCGCCGCCGGCGCCAGCAGGACCATCCCCAAGACCACGACAATCGGTGCCCATCCGCGGCGCCTGCGAGGAATCGGGAGCCGGCGCTGCATTGCGCGTCCTCCGATCATGGTGCCCGCCGGTCTGCCGGAAGCGCGACGGATAGATCTTCCCAAAGTCGGCTGTGCGTACGAAAATTCATCGCGTCGGTGCGTACGGAGTTTCATCATGTCAGTGAATCCCAAAGCTAATTATCGAGGCTGATTAGGAGGTACGTCAAGGTTGAGGAAGGTCTAGGAAGGCGCACTCACAAGCGGCGGTAGGCTAGGCGTGAGCTTGTAGACCGTATCCTGAGGTCGTGCGTTGACCGTGAAGAGCTTGCGGAAGGAGCGGTGGCATGGTCCGAGGTGGATGGAGTCCCTTGGCAGCGGTGGCCCCGGCCTCGGCCTCGGCCCCGGCCTTGGTTTCGGTCTTGGTTTCGGCCCTGGCGTTGTCGCTCGTGGTGCCGGGTCGGGCCGAGGCGGCGTTCGTGGGCGTCGATGGGCTGAACGGCGCGAAGCTGCGCCAGCGCCAGGTGAGCGTCGCGCTGGTGCGGGTGACCCGGGTGGTCACGGACCGGCAGCGCAAGCGACAAGGATACGTCCTGCACCGGTGGCTCGGACTGACCGTGGTGAAGCGGCTGTACGGACCGGCGCCGCCGGCCGCGGGCCTGCGTCGGGTGCCGTATTCTCCCTATGTAAACTCCGCCTGGCCCGTGGTGAAGGGCAAGCTGAACGGTCGGCACTTCGTGATGGCGTGGATCATGGGCCAGCCCTGCGGTCTCGGCTCCACGGTGTCTCTCGGCCGTCGGTTCGAGCTGCCAATGTTGGTGTCGGGGCCCCGGGATCCGCGCGTATCGGCGGTGGAGCTGTTTCTGCGGGCGGTGTCTCTGCCGGACGACGCGAAGCGCCTGGCCGCCTTTCGGCGGGCGTTCCGGCGCGGGCCGGCGCTGCTGTCCCTGATGGCGGATGGGGCGCTGCTCCGGTTCGACAAGCACCACCGCGCCTCGCCCGGGCGGCACGCCCGGCTGCTCGCGCTGATCGACACCTCCGGGAGCGCTGATCCGCTGCTCACCTGGCCGCTGATGACGGCCCTGGAGAAGTTCCCGGCGCTCCGCGACAACCAGGCGTACCTCCGTTGGCGCGGCGCGCACGTCGCTTCGGGCGCGGATTTCGGCGCTTTTCGAAAGCGGCTATTACAGCGGTTCATCGCCATTGCACAGGGCGCCAGTGCCGAGCTCAACCTCCGGCGGCACGCGCTGCTCGCCCTCGCCCGGCCGCCGGTGTTCCTGGGCGTGCGCAAGGACGCCCTGGATCGCCTGTCCATCGACGCGCTGCGCGGCCAGCTCCAGGCCAAGCAAGTGGAGCTGCGCCGCAGCGCCTGTCGCGCGCTCCTGACCATGGCGAAGCGCCTCCGCTACAGCGAGTGGCGCCTCGCGCGCCAGCTCCTGGGCTGGGTGCGCGCGCACCACCGCCGCGAGAAGTCCGCTCAGGAGCGCTACACGCTGCACCGCATGATCCGGTCCCTGTGGCGGCGCTGACTGAGTGTCCTACCCACAGAGCCGCACGGGCTCGCCCTGGGTGATCAGCGTCCGGCGCCGGTCGTCATACACCGCGGCGACGCACTGTACCCGCCCGCAGCCGCGGACGATGAGCTGCCACCAGCCGTAGGACAGCTCCGCAGCGGTGGTGGCCAGACAGGTGCGGTCCGCGCCCGGGTAGGCGGCGCGCTCTTCGAAGTCCTCGAGCTCGGAGGGGCAGGGGGCTCCCGACTTCACGTAGATGATCGTTCCGGTCCGCATGGCATTGCCTCCTGTGGGGAATGAACGGCGGTCGTGCCGCTCGGGGTGGTGAGACAGTGAGGAAACGCGGACGGACGTCGGGTCGGAGTCGGAGCCCTGCTCTCAGCTCTGCTTTGAGCCCTGCTTTGAGCCCTGATCGGAGCCCTGCTCTCGATGGTTGGGCAGAGGGGATCGGGACGATCCCTGGAGACAGCCTCGGCATCTTCGCGTACCGGTTTCCCTGTCGGCGGTCGGCAGGTCTTCTGGCTCGAGGTTCGACCTACTCTCCACGCCTTCCCGGGCGAATGCCCAGTGGCTTGTCGTGGATTTCGTCACCTCTCACAGCGGCGGGACCACTCCCGAATCTCACGGGATTCCCTATTAAGCGTTTCCGCGCCAGACCGCGCTGGTGATTGCTGCTGCAGTAGACAGAGCCGGTGGGGATCCGTCAAGCCGTTTGAGCACCGCGTGGCCACGAGCTCGTGATCACAGTGGATTTTGCGTGTGGTTGTGCGCCCTTCCCGCAGGCGCTGAATCTACCCCTTGTCGTTTCCCGGCGTCGTGGCGTATGCTCCGGCCCAGAACTGGCATGTTTAACCTAGGGTCTCATGGACACTGAGTCAAACAGCGTCACAGTGGCCACGAGGCGCCCGCCAGGCAAGGCGCGAGTGAGGAGCGCGCGCAGCGTACTTTTGGTACGTGAGCACGCACCGCAGCGAGGAACGAAGCCTGGCGGGATGGATCGTGGTCAATGTGATGCTGTTTAGAGGTATTCCGATGAAAACGCAGGCATTGGCTGTGGTTGCCGCCGCGCTTCTCGGGCTGTCCGGCTGCGGCCGCGCGCCCTACGGGCAGTTCTCGTGTCAGGACGGGGTGTGCCAGGCGAACGAGGACTGCGAGTCCTGTCCCGAGGACTGCGAGCCGTGCCTGGACGACTGCGGGGACCGGGTGTGCCGGCCCCAGGACGGGGAGACCTGCCAGAGCTGTCCCGAGGACTGCGGGTTCTGCCTGGTCGACTGCGGGGACGGCACCTGCGCCGGTGACGAGAGCTGCGTGAGCTGTCCGGTGGATTGCGGACAGTGCGGCGCGTGTGGGGACGGCACCTGCGCCCCCGGAGAGGACTGCGAGATCTGCCCCGAGGACTGCGGGAGCTGTCCCCTCGGCTGCGGCAACGGCGCCTGCGGCGTGGACGAGAACTGCCTGAACTGCCCCCAGGACTGCGGCGTGTGCCCTCCGGGCTGCGGCAACGGGGAGTGCACTCCTGACGAGACCTGCTACTCCTGCTCCCTGGACTGCGGGGCCTGCCCCTCCTTCTGCGGAGACGGTTTCTGCGATCACGACGAGACCTGCCTAACCTGCGAAGCTGACTGCGGCGTCTGCCCCCCGGGCTGCGGGGACGGCACCTGCGCCCCGCTCGAAGGCGAGGGCTGCTCCAACTGTCCCTATGACTGCACCTGTGGAACGGCCAGTTGTCAGGACGTGCTGACCTGCGCCTATGCCTGCAACTGGGACACGGCGTGCATGAACCAGTGCGCCGAAACCGGCTGCTACGAGGCGCAGGGCCAGGCTGCGGACCTATTCCTCTGCCTCCAGGCGAGCTGTGCCACCCAGTGCGTCGATCTCGCCTCCCAGTCCTGTCTCACCTGCGCCCTGGGGAGCTGCAGCGCCGAGGCCATGGCCTGCTACAACGGCAGCTGCGGGCCCATGTCCTGCGGCGACAATGTGTGCCAGCCCGAGGAGGACTGCACCAACTGTCCGGACGACTGCGGCGCCTGCCCCAACCTGTGTAACGACGGCGTGTGCCAGCTCACCGAGGACTGCAACAGCTGCGAGGCCGACTGCGGGCCCTGCTTCTGGTGCGGCGACGGCTACTGCGACCAAAACGAGGACTGTGATACCTGTCCCGACGACTGCGGCCAGTGCCCCATCCTGTGCGGCGACGGCATCTGCGAGCAGATCCTGGGCGAAACCTGCGCGATCTGCCCCCAGGACTGCTCCTGCGGCGGGGAAACCTGCAGCGGGGTGCTCACCTGCATCACGAGCTGCGGCGACATCATCTGTCCCAACACCTGCCTCGAGAGCGGCTGCTACTCGGCCCAAAGCCAGGCCCAGGCCGTGCTCAGCTGCCTCATCACCAACTGCATCATGGACTGTCTCAACCCGGCCGACGCCGCCTGCATGACCTGCCTCACCGGCAGCTGCGGCGGCCAGCTCCTCACCTGCATGACCGGCAGCTGCCCCTAGCCAAGACTCTAGGAAGCGGCTTCTCTCTGGCAATAGCGCCCGACAACGGGTAGGCTAGAGGGGCGGAGTACTAAACTTAGACGAGCCTCGGAGGAGAGGACCATGAGAACCTGCCTGACGACGGTTGCGGTTCTGGGTTTGCTGGCGGCGGCTTGTGGCCCTAGCAACACAGTTGCCGGCAACGACAACAACAACACCAATGAGACCGGCAACCAGAACAACGGGAACGGCAACTACATCCCCCCGGGGTGCGGAAACGGGGAGCTGGATCAAGGGGAATACTGCGACCACGGGGCTCTCAACTCCGACACGGCCCCGGACGCCTGCCGCCTGAACTGCACCCTCGCGGGCTGCGGGGACGGGGTGGCGGACAGCTTCGAGGAGTGTGACGGCCCGGACTTGGGCGGCCTGGACTGTACCGACTTCGGCGGCGGATCCGGCGACCTCTCGTGCAACGGTGATTGCACCTTCGATGAGTCCGACTGCTCCAGCTGTGGAAACAACGTCGCCGAGGGGACCGACCCCCTGGCCGAGGGGTACGAAAGCTGCGACGGCACCGACTATCGCGGGGAAACCTGCGCCTCCCTCGGCCACGTCTGGGGGGACCTCGTCTGCGTCGGCTGCCAGCTCGACGAGACCGGCTGCCGCGATGTCCCGGCGGTGTGCGGAAACGGCTTCGTGGAGGACCAGGAGGAGTGTGACGGGCTCGATCTCAACGGCCAGACCTGCGTGTCCCTGGGGGAGGGCTACACGGGCGGCAATCTCGCCTGCGACATGGCCAACTGCGTGTTCAATCGCAGCGGCTGCGCCATCTGCGGAAACGGCGCCGTGGAGGCCGGCGAGGTGTGTGACGACGGCAACACGGTCAACGACCTCACCTGTGCGGGGAACTGCCAGACGGCCTGCGGGCCGGGGTTCGCTGAGTGCAACGGGAGCACCTCCACCTTCTGCGAGTGGGACGGATCGGGGGTGCGGACGGAGCTCTGCGACCCGATCATGGGCGTGAGCTGCAATCCGGCCACGGGCCGGTGCGAAGGCGTCTGCGCCCTTGGGCAGCTCGGCCACAGCTACATCGGCTGCGACTACTACCCCACGGTCACCAACAACGCCCTGCTGAGTCAGGGGATTTTCCACTACGCGGTGGCCGTGTCCAACTCGACCCAGGCCACGGCGAACGTCACCGTTACCCGGGGCGCTGCCACCATCACCTCCGTGGCCGTGGCGCCCGGGGGGATCCAGATCATCCAGCTCCCCTGGGTGAACGCGTTGAGCGTGACCAGCACGACCTCGCTGGTGACCGACGGCGCCTACCGGCTGCGCTCGGATCAGCCCGTCACGGTGTACCAGTACAACCCCCTCGAGTACACGGTGGGGGGCTCGTATTCCTACACCAATGACGCCGCGCTCCTGCTGCCGGTCAACACCTGGACGGGCAACTACCGGGTGGCCTCCTACAACTACTGGTCCGGCTCCGGGTTCAGCTACCCGGGCTTTTACGCCATTACGGCGAGCGAGGACAACACCCAGGTGGTGCTCGCGCCCTCGGCCACCGGCGGGTCCGTGAGCCCGGGGGCCGGCGTGAGCGCCAACGGCACCGGCACGGTGATCCTGAACGCCGGGGACGTGTTGCAGGTGTTCAACGTGCCGGCGGGCGGCGCGCCGGACACCTCCGATCTCACCGGGACCCTGGTCACGGCGGACAAGCCCGTGCAGGTCATCGGCGGACACATGTGCACCGACATTCCCTACGGCGTGCACTACTGCGATCACATCGAGGAGTCGGTGCTGCCCCTGGAAACCCTCGGCGACGAGTACCTGGTGACCGCGCCCCTGATCAACGCCAGCACCACCAAGGCGATCATCGTGCGGGTGGTCGCCACCGCGGCGAACACCACGCTCACCTATGACCCGCCCCAGGGCGGCGCCCCCACCTTCATCGCGGCCGCCGGCTCCTACATCCAGATCGGGCCGGTCAACGCGAACTTCCAGATCAGCGCCAGCGCGGACGTGATCGTGGTGCAGTTCATGCAGGGGCAGGACGCCGGCGGCGGCACCGGCGATCCCGCCATGGCCACCGCGGTGCCCACCCGGCAGTACCGCACCAGCTACCTCTTCCACGGCCCGACCAACTACGAGGCGAACTACGTCAACATCACCGCACCCGCCGGCGCCGTGGTGAACCTGGACGGTGCCCCGGTCAGCGGGTTCACGCCCATCGGGGGCACCGGCTATGACGTCGCCCGGGTCCAGCTCCCGAACACCGGAGGCGGCAACCACAACATCACCTCCCAGGAGCTCGTGGGCATCAGCGTCTACGGCTACGGCCAGTACACGAGCTACTGGTATCCCGGCGGCATGAACCTGATCGACTGAACGGATGTGTTCACGGGGGTGCTATTTGCGGCACCTTCCGAGCGTAGCGAGGTTCCCCCGGAGGGGGCGGAGGGGGCGAAGTGAGCCACGAAGTGGCGGATCGATCTCCGGAAGGTACGCCCCTTGGCTCGGTGCCGATTCCAGAGCGACAGATCCGCCGCTCCGCGGCGGAGCGCGCCCCT
>JBDRSE010000370.1:0-23777 GCA_043825095.1 bacterium
CGAAGGAGCACGCCGTGATCAGCGAGATCGACGGCATCGTGCAGTTTGGGAAGGACACCAAGGGCAAGCGCAAGGTCATCGTCAAGCCGGAGGTCGGCGAGCCCAAAGAGTACCTGATCGCCAAGTCCAAGCACATCGCCGTGCGTGAGGGGGATCGGGTGAAGGCAGGGGAGCGGCTCATGGACGGCGCGGAGAATCCCCACGACATCATCAAGGTGCTCGGGGAGAAGGCGCTGGCCAAGTACCTCGTGGACGAGGTGCAGGAGGTCTACCGGCTGCAGGGTGTGCGGATCAACGACAAGCACATCGAGGTGATCGTCCGGCAGATGCTGCGGCGTGTGCGCGTCGTCGACGTGGGTGACACCAACTTCTTGGTGGACGAGCACGTGGAGCGGCAGACCTTCGAGGAGGAGAACAACCGCATCATGGACGAGGGCGGGATGCCCGCTGTGGGCGAGCCGCTGCTGCTCGGCATCACGAAGGCGTCGCTCTCGACCGAGAGCTTCATCTCCGCGTCCTCCTTCCAGGAAACCACCAAGGTGCTGACCGAGGCGGCCATCTGGGGGAAGGTGGACTACCTGCGCGGCCTCAAGGAGAACGTGATCATGGGCCGGCTCATCCCTGCCGGTACCGGCGTCGCCGCGTACAAGCGGCTCACTCTTGACGTGGACGAGCCGGAGGTGCCCTACGATGAGCTGCCGACCGAAGCCGCGTTTGTGAGCGAGGAAGAGGACCTGTAGCGCCCATCAGCGCGTGAATGACCGCACCCGCGGCTACGTCGATATCAACGTGCTACGCCTGTCAACCACCGCCTTCACCCTCGGCCTGTTGTTCGCCCTGTTGGGGCCGACGTCGGCGGCCTTCGCCAAGGCGAATCCCAAGCTCAGCTACTTCGATCGCCTCGCGCTGGCCAACTGGAAGCACGTGATGCGGGTGGACAAGTCCGACAAGCACTGGCGGCCCACCGGCATGCTGCTCATCGCCGCCAAGCCGACCGAGGTGATGAGCACCTTCATGGACTTCGGCACCATCTCCACGTTCATGCCCAAGGTGAAGAGCTGTCGGGTCGTTCGGAAACGGGGCAAGCACGAGATCTGGGCCGTGGTGATCCTCAGCTTCCCCTGGCCGGTGGCGAACGCCTGGGTGGCCGTGAAATACAGCTGGACGTCCACCAAGGACGGCGGCTACCACCTGAATTGGCTCCGACACCGGGGATCCATGAAGAAATACTGGGGGATGCTGACCTTGCTCCCCTGGGGGAACCACTGGTCCCTGGCGATCAGCACCATGCAGGCCGTGCCCGACCTCCACATCAGTCGTTCCCGGCTGAACAAGGGCATCGTCTGGGGTACCGAGCAGCTGCTACACCACCTGCGCGCCGAAGTGGATCGGCGCCGTCGAAAGGGTGTGCTCAAGCCCTATAAACCATGAGGTATTCAATGTTTATATGTGTTCACGGGGGTGCTGTTGCGGCACCCAGAGCGTAACGAGGCACCCCGGGGAGGGGGCTCAGTGAGCCAAGAAGTGGCGGATCGATCTCCGGGAAGGTGCCCCATTGCTCGGTGCCGATACCAGAGCGACAGATCCGCCGCTGCGCGGCTCACCACACCCCTCCCGTCCCCTCAAGGGGTAGCCCGCGCTGCGCGCGGGGGGCGCTGTGCCGTCTACCACGTGAACGATTACCAATGCTTGACGGCGAGCGGCCGGTTTGCTAGAAGGTTTGCGAGCCAGAATCGGCGTGTGTCGCGCTGAGCCAGCCCACGCCGCGCAGGAGATTCAGAGTATTTGAAAGCCGAGTCGCTTGGATAGTTACTCAGCAAAGATGGCGGCATAGCCAAGTGGTAAGGCAGAGGTCTGCAAAACCTCCATTCATCGGTTCGAATCCGATTGCCGCCTTCCGTTTCCAGGCAACAGCTCGGCAGCTCATGGTTTGCCGGGCTGTCGTGTTTTTGGGGTGGAACGCGGGACACGAAAGTGAATTCTGGCCCCGGCAGAAGGGTCAAAACGGCTGATCGCCTCTTGGGCGAGAGGACGCGAATATGAGACACCGACTTCCTACGTTGTTGAGCCTCACCGCGCTGGTGTTGGGTGTGGCCTTGGCGAGCCCGGTAGCGGCTGCGCCGGCCATTTGGAACTTTACCAAGATCAATCCGACCACCGGGCCGTGGGGGACCAAGGTCCGGCTGCGGGGCTACGGGTTCGACAAGAGCGCCAAGGTGTACTACGACGGCCAGCTGATCAAGCCGATCCTGCTCGGCCAGAACGTGATCCTGGTGCAGGTCCCGCCAAACACACAGTCGGGATGGTTCGAGATCTCGATGGGCGACCGCCAGCTTCGGGCTCCGGTGCTCTTCCGGGTGGTGAACAAACCCGCCGTGACGGGCCTGTCGCCGCAGAGCGGCCCTCCGGGGCTGTGGGTGACGGTCCGCGGAGTGCATTTCGACCACAGCCTTCGGTTCTGGATCGGTCGGAGTCCCGTGCGGCGGCAGTTCGTCAACCACACCACCTACAAGCTTCTGATCCACAGGGGCCTCAAGTCGGGGCCGCTGTTCTGGGCCCCCGACCAGCACAAGCGGAGGACGAAGTTCCAGTTCAAGATTGCCAACTACCCGGTGATCAGCGAGTTCACGCCCAAGAAGGGCTACTACGGTGACCGGGTGACGCTACAGGGTGCGTCCTTCTGTCCGCAGGCCAAGGTGTACCTCGGTGGCCAGCTCCTCAAGGTGATCCGGCGACAGCGGGATCGCTCCCTCGAGGCGCAGCTGCCCAAGGGTGTGAGCACGGGTCGGTTCGAAGTGGAGTGTTTCGGCAAACGGGTGACCCACGCCGACGAGTTCCTCGTGGAGCCGCCCTTTGCCGAGGTGACCGGGATCACGCCGTCGGCGGGCAAGGCGGCGCGCTGGATCACGGTGATCGGCATGGGCTTCGCCCGGAAGGACCGATTCTGGATGGGCAATCGCGCGCTGAAGGTGCGGCTCGTCAGCGCCCGCGAAGTCAAGGTCTTCATCCCCGCCGGGTCGCGGACGGCGCCGATCTACTTCCAGTCCTATGGCAAGCGGTTCAAGTCGAGCTTCAGCTACATGATCTATCGCCCGCCGGTGATCACCGGCTTCGTCCCGGCGACGGCCTGGTTCGGGCAGCTCGTCACCATTCGAGGGCGTAATTTCTGCCCCATGGTGAAGGTGCGCCTCGGTGCGCAGAATCTCGCCGTAATCCGTCGCGAGGACCACACCCAGCTCGTGGTGCAGGTGCCCCAGGGCGCCAAAGCGGGCAAGTTCAGCGTCCGGTGTCTCACCTGGCAGGCCACGTCCCGGCTGCGCCTCCGGATGCAGGCGCCCAAGGCAGGGGTTCGGGGCGTCAATCCCACCGAGGGCCCTCCCGGCACCAGGCTCGAGATCACGGGTTTCAACCTGCGGCCCTCGGATCGCTTCTACCTGGGCAAGGTGAGGCTGCCCATGGCCTTCGAAAGCGGCACCCAGGTGTCGGTGACCTTGCCGAGCACCGTCAAGAGCGGCGTCCTCGTCCATCAGAGCTTTGGGCAACGGACGCAGACGGGATTCCGGATCCAGGTGGGCTGGCCGAAGCCGGTCTTCCAGGGGTTCACCCCCAAGGTGGCCTGGTACAACGAGGTGGTCACCCTGAAGGGTACGAAGATCTGTGACGGTCCCATCGTCCGGCTGGGCGGCCGCGTGGTCCCGGTCGTGAATTCGAGCGGCCGGTCCATCGAGATCACGGTTCCGGCGGGCAGCAAGGGCGGCGTCTTCCAGGTGCAGTGCCACAACCACAAGGTGTCAGTGGGGGGCCGCCTCCGGCTGGAGGCGCCCTATGCGCAGATCACGTCCATCTACCCGAAGTCCGGCCCCTGGGGGACCTGGCTCACCCTGACCGGCAAGAACTTCCGGAAGCGGGATCGCTTCTGGATCGGGCGGGTGCAGCTCACGGACGTGCGCCGCATCAGCGACAACGAGGTCCGGGTGAAGGTTCCGATGCGCGCCGGCACCGGGAAGATCGCCGTACTGTCGCGGGGGCGCCGGGTGGTGACGGCGCACCTGTTCAAGCTGGCGTTCCCGGTGCCGATTGTGCTGCGGGTGAAGCCCAACGAGGGCTGGTGGGGTGACTACGTCACAATCCACGGCCGCAACTTCTGCACCAAGCCCGTGGTCCGGTTTGGCAAGCGCGTCACCTTTGACCTCCTGCGCCTGGACGACCTGCGCATCAAGGTGCGGGTGCCGAAAGCGTCTTACACGGGCACCGTGGAGGTGCGGTGCTACGGCAAGTTCGGCCGCGCCCCGAAGGACTTCAAGATCTCGCGGCCCAAGCCGCGCATCGTGGACGTGTTCCCCGATCGGGGGCCTCCCTTGAAGTGGATCACCATCACCGGGCGGAATTTGAACCGGCTGAGTAAGATCTGGCTCAACCACCGGAAGCACGGTCGGGTCGAGCTGGTGCTCAAGGTCCTTTCGGACACGAAGGTTCAGGCTTACGTGCCCGCGGGCTGCAAGGGGGGCGCGCTGGAGATCATGGCCTACGGCCGACTCATGACCACCAGTTACTCCTATATCGTACCCCGTAAATATCGTTAGCAATCCCACGGTCTTTAGGTCCCATTGTCTGGGGCTGCTGCCTTTGATATTGTTCTGTACCTCCATTTCAGGCGGAAGGAGTCGACCATGAGGGTAATCGGAATCTTTTGCGTTCTGTCGCTGCTGGTGACGGGACCTGTCGGATGTAAAAAGAAACCGGGAAGCGACGCGAAGAAGGACGCACCGGGCGCCATGCAGGAAGAGCCCGGGGACATGGATCCCATGAGCGGCAAACAGGGCCGTGGCGTGGGCGCCATGGCGGCCACGCCCGCCGAGCCCGCCGAGCCGGCCAGGCCCGCCGAGCCCAAGGTGGAGGTGCCCAAGGATCAGGTGCCCGAGGGAGTGCTCACCGAGGTGACGGGAACCGTGGAGGTGAAGAAGTTCGGTGAGACGGAGTTCAAGGCGGCCGCCGCTGAGACGAAGCTGAACGCCAAGGACTCGGTGCGCGTGGGCAAGGACGGCCAGGCAACGGTCGCCCTGTGGGACAACTCCTCCATCGAGTTGACCCCGGAAACCGCGGTGCGGCTCGATGGCTCCGAGGCCATCAAGGACCCGGCGCCGTCGGTGACCGTCATGGCCGGCGCGGCGCGGTTCGAGGTCCACGAGCGCACCGAGGGGCAGGGCCCCTTTGCCATCTACACCCCCAGCGCAGTGGTCTCGGTGCAGGGCACCACGTTGGCCGTGGGTGTGGGACTGTCGGGCAGCGCGCGGATCGGCGTGGAGGCGGGGAAGGTGGCCGTGACTCCCGTGGCCAAGGCGGACGCCGCGCCCACGCCCCTCGCCGCCGGGAAAGCCCTGGTGCTCCCCTTGGGACAAACAAAGGCGACCATAACAGCCTACAAAGCGGCGGATGCCGGTTGGGACGCTTGGCTCGAGCAGGAGGACAACAAGGGGGTCAAGGTCGCCGCCGAGCTGGCCAAGCAGCACTCGACGCAGGTGGACCAGGCGACCCAGGACACCGAGACGCTCGAAGGGGCCGAGGACAAGGCCCAAGCGCAGGGCGAGCAGCTGCAGAAGCAGGTCCTTGCGGCCGAGCAAGCAAAAAAGGTCGCCGAGTACAAGAAGCTGCAGCCCAGGTTCGAGGACAACCTCGAAGCGCGGGCCGCGGTGAGTCGGCAGCTGCGGCTCGCCCACAGCAGGCGCGCGGCGCACGCGTATCTGCTGGGGCTGATGAACGCCCGCATCCATGCGGGGGTGTACCAGGTACCCAAGCCGGTCCAGCTCGCGGTGCTCAGGGAGTTCTCCCAGGCCGAAACCAGGCGGGCGCGCCGTCGGGTGCGGGGGATCGAGCGCGGGTTGCGTCGACGAAAGCAGATTCAGCGGTGGCGACGTGCCTACTTCACCCACCACGCTCAGGGGCGTGTCCTGGCACCCAAGTACGAGGTGAAGGTGCCGGCCTTCTACGCGGGCGTGAAGCTCCGGCGTCGACTCCGTCGCCCCCGTCCGGTGATCGTCGGCTGGAGGGGACCGGTCTTCCATCAGCCGCAATATCGCGGCAAGGTGCTGCGCGTCAAGAAGGGTCAGCGCGTGCGTCGGGCCGTCGGCTGGCACCAGGACAAGCAGTGGCGTGCGCGCCGACAGGCGCGGTTGGTCAAGAGCGCGGCTCGTCGGCAGGTCTGGCGTAAGGCTGTGGTGGAAAAGAGGCGGAAGCGCTGGCAGAAGCGGCCGCGCATCCAGGGCATTCATCGCGGTTGGCGCGGCGGCATGCAACCGGGCGGCCCCATGGGCATGCGCCCCGGGCAGCTCGGCATCCGTCCCGGCATGGGCCCGATGCGGTTCGGCATGGGCCCGATTCACCCCGGCATGGGCCCGATGCGGTTCGGCATGGGCCCGATTCACCCCGGTATGGGCCCGATGCGGTTCGGCATGGGCCCGATTCAGCCCGGCATGGGCCCGATGCGGTTCGACAGGCGTCGCGGCATGCGGTTCGGCATGCGTCGCGACATGCGCTGATCGATCGCGCTGCCTCCGACACTACGCATGGGCTTGGACAGTGTGGGGCATCGATGCTAAGGTTTCGTGAACTGTTTACAGGCCCGATGCCGGGTGGTTTTGTTAGTGATCTGGCGGAGAAGCGCACGCCGCGTGAGAGTATTTTCGACACGGTCGGCAAGAAATCGACCGGATCCGCGTAAACTCAGAGGCGTGAGCCGCGTTTGGTAAATGACTGGCATCGGGACGAATTAAGGAGGAGTCGATGCGTTTGACACGACCATTAGCAGTCTTTTTTGCGGGTGCGCTGTTGGCGACCGGCCTGAACGTGGCAGAGCTTTCGGCGGCGCCGGACCAGAAAACGGCGCAAATCGGGGCGGCTTTCAAGAAGGCCCGAACGCTGTATCGGCAGGGCAAGTACCAAGAGGCAATCCGCGCCTTCGACGAGGTCAAGGACCTGCGGTACCATCCCATCCTAGACTACGGGATCGCCAACTGCTACGCGTCTCTCCGGGACTACAACAAGGCGATCTATTACCTCGAGAAGTACAACCGGAACTACCCCAAGCACAAGATGAGCCCCAAGCATCCGACCGTTGCGGATGTGAACGAGAAGATCAAGAGCTTCCGCAAGCTCGGCGCCTCGGGAGGCGGGACCCCGGCGCCCGGTCCGGGCGCTGACCCGGCCCACGGCACGAGCGATCCCGGGGGAACCGCCGGCACGCCGACCCACGTCACGCCGGGCGAAGGCGCGCCGGGCGGCTCAGCTGGCGATCCCATGCCCGGACCCGACCCCTACGCCGTGCCCCCGCCTCCGGGCGGCGGCGCCACCGGCGGCGTCTACGGCACCGGCGGCGGCGGTGCCCCTCCCCCGCCCTACGGCGTGCGCAAGAGCCACGGCCCGGCGCGTCGCTCCATCGTGCTCACGGTGGACCTCGGCGCCTCGGCCTTTGCTTCGGGCAGCCAGAACTTTGACAGCGCGGACACGGGCGGCGGCGCCTACCTGTCCGCCCAGTGGCGGTTCATCCCGTGGCTGGCCCTCGGCCTGCACGGCGGGTTCTCGGTCGTGGGATACAACTCCGACTATGGCAGCGGCAATCCCTTTGTCTGGGCTGTCGGCGGGCTCGAGGTGCGGGGCTACATCCCCATCAAGCGGCTCGACATCTGGGGTGGCCTGGGGCTCGGGTATGGCCAGGTTTCCTGGAGCGACTCCCTGTATACTTATTCGGTCGCCGGACCTGCCCTCTTCGTGGGCCTCGGCCTGGACTGGTTCATCACCAACCGGTTCTCCATCGGCATCGTCGGCCGGATCTACAAGATGTTCCCGAACAAGGCGTGCGTCGACGGCAGCTGCTATGGCTATGACAACTTGAATCCCGGCGTCTCCTGGTACGCCGGCCTGGCCGTGACCTGGCACTTCCCGGTGGGCCGTCGTCGGTAGCTCCGCCTCCCCTTCCGCTCCCAGCATAGTGCTGTCATCGACGTCCCGACCAGATCCGACGACGTCAAAAGAACGTCCGGGCGCTCGGATTTTCAATCTCCGATTTCCTCTCTGAGTTTCAAGAATCGGAAATCCGAGGTCGGAGGTCGGAGGTCGGAGGTCGGAAATCCGAGAGTATTCCGGGTAGGTCCGGCGCTGAGGGATCGCATTCGTCCGCGAATCCCGCTGGCTGTCGGCGTCCAGCCGGACGGGTCCTTACGGTCCGACGAGCGCGAAGGAGAAGGTCGCCTTGGCGCGGCCCTTGATCGCCTGGGTCCAGCGCACCTTGCCGAGCGCGGTCTGGAGGCAGCCCGCCAGCTCGGTGGGGAGCCGGCCCACCGCGCCCGAGGTGTCGAGCCGGGCCACGCCGCGCCGGGTCGCCTCGATCTTGATGCGAACGCCGAGGTGAGCGGCGATTCCGGTGGGCGGCGCGGCGCCGAGGCATCTGCGCAGCGCCGGCTGCACGCCGGTGAGGGCCGCGGCGAGCAGCTCCGCGTCGACGCCCGCGTCCGGGCTGCCCAGCTCGGCTTTGGTGATGGGGTCGGTGCGCAGGCGCAGGAGCCGCCGGCCGACGACGTAGCTCCAGGGGCCCTTGGGATCGGCGCGGAGGAAGCGCTGCCAGTGACCGAGCGCCTCGGCCCGGCGGCCCAGGGAGAAAGCGCGCAGCGCCCGGTAGTAGTGATGGTCGTGGCTCGGCAGCCAGATGATGTCCCCGCTGTTGAGCGACGCGCCGGTGGGGTCCAGCCGATTCGCGCGCCGGAGCTGACGCTGCGCCGACCGGAACCGCCCCGAGCGATCCAGCGCCACGGCCAGCGCGAAGTGGAGCACCCGCTGGCCCGGGTTGCGCCGGAGGGCGTCGCGGTAGCGCTGGACGGCCTCTGCGAGCCGACCCAGCGCCATGTAGTCGTCGGCCAGGTTCCAGTGGAGCACGTCCTCCGGAACCCACCGGCTGGGGCGGACCTTCAGGTACTCCTTGATGCCCTCGCCGATGCGCTTGGTGAGCGACAGGCACAGCCCGAGCCGAAAGGCGCTCAGGTTCTTTTTGTACTCCGCGTCGATCTTGCGCGCCTTGTGCATGGCCTTGACGCAGTCGGCATACCTGCCCGCGAAGGAGTAGGCGGTTCCCAGGTCGAACCAGAGGGAGGCGGCGTAGGGCCGGATGCGGATGGCTTGGTCTAGCAGGGCCGCCGCAGCCAGGTGTTTCCCCTTCGTCACCAGCTTGGCCGCGCGCTGGGCCAGTCGATCCGCCCGTTCGAACCGCTTGTAGAGCACCCGGTCCCACAACGGGAGCTTCGCCTTGATGCCGGAGTGGCTGCGGGCGGTGGCCGGGGGAGGCGTGGGGAGCCACAGGGCGACGACGAGCAGTGCGCAGGCCCCGAGGAGCGTTTTCGGATGCTTCATGGACTCAGCTCCAGCTGAAATACGGCGACGATTCTAGCACGAGCCGCAGCGGGGATCCGGCGGTTTTGCAGCCGTTGGCGGATGCAGCGGCGCAACGCGTGATCATACACCGGCCGGGGCGACCAGCCGAAGCGCAGGGCGACGACGCGCCGGTTCTGCAGTGTGAGAAAGATGGGGAGCTGCCCCTCGGGCACGGGCTTGGCGCGGGCGCGCCGGCTGTAGCACGCCTGCAGCAGGGGCACCAGCTGGGCGGCCGTGGGGTGCGCCCTGTGCGGCCGGGTGGCGACCAGGCGGACCACGGGCACGAACCGCGCCACGATCTGCTGCAGGCGGTCGCGGTGCTCTCGGGCGCGCTTGGACCAGCGCCTCGCGGGCTGTGCCAGCAGGAAGCGGTTCCACTGGCGGAGCGCGTCGCGGATCCGACCTTGCCCCTCGTACACCAGGGCCAGGTAGTTGTGCACGTCGCCTTGGGGCACGAAGAAGACCCCTTGCCCCGTGAGTCCCTGGAGCAAGGGGTCGAGCAGCAGTCCCTGGCGGAGGGCCCGATCCGCGGCCGCGGTGCGCCCCATCCGGTCATAGGCCACCATCAGGCCCCACCACGCGGCAGAGTTTGTCCGGGGGCGCAGCCGAAGGGACTTGCGATAGAGCGCTACGGCCTGGGAGAGCTTGCCCAAGGCCATGACTGACTCGGCGCCGTTGGACGCCATGATCCCTCGCGTCTGGAGATGGTGGGTGGCCGGCATGCCCTTGCGATAGACGGCCATGGACTCGGCGTACTGGCCCCGCTTGGCGTAGGCGATGCCGAGCTCGAACGCCATGTTCGGTGTGTCCCAGTGGTAGGGATTCAGCTTCCAGACCCGCGTCCACGCGCGGATCATGACGTCCGGCTGCTGGAGGAGCATGGCCGAGTAGCCGTACCAGTACCAGAAGCGGACCGACCGGGGTTGTTGCGTGAGCAGCACGCTCAGGATCAGGTGTCCGAGGCGCACAGAGGTGCGGTTGATCACCAGCCGCCGGTCGCCGCTGCCCATCCCTTGCCGGAGCTTGGATAGGGCGTCGTAGAACCGTCGCTCGAGCGCGCGGTCCTGGGCCTTGGTCGGGGAGCGCTTCCAGAAGTCGGAGATGGTCGGCACCTTCTCGCCGAGGGGCGCCTCTTCCCCCTGTTCGTCGGCCCGCGCCGCGGCGGGTCGACCGACGCAGAGCGCAGCCAGGAGGCCGAGCGCGAGCGGGCGCGCGGCGCTCATGGTCGTCCGCTCCGACGCCGGGCACGCGGCCGTGGGGCGGTCGTCAGGCGGGCGAGGGCGGCGCGGGCCTGCAGGACCCAGGGTCCCGAGGCGTCCGCGGCGAGGAACGCCTTCCAGGCGTCTGCTGCGCGGGCGGTCTGGCCCCGGGATTCCCAGGCCAGGGCGAGGTGGTAGTGTCGCGCCGCCGCGGGGAAGTACACGGCGGTCTTCCCGGTGAGGCGTGTCATGCCGGGGTCGGCGCGGAGCGCGGCCGCCATGGTGGATCGCCCTAGGAGCGGCCGACCGTCCCGGTGGTAGGCCACGGCCAGTCCGTACAAGGGGGTCGGATAGGTTCGATCCCTGGCCCGGGCCTTGTGGTACAGCGTGATGGCCCGGCGCAGGTATCCGGCCGCCAGGTAGGATTCGGCCGCGTTGTTCCACAGGACCGCGGTCATACGCGCCGAGTCGGTGCCGCGCACCAGCTGCAAAAGCGCCGCGCCCGCCGCGGCGAAGCGGCCGGCGCGGGCCGCGGCCATGGCGAAGCGGTAGCCCAGATTGCGGGGCAGGTACGTCGGATCGAGCGTCCGGGCGCGATCATAGGCCTTTGCGGCGTGGGCCCAGCGCCCCTCGGCGCCGAGCAGATCGCCGAGCAGCCGGTGGGCCTCGGGGCGTCGGGGGCTCAAGTGGACCGCCCGACGCAGCAGGGCCCGCGCGCGCTGTCGCTGCTGTGTGGTCCAGGGACGGCGGGAGAGCAGGGTCTCGGCCTGGGCGACGGCCGCCGCATAGGCGCCGCCGGCCGGGTATACCATCCGGGCCCACAGCCGCGACGGGGGCCGCGTGGTGCGCGCGTGGGGTGACGAAGCCGGCAGCATCAGGCCGGCGAGCAGGAGAGCTGCACGCACGTCACGAGTCGTTATCGGGCGCATTCGTCATCCCCGGTGGTTCGGGCAATGTAGTATAGCGGCAGATCCTACGGGACACCAACCGCGCGCCAGACCGTGCCGTCGTCCAGGCCCAAATACAGGCTGCGGCGCCAGAAGGCGATGGAGCGGGGCTGCACGTCGAAGGTCTGCGCCGCCAGCTCCTGGAAGTTGTGCCCATCGCTGGTGACACCGACCGACACGGTCCAGGTGTCGGTTGCCGGCGTGGGATACTCGTCGCCGTCTCTGGCGAGGATCAGCGCGCGGCCCCCGGGGAGGGGGTCGGCGTTGAGCACCGACAGCCCTTCGAGCCCGTCGGCAACGGCGACGCCTCCGGCGGTGACGACGCGGCCGCCGAATGTCAGCGCGGTGTCGATGGTGACCCCGAACAGCAATCCCAGGCTCGGCGTCACAGACAGACTGTCCAGCACGTAGAAATTCGACAGGTCGTCCCACGCCACCAGCGCGGTGCCGTCTTGAACGTAGGCGGTGGCGTAGGAGACGGAGTAGTCGCTCCAGTACCCCGTGGCGTACAGGGTGTCGTCCACCACCAGCAGGCTGGTGAGCCGGTTGTCGCCCGGCGGCTGCGGGTGCGGGAGCTGCACGTCGATGGCGAACCCGGTGGCGTCAGGTGTGTGGCGGTAAAGGAACGCGTTCACGGTGCCGCCGTTGTAGTCGTCGATCGTTCCCCCGGAGCCGCACGCGACGAGATCGTCGCCCTGCACCGCCACGTCGTGCACGTGCCAGGCAAGCTGCACCGTGCGATCTTTGATCCAGCCGGTGCTTCCCAGCACGTAGACCTGGCCCATCAGGCCGTCCTGGGTAGCGTCCACGCCGGGGATCAGCAGGCGGCCGTTCGGCTGGCGGTACCGGTCGATCTGCTCTTCGTCGGTGACGAATTCGGTTTGGATGGCTTCGGGGTCGGGCCGGGACCACGCCCGGATCTCGATGGGCACGCGGCTGCCGGCGTTGTGGGTGGCATCGCCGTAGCCGATGTAGAGGCGGTGATCGTGCACCGCCAGGTCGTGGATCCCCCAATAGAAGTCCCAGGTCTGCAGCGCCTGAGCCACGTCCTGGATGTAGTCGGCAATGGGCTCGGCCCAGGGTTCGAAGGGCCCGAAGGTCAGGGTTTCCACGTCGGGGAGCGGAAGGATGGTGACCGGGATCTGCTGGGTGTCCGAGAGCAGCTCCGGGTCGGTGCACACCACCTCCACCACGCACGCCGAGTCCGCCTGCCCGTGCTCGGGCGTGAACGCGTACGTGCCCTGGCGGTTGCCATGGTCGACCAGGGTGCCGCCGCAGGTGTCGTTGGCTCCCCGGAGGAGGGCGAGCATGTCGCCGTCGGGATCCGAGCAGCCGAGCGCGTAGGAGTACTCGAAGTAGGGCGTCGCCTCGGTGGGGGCGGTGGAGTAGATCGTGGGCGCCCGGTTCCCCGGGCCTCCCTCGTCGCCGCAGCCGGTCGCCAGCAGGAGACAGATCGCCGCGAGACCGATGCGTCTCACGGATCCGCCTCCTCGGTCACCGGCGGCAGGCTCAGGGATTCCTGCCGCACGGGAAACCTCGACTCGAGCAGGTCGATGAAGACGTCCACCACCCGCGGGTCGAACTGGAGGCCCCTGTTCTTGATCAGCTCGTCCAGGGCGTCCTGTCGGGCCAGGGCGGGTCGATAGGTCCGGTGAGAGTTCATGGCGTCAAAGGCGTCGGCCACGCCCACGATCCGGGCGGACAGAGGAATATCCTCGCCTTTGAGCCCGTCCGGGTAGCCACCCCCGTCGTACCGCTCGTGGTGGTGCTTGACCACCGTTTGCACCATGTTGAGGAACTTGATGGGGCCCAGGATCGTATCGCCGAAGATGGGGTGGTGCTCGATCGCCTTCCGGTCTTCTTCGGACAGCCGGGTGGTCTTGTTCAGGATCGTGTCGCTGATCCCGATCTTGCCGATGTCATGCAGCAGGCCGGCGTGCTCGATGATTCGGATCTCCTCCCGGGTCAGGTCGAGGGCCTCGGCGATGGCCAGCGCGTACCGCGTGACGCGGTCCGAATGGCCGCGGGTGTAGGCGTCCCGCGCCTCGAGGGCCTCGGCCAGGGCCCGGATGGTTTCATAGTAGGTGCGCTGGGTGCGATCGAAGAGTCGGGAGTTCTCGATGGCGATGGCCGCCTGGCCGGCGAGGGTGCGCAGCATGCGCTTCTCCTCGTCGTTGAACTCGCCGACGTCCTTGCCCAGCTCGAAGAAGCCGATGGTGCGGTCGCCGATCTTGAGCGGCGTCTGCAGCTGCGCGCCACTCGTCAGGCGGGGTTGCTGCTTCGCGGCGGCTTTCGCGGCGGGCGAACCCGTTTTCGTGCGCAACTCCTCGGACTCCTCGTCCAGCAGTCGGATTGCGCTCGAGGAGGCATTGATAATCACCTTCGTCATGTCGACGATGGTGTCGAGGGTCTGCTGCAGATCCAGGCTCGAGGTGATGGTCTGGGACGCTTCGTACAGGGTCCGAAGCTCCGCCACCCGCTTCTCGAGGTCCTGGTTGGTGCGGCTGATCTCATCGGCGAAGGCGCTGAGATCGGCGTTCATGCGCTCGATCTCCAGCACGTTCTCCTGGAGCACCGCATTCGCCCGCTCCAGGTCGTCGAACTGCCGACAGTTCCGGATGGCCACCGCCACGTCGGAGGCGAAGATCTTGAAGAGCGCAACATCCTCGTCGTCGAAGGCGCCCACGGCGGTGGATTCGGCGTCCAGCACGCCGATGAGCTCGCCGTCCACCAGGAGCGGTGCGACCATCTCGCACCGGCCGTCGGTCATGCCGTCGATGTACCGGGGGTCCTGGGTTACGTCGGCCACCAGCACCGCCTTGCTGGTTTCGAGCACCTCGCCGGAGATTCCCTGTCCCGCCGGGATGACGAGGCCGTTCACGTCCCGACCGTATCCCACCGACGCGTGCACCGACAGCGCGGTGCGGTCTTCGTCCAGCAGTAGCACGGCGCAGGTCTGAAAGTCGAGCGCCTCCCGCGCGAGCTCGAGGATCCTGCGCAGGAGCAGGTCCTGCTTGAGCGCGGAGCGCACCGTGTCTCCGGCCCGGCGCACGAGCTCCTGGCGGTGCATCTGTCGCTGCAGGGACGCCCGGTTGCGCTCCAGGCGATCGTGCAGCGCCGCGTTGCGAAGGGCCACCGCCGCGTGGCTGGCGAAGATCGAAAAGAGCGCCAGGTCTTCGTCATCGAACGCGTTCGGCTCACGGGCCTCGGCATCCAAGACGCCGATGGTCTCCCCACGCACGCAGAGCGGCACGGTCATCTCGCAGCGTCCTCCGGTGACACCTTCGATGTACCGTGGGTCTTGTTTCACGTCCGGGATCAGGACCGGGGCGCCGGACTGGACCACCTCGCCCGTGACCCCCTTGCCGAGGGGGATCTCGAGTCCGCGCACCTCGTCCCGGTAGCCCTGGGCCGCCCGCAGCACCAGCTTGGTGCGGTCGTCGTCGAGCAGCAGCACGGCGCAGGTTTCGAACGGGAGCGCCTCGCCGGCCAGGGAGAGGATCTCCGCCAGGACCTGCTCCGGCGAGAGCGTGCTGAGCATCACCTCGCTGGCCCGGGCCAGGAGTCGCTGCTGCTGCAGCTTGCGGTCCAGGTCTGCCGAGCGGGCGGCCAGCTCTCCATGAAGGCGGGCATTGTTGACGGCCGTGGCGGCGTGACTGGCAAAGGCGCAGATGAGCTCGCGGTCTTCGTCGCTGAACGTGAGCCGCTGCTGGCTCTCGGCGTCCAAGACGCCGATGACCTCCCCGTTGAGGCTCAGGGGCACGGCGATCTCCGAAATCGCGCCGCTGACCCCTGGGATGTAGCTCTGGTCGCTGGCCACGTCATGGACCAGCACGGGCTTCCGCTCGGCAAAAGCGCGGCCGGTGACGCCCTCGCCGGGGTGACCGCGGAAGGCCTCGACCACCGCTGCGTCGTACCCCCGCGCGCGGCGGATGATCAGCTCCCCCGAGTCGGGCTCGAGCAGCAGGATCGCGCAGGCGTCGAAGCCGAACACCTCGGTGGTCAGATCCAGGATTCGGTCGAGCAGCGCGTCAGGGTCCATGAGCGAGGTCATGGCCCGGGCCGCCTCGTTCAACAGCGACAGCCTCTTGATCACGTCAACCACGGCCCTTCTCCTCGTCTCTCACCACCCCCGGCGGCTCAGGATATCCTCGATCTCCTCGACAGACCGCGCGGACTCCAGCTTCAACCGCTCCCCGCGGCCGGTCCGGATCTTCTCCTGAAGCTTGTCGATGTCGGTGGGTTTTTCGAGGAAGTCCTTGGCCCCGAGCTTGGTGGCCTCGACGGCCGTCTTGATGGTGCCCTGGCCGGTGAGGAGGATGATTTGCAGGTCGGGGTGGTCCGACATCAGGTGCTGCAGGGTTTCGAGGCCGTCCATGCCGGGCATGGCCAAGTCCAGGACAATCGTGTCGTAGGTCTGCTGCCGGGCCTTGGAGAGGGCTTCGTCGCCGCTGTGGGCGGTGTCGACCCGCATGCCCCGGGCCGTCAAGCGCTCAGCGAGGGTGGTGACGAACTCGACCTCGTCATCGACCAGCAGCACCGTCTCTGTTGCCATCTTCAACCTCCCAGGCGAACCGATTCTATCACAGCGCCGCGCTGTCTCCGCGGCTATTCCACATACTGGATGCGGGGGAAAAAGAGCACGATTCGGTGGGCGTCGGAGCCGCCCGGGGCCCCGGTGACGGCCCCCCGGAGCGCGGCCATCAGGTGCGCCAGGAACGTGGCTTTCGCGGCGGCCTCGCCGCCGGGGACGATGGGATCGGCGCTGTGCACGCCGATCTCCACGCCGCGCTCGTCGAGGGTGTACCCGACGGTGATCCGTCGCCGCTCGGCGGACGAGGCGAGGGCGATTTCGAAGGCTGTGAAGACCGCCTGCTCGAAGCCGAGGGGGCTGTTCTCCAGCGTGATGGAGGCCTCGGGGAACCTGGTGTGGAGCTCGGTGCGGGCGAGGTTGGCCGGACGCTGTGCAATGAAGCAGATGCGCCCCAGCAGCTCCTGCACGTCGAACAGCGCCCGCGGTGTATCGGCGCTGTGTGCGAACTGATTGATGGCGCGCACGATGGTTTCGCCGCGGCGCACCTGGGTGGCGATCTTCTGCGCAATCGTCTCGAGACGTGAGAGATCGAGGTCCTCGCCTCCCTTGGAGCCGTGGAGCAGGTCCCCCAGCAACCCAGCGTATTCGTTGATGATGTTTAAAACGTTGGTGACCTCGTGGCACTGGGCGGCGGTCTGCCCACCCAGGAACTGCAGGCCCCGCTCCCAAAGCAATCGGCTGTCTTGTTCGTTCATTGTCGCCCCGCGGCGGTGTTCAGGACGTCGAGCAGCACCTCGATGTCCACGGGCTTCATCAGGCAATCTACGGCCCCGTACTGCAGGCCCTTTTCGACATTCTCCGCCGCGCCGTGGCCCGTGAGCAGGATGACCTTGAGCGCTGGCTGCGCCTGGTGCAGGTGTCGGATCAGCTCCAGTCCGCCCATGCCGGGCATCTTCACGTCCAGGACCGCGACGTCGTACGTGTTCTTTAGCGCGAGCTCCAATGCCTGTTGCGCATGGGTGGCTCCGTCGACGTCGACGCCGCGGATTTCGAGCCGCTCGACCAGTGTGCTGACCAGCTCCGTTTCGTCGTCCACGATGAGTACTCGTAGTGGATCCATGGCTGCCCATTGCCTTTCGTTACGCGTCCGCGTTGATCGGGAGTTCCACCGTGAACAGGGTCCCTTTCCCGTGTTCACTCTGGACCCGCAGGGTTCCTCCCAGCTTCTGGATGATGCCGTAGGTCACCGAGAGGCCCAGGCCTGTGCCAACCCCCGGCTTGGTCGTGAAGAACGGCTCGAAGATTCGTTCGAGGTTCTCCTTGGGAATGCCGACCCCGTCGTCCTTGATGCGGACCGCAACGGTGTCCGCGCCCACGCGCAGCAGGGTGATCTCGATCTGCCCGCTGTCGGAAACCGCCGCGAAGGCGTTGTTGATGATGTTCAGAAAGACCTGCTGGAGCTGGCCGCGATCACTCTTGATGTTGGGGAGGTCCTCCCGGAGGTCGAAGGCCACGTTGATGTCCCGGTAGGCGGCCTCCTTGTCCAGGAATCCCAACACCTCCTTGAGCAGCTGGTACAGATCGATGGTTTCGAACCGAACGTCCATGTGCTTGGCGAACCCGAGCAGCCGATGGGTGACGGCGCTGCAGCGGTTCACCGACTTCAGGATCGAGTTGATGGACTGGAGGAGCCTCTCCTCCATGGGGATCGGTTCCTTGCTCAGGGAGATGCGATCCTTGAGCAGTCCGGCCTTCTCGTTGATGATCGCCAGCGGGTTGTTGATCTCGTGGGCAACGCCGGCGGCGAGCCGGCCGATGGAGGCCAACTTGTTGGTGTACTCCATCTTGTGGAAGACCTGGGCCCGCGCGAGGTCGGCGTTCCGGATGGAGTGGACCATCTTGCGGGAGCCCCAGTAGATCACCACCAGGATCAGCACGCAGCTCAGCAGTAGAAAACCGATCAGCTCCATCCGCAGGGTGAACCAGCCTCCCATGACCTCGTCGTAGCGCTTGATCATCATCAACACGAAGGACGAGTGCTTGATGTAGGCGTACCCCACGAAGATCTTGCGGCCCTTGTCGTCGACGCGCTCCACCACCTCGGTGCGGTCGGAGTACTGCGGCACGGGCAGGGGGCAGCGGGAGAGCACCTTGCCGTAGCGGCGGGAGGGGCTCTGCAGGATGCCCTTGCGATTGATGATGAACACGTCGCTGCTCGGCCGCAGCCCCGTGGTCTGGAGTCGATCGTTGAGCTGCTCGGAGTCGATGGTGGCTCGCAGGATGAACTCGTTGCCGTCCGTGGCCTCGTGGCGGATCGCGATGACGAAGTGCGGCGACCGACGGAACCCCAGAAAGACGTCACTGATGTAGATGCCGCGGCGGTTGACCTGGTGGAACCAGTCCTGGTTCTGGTAGTTCTTGTGCAGCAGGTTGAAGGGGCCGTGGTAGCACTTCTGGTACCCCGCTGCATCGATCACGCCCAGGTCCACGAAGGCGCCGACGGTCAGGGATTTGCGGAGGTTCTTCAGGACCCGGCGGAGCTGATCGTTGTTGCAGTCCGGGGTGATGGAGCGGTTGTGCACGATGAAGCGCAACGCGGACTCGCGCTCGTGCAAAAAGGACTCCACGGCACGCTTGCTGTTGGAGGTCAGGCGGGAGATGGGCTGACGGGACTCGCTCGTGAGGGCCCGCTGGTATTGGTAGTAGTTGATCCCCGTCATGATGATCAGCGGGAGCAGGGTAACAACTCCCACGGACAGCATTACCTGGCGCAGCATGCGGCTGTACCGCCGAGGCGACATGGACAGGTCGGCCTCGGTAGATGTCGCAGGCTTCTGCTGGTCCGTGAGGAGATTCCTCAGCGCATCCATTTGCAGTATTTTTCCAAGAAACTCGTGGATTTTGTAGCAGGACGACCCCGGTCCTGTCAAACCGTCAGACGGGTTGCGAATCCCGGCGGCTCGCGCTGGCCGGGCGGCTCCGATCCAGGTATGCTTGCGACGGATCGATGAGCACCCGGCCCCGACGTGGCCCCGGGTGCCAGGAGCCGAAGCGCATGGGGTTCGTGGCCGAGTACGGGATGTTCTTCCTCAAGGTGGTGACGGTGCTGGTGGCGGTGCTGCTGGTGATCCGCGTCCTCGTGCGCGCGGCGATCCGGGAGCCCGCTACGGACCAGGGCCGGCTGAAGGTCACGAAGCTGAACCGGGCGTACCAGAGGCTGGCCGATCGCATACGCGCCGGCACGCTCTCCCGGGCCCAGTACAAGCGGCTGCTTAAGCAGCGGAAGGCAGAGCGGAAACAGGCGCGGCGTGCCGAAGACGCACCGGACGGCCAGGCGAACAGGCGCACCAAGATGTTCGTGCTGCGGTTTTCCGGCGACCTCCGGGCATCGGCCGTGGAGAGCCTGCGGCGAGAGGTGACGGCCATTCTCGCCGTGGCCGAGGCCGGGGACGAGGTGCTCCTCCGGCTCGACTCGAGCGGGGGCCTGGTCCACGCCTATGGGTTTGCCGCCTCGCAGCTCGAGCGGCTTCGAAGCCGGAAGCTCACGCTCACCGTGGCGGTGGACAAGATCGCCGCCAGCGGCGGCTACATGATGGCCTGCGTCGCGGACCGCCTCGTGGCCGCCCCCTTTGCCGTGGTCGGCTCCATCGGGGTCGTGGCGATGCTGCCCAACGTGCACCGTCTCCTCAAGAAGTACGACGTGGACGTGGAGCTGATCACCGCGGGGGAGTACAAGCGGACCCTCACGGTGCTGGGCGAAAACACCGACAAAGGGCGCGCCAAGTTCACCGAGCAGATCGAGGACGCCCATCGGCTCTTCAAGGACTTCATCGGCAAGCATCGGCCCGACGTCGATCTCGACAAGGTCGGAACCGGGGAGCACTGGTACGCCACGCAGGCGATGGAGCTGGGGCTCGGCCTCGTCGATGAGGTTTCCACGAGCGACGACCTGCTGCTCGAGGCCCTCGAAACCAAGGATCTGTTCGAAGTCCGGTACCTGGAGCGGCGCACCCTCGGCGGCCGACTCAGCTCTGTGGTGGACTCCACGGCAAAGCGGCTGGTGGACTCGGGCTGGCAGGCCTCCCAAGACAGTCGTTACGTGTAGCGCAGAGGCCATGTTATGATTCGGGCCCAACGGTACCGATGTCGGGGAGTTGTCATGCGCGTGAATCAGAAAGTGTCGATTCAAATTGGCGGAGCAACCTCCTGGGCAGCGGCGATTCTACTGATTGCCCTACTGGGCGCCGCGGCCTGTGGCCCGGTGTCCTCGGGGATCGGTGACGATCCGGTGTGCGGGAACGGTGTTTTGGAAGAGGGCGAGGCCTGCGACGACGGCAATACCGTGGGCCACGACGGGTGCAGCGCCGTCTGCACCGTGGAGAACACCGGCGTCTGCGGCAACGGCTCGATCGAGGTGGGCGAGGCCTGCGACGACGGCAACACCCAGGCCGGAGACGGCTGCGGCCCCACCTGCGTCCTCGAGCGGTGCGGAGACGGCGTGCTGCAGCAGGGTGTCGGTGAGGAGTGTGACGACGGCAACAACACGGACGGCGACGGCTGCAGCTACGCGTGCCGGGCGGAGTTCTGCGGAGACGGCATTCGCCAGATCAGCCTCGGCGAGGAGTGCGACGACGGGAACAACGACGACGAGGACGGCTGCTCCGGCGCGTGCGTGGACGAGTTCTGCGGGGACGGGCTCACCCAGAACGGGCTCGGCGAGGAGTGCGACGACGGGAACACCGCTGACGAGGACGGCTGCTCCTCCACCTGCCAGAACGAGCTGTGCGGGGACGGCGTGCTGCAGCCCACCTTCGGCGAGGAGTGCGACGACGGAAACGAAGTCGACGGCGATGGCTGCAACGCCAACTGCGTCACGGAGTTCTGCGGCGACCACATCGTGCAGGCCGGCATCTACGAAGAGTGTGACGACGGGAACACCACCGACTGCGACGGCTGCGACTCCAACTGCCACCTGGAACCCACCCCGAACTGCGGCGACGGCAATCTCGAGTGCGGCGAGCAGTGCGACGACGGCAACCTCGTCGACTGCGACGGCTGTGACTCGAGCTGTCACATCGAGCCGCTGATGAACTGCGGTGACGGCAACCTCGAGTGCGGCGAGCAGTGCGACGACGGCAACAACACAGACGGCGACGGCTGCAGCGCGACCTGCGTCACGGAGTACTGCGGCGACGGCACGGTCCAGTCGGGCCTCGGGGAGGTCTGCGACGACGGCAACGTCCAGGACTGCGACGGCTGCTCATCCGCCTGCCTGGTCGAATCCTCCTCCTGCGGGAACGGCGTCGTGGAGTGCGGTGAGGAGTGCGACGACGGCAACACCACAACCGGCGACGGCTGCGATTCGGGCTGCCTCTGGGAGTGCGGTCCCGGGGGCAACCTCGCCCTCCTGCCCGGCACGGTGGCAACCTCCAGCGGTGGAGGCGCCACCGATCAGGCGCCACCGGCCATGATCGATGGCCACCTCGAGGCGGACTGTCCCACGTACAGGCCGCACTGGGTGGACGCGCCCTCGACCCCCGCCGGGGACTGGATCCAGCTCGAGTGGACCTCCCCTGTCACCGTCAACCGGATCTGGTTCGACACCATGAACGCCGCCACCGGAGCTTGCGTCTACGGGTCCGGCCGCTCCCTGGCCGGCGGCGACATCCAGTACTGGGACGGCGGGGCGTGGGTCACCGTGGGCACCGAGTCGGGTCACGACAACGACTGGGAGTTCCTCTTCCCCGCCCCCGTCTCCACCACGCGGATCCGGCTGAACAACGTCGTCGCCATCGGCACCGGCCCCGGCCAGCACAGTAACCCCGTCATTTTCGAGTGGGAGGTCTACTGCCAGTAGAAGGCGCAGTCGTCGGTCCGTAAAGGGGGGCTTGCCGAACGGCCGGTTCGGCGGTATGCCCTTACCGGTGGACACACTCCCCGGAGTGCACTACTGTCCGCAGGTTTGATTGGAGCGTAGGTCATGGGTTCGCTGATTCGAGACCTTGCTATCGCTAGACGGGGCTTCCAGAACTACTTCACCAAGAAGCCGTT
Source organism: bacterium (assembly GCA_043825095.1). Lineage (GTDB taxonomy): Bacteria > Myxococcota_A > Polyangia > HGW-17 > JAJRWW01 > JBDRSE01. Next base: position 22,149 of record JBDRSE010000370.1, read on the forward strand.
GTGCATCTCGTTCGAGGTAACATATCGCTGCAACGCCCGGTGTGGACACTGCCACCTGGGCGGTCCCGTGGACGAGGACCCTGCACCGCCGGAGCGGTTCGGTGAGATCTGCCGGGAGCTGAAGCCTGTGGTGGCGCAGATCTCGGGCGGCGAGCCCCTCCTGCGCCGGGATCTCATCGAGATCGTACAGGAGCTCCGGGTGCCGAACTCCACCCCCATGGTGGTCGTGACCACCAACGCCAGCCTTCTCACCCGTGACAAGTACTACGCGCTCAAGGGCGTCGGAGTGGACGAGTTCTCGATCTCGCTGGACTTCCCCGACAAGCGGCACGACGAGTTCCGGTCCCTCCCGGGGCTCTTCAAGAAGATCGACGACCTGCTCCGCGATCTGCGCCGCGAGGAAGACAAGGGCATCGTGCTGGCGAGTGTGGTGCAGAGCAAAAACTACCGCGAGCTGATCAAGATTGCTGAGTTCGCGCGGGACCACGGGGTCCGGGTGAGCTTTTCCACGTACACGTGGCTGCGCACCCAGGACAAGAGCTGGATGATCGACCGGGACCAGCTCCCGGAGCTCCGCCGCATCCTCGATCAGCTGCTCGCGTTCCGGGACCGCTACGGGACGGTCATCACGTCGGAATATGTGTTCGATCGCATGCTGCGATTTTTCGAAACGGAGCGCGTGCCGGGTTGTCGCGCCGGGGAGCGGTTCCTCGTGGTGAATCCCGCGGGGACGATCTCACCCTGTGGTCTGATCCTCGGGAGCTACGCCAGCCAGCAGGACGTGGTCGAGAATTTCCTCCGGTGCAATACGTGTGAGTCGTGCAATACATCGATTCGAGCCAACACCGAGAAGCATTGGCTCACCCTGGTGCGGGATGCCATGCGCAGTCGGTAGAGTCGTGTTGATCTGCTCTGTTGCATGACGAACCAGAACACAGACCTTCCGGCCGACGCACCAACCGTCGACCCGCACGCAAAAGACGTCTCGCCGGCCAAGAAGGTTTCCGTTCGGGTCAGGACCGTGGTCGTTGCGGTGGAGATTGGATTCGTCGCCGGTCTGTTGTTGATTTGGCTTCTGTCGGACTCGGTGCGCCACAGCCGCAGCCTGTGGATTCTCTTTTTTTACAGCTTCCCGTCGGAGTTCTTGATCGCCGCGGTTCCCCACGAGCCGATCTTCTTTTATTTCGGCAAGTTCTATTCGCCGCTGCTGGTGGCGGGCATCGCCGTGTCCAGCACGGTGCTGACCGAGGCGTTGAATTACTCCGTGTTTGGATATTTCACCGATCTGAAGGTGCTGTCCCGCGTGCGGGAGAGCGGCATCACCAAGCGAATCGTCGATCTGTTCTACAGGGCGCCGTTCACGGCGCTGATCATCGGCGGGCTGTCCCCGATTCCGTTCTATCCGCTGCGCTTTCTGGTGGTGCTGGCGAGGTATCCGGTCGGGCTGTATCTGCTGGCGGTGTTCCTGTCCCGGGCGCCGCGGTTCTTCATCCTGGCGCTGCTCGGGAAGGCCTTCGAGCTGCCGAACTGGCTGCTGGCCGTGTTTTTCGGCTCATCCGGATCCCCGTCGGGCGCACATCTGACTACACGCCCGTGACCTTGGTGCCGACCTCGTGAATGAAGAGCACC
>JBDRSE010000371.1:0-28553 GCA_043825095.1 bacterium
AAAGAATCGTTGAATATCCATGGCATCGACCGCTTGTTACTCGTGGGCGCTGTGTCCAGAGTCGCGAAAAACGTCGCTCTGGCTAAATGCTAACCGCTAAAAGCTAATAGCATTCAGGGGTTACTCCCCCTGAACGGTTACCCTTTTTTTAACCCATTGGGCCCCAAGGACTGAGAGTGTCCTACCTCGTACTTGCCAGGAAGCTCCGGCCGCAGACGTTCGACGAGATCGTCGGGCAGCAGGCGGTGGTCCGCACGCTCACCAACGCGCTGTCCTCCGGGAGGCTTCACCACGCCTTTCTGCTCTGCGGCCCCCGGGGCACCGGGAAGACCTCGACGGCGCGGATCCTGGCCAAGGCCTTGAACTGCGAGCAGGGCCCCACGCCGGAGCCCTGCAACCAGTGCAGCCAGTGCATCGAGATCACACGCGGCACCGCGGTGGACGTCCAGGAGATCGACGGCGCCTCGAACACCGGCGTCGACGACGTGCGGCAGCTGCGCGAGAACGCGCGCTACCTCCCGGTCGGCGGGCGGCGTAAGATCTACATCATCGACGAGGTGCACATGCTGTCGGTGAGCGCCTTCAATGCCCTGCTCAAGACCCTGGAGGAGCCTCCCGAGCACGTGACGTTCATCTTCGCCACCACGGAGCCGCACAAGATTCCGGTGACGATTCTCTCCCGGTGTCAGCGGTACGACTTGACGCGCGTCAGCCCCGACGAGCTGGTGGCGATGCTGACCGAGCGGCTGCAGCCGGAGGGGGTGCAGATCGATCGGCTCGGCCTGGAGATCATCGCGACCAACTCCGAGGGCAGCGTGCGGGATGCGCTCTCCCTGGTGGATCAGGTCGTGTCGTACTGCGGGAGCGAGGCCATCACCGAGGAGCAGGTTCGCGCCGCGCTGGGCCTCACCGACCGGCAGACCCTGCTGAAGCTCTCCGCGGCCCTGCTGGGGCGCGATGTGGAGACAGCCGTGGGCGTCGTGGATGGGGCGTACCAGAGCGGCCAGGATCTCGTGGCGCTGTCCCGGGCGTTCTTGGCACATCTGCGGGATCTCGTGGTCGTCCGCAATGTGCGTCAGCCGGACGCTCTCGTGCAGGCCTCCACCGAGGACCTGGCGCGCATCGCGGAGCAGGTCGCCCAGGCGAGCCCGGAGCTGCTGCTGCAGCTCTTCGACCGGTTTGCCAGCGCCCTCGACGCGGTGGCGCGGTCAGAAACCCCCAAGCTGGTGCTCGAGATGGCCGTGGTGGACCTGGCCCAGGCAGAGCCGTTGCTTCCGCTGGGAGATCTGCTCGCGCGCCTGGAGACCCTCGAGGCCAGGCTGAAGGGCGGCGGTGGGTCGTCCCGTAGCGGTGGACCTGCCCGGGGGGGATCCCGGAGCAGCGGTGGCGCGCGATCCCGGTCGTCCAGTCCCCAGGGGACAGCGGCACAGGGCGCGGCGCCGGCTCCCCGGAGCCCGGAGCGCCCCCCCTCGGCGACCGTTGAAGATCTCCCGGCAGCGGCCGAGCCGGCTCGCCCGGCACAACCCCACCGGTCCGGCGTGACCGCGCTTCCGAAGGATCCGGAGGAGGCGTGGGGTGTGGTGGTGGAGCTGCTCGAGCGGCACAGCCGCCGCCTCGCGGCCAATCTGTACCGAGCCAAGCTGAATCGCCTGAGCGACGATGACACGCAGCTCGAGGTCGTCTTGGGGCTGGACCCCGGATCCTTCGAGCACCAGCAGCTCTCGGGAGTCGACGTCGTGCGGGAGCTGACCGACTACCTCGCCAAGAGGCTCGGCAAGCCGGCGCGGCTGGTCATCGAGGCGACCGGCGGGCGGGTCGGCGACCAGCAGCCGCCCGTCGGTGCGTCGGGGGGCGCTGAGGCGCCGCCGGCCGAGCCCACCGAGGCGTCGTCCCAGCCCCACCCGCCTGCTCCGCGCAGCCTGAGCGAGCGGGACGCCAAGTGGCGGCGAGACGAAGAGGCCCGGAAGCGCAAGGAGGCGTTGTCCCATCCGGCGGTGAAGGACACCACCGAGATTCTCAGCGGCAGCGTCAAGGAAGTCCACGTGGTAGTGGACTGAGGTTCCCAAGGAGTCGTCCATGACGGATTCGAGCAAAGGTCCCGACCTCCAGGCCCTGTTCGGCAAGATGCAGGAGTTTCAGGGGCGGATGGAACAGATGCAGCAGACCCTGGCCAAGGAAACCGTGGAGGCGGAGGCCGGCGGCGGCATGGTCAAGGCGGTCGCCAACGGGCGCCGAGAGATTCTGTCGGTGTCCATCGAGCCCGAGGTGGCGAACGCAGAGGATCTGGAGATGCTTCAAGATCTCGTGGTTGCCGCGGTCAACGCCGCGTTGAGCAAGGCGGAAACCATCATGAAGGAGAAGCTGGAATCGTCCCTGGGCCAAATGACCGGGGGCGTGCTCCCCAACATGTTTGGGTAGGAGTTGCCTTGAATGATCCGCTCGAGCAGCTGATCAAGCTCCTCTCCCGCCTGCCGGGCGTGGGGGTCAAGACTGCCACGCGTCTGGCCTTCCATTTGATCACGACTCCCAAGGAGTACTCCGCAGCCTTGGCCATGGCGCTCACCACCGTGGCCGAGCAGGTGAAGCCCTGCCTGCGGTGCGGGAACTTCACCGCAGACGAGCTCTGTCGGATCTGCCTGGATCCCCGACGGGAAGACGCGGTGATCTGCGTCGTGAGTCGGGTGCAGGATCTGCTCGCCCTGGAGCGCGCGGGCGGATTCCGAGGGCGTTATCACGTCCTGCACGGCTTGCTGTCTCCGCTCGACGGGATCGGGCCCGAAGACATCAACATCGCGACGCTGGTGGGCCGTGTGGCCGGGGACGAGGGCGCCGGGTCCTCGGGCGTCAGCGAGGTCATTCTCGCCATCAGCCCCAGCGTCGAGGGCGAGACCACGGTGCTCTATCTGTCGAGGGAGCTGGCTGACCTGGGCCCGAAAGTCACCCGAATCGCTGCCGGAGTGCCCATTGGTGGCGAGCTGGAATACACCGACCAGGTGACGCTGGGACGGGCCCTGGCTGATCGTCGCGAGGTATGAGTTGGGTGGTCCGGAGGATGATAGTGAAGATTTCCTCGAGGTTGCTCTTTACGGTTTGCCCCAATCAGAGTAAAAAAGGGTGGGGTTGCCCGGACGGCATCCCGAGAAACCTGTTGAATAAACCGGCGTTTCCTGATATTCAGGTTGCCGACTTTTTCGCCCTCTCGCGTGAGTCAAGGAGTTCTCGCCTATGGATGTGATGTACGAAGAGGAGTACAACCAAATCCAGCAGGTTGTTGAGCGGTTGCACCGGGACTCGAACTCGTATGCCGTGCTCGTGATCGACAAGAATGGGCAGGAGATTGCGGCCGCGGGAGACATCGAAAACCTCGATACGACCTCGCTCTCGTCGCTGACCGCGGGCAATGTCGCCGCCACCGGTGGGATTGCCAAGCTGATGTCCGAGCGGGAGTTCACGACGCAGTTCCACGAGGGAGAGCGGACCAACGTCCACATCTCCATCGTGGCGCAGCGCGTGATTCTGGTGGTGTTGTTCGATGAGCGGTCGTCGCTCGGCCTGGTGCGTTTGCGGGTGAAGAAGGCGGGCGGTGAGCTCGGGGCCATCTTCGATGCGATGTTGCAGAAGCTCGAGCAACCGTCGCAACCGTCAATCTTCGCCGAGATTACCGATGACGACATTGACAACCTCTTTAATGATTAATAGAGCAGTGAGCCTGACGATGACGTGGCCGACTCCCTGTTACAGCGCTCAGCGAGAGGTGTAGATAGATGTCGTTCATCAACTACTCGTCTCGGGAAATCAACTGCAAGATCGTGTACTACGGTCCGGGTCTCTGCGGAAAGACTACGAATCTGCAGTTCATCTACCAGAAGACCAGCCCCGAGGCCAAAGGGAAGATGATCTCCCTGGCGACGGAAACTGAGCGGACGCTGTTCTTCGACTTCTTGCCGCTGAGCCTGGGCGAGATCCGAGGCTTCAAGACGCGGTTCCACCTGTACACCGTACCGGGCCAGGTGTTCTACGACGCGAGTCGAAAGCTCATCCTCAAGGGCGTCGACGGGGTCGTCTTCGTCGCGGACTCGCAGATGGAGCGTATGGAGGCCAACTTCGAATCGGTCGACAATCTGCGGGTCAACCTCGCGGAGCAGGGCTACAACCTGGACAAGATTCCGTACGTCCTTCAGTACAACAAGCGCGACCTCCCGAACGCGGTGCCCCTGGAAGAGCTGCGGCAGTACCTGAACACCACGAACATTCCCGACTACGAGGCCGTGGCGACCTCCGGCGCCGGCGTCTTCGACACGCTCAAGGCGGTCGCCAAGCTCGTCCTCACCGAGCTCAAGCGCGGCGGCTGAGACCAAACGGGGGCGGGGGCCTGTCTGCTACTTGTGCTCTCGCATCCACGCGCTGAGCACCTGGGCCTCCTCGTCGAGCAGCTTCTTGCCGTTCTTGGAGATGATGCCCTCGGCCACGCGCCCGAGCAGGGGGAACTTCACTTTCAGCTCTCCGGTGATGATGCGCTCGCTGCGGTCGCTGCCCCGCGCGACGAACTCCATCCGGCCGGAGTTCGTCATCTTGGCGCGGATCTTCGGGTGGGTCGGGACGTTCTCGAAGGTCATCACCTTGGTGCGCTTGTCAAAGGAGGACACCTCGATCCACTGCATCGCTTCGGGTGTGACCTTCTTGGTGCCGATGCGGTTGATCATGGGAACCGGCACGTACTTGACCCGGCGCGTGAGCCGGGTGTCGTCCTCCTGGCGCTCCAGGGGTTCGATGCTGATGATGGTGGTCATCTTTTCCGTCAGAAACGGGGGCAGGTCGGGGTGAAAAACGGCCTCGATCAGGGTGTCCACCGGGACGGCGAAGGAGTGGCGGTACTCGAAGTTCATCTGGTCGGCCTCACTTGGCTCCCGCGCGGGGCGCCTTGTTGGACTGGGAGGTGCAGAGCTGGACCGCTTCCCGGAGCTTTCCCGCCCCCACGAGCCGCGCGGCCAGCACCCCGGTCTGGAGCAGCGCCAGCTCGGGCCCGGAGGCGGCGAACAGCCTGCGTGCCCGCGGAATCGCAGCGTCGGTGCTCACCGCCTGGGCAAGCAGGATTGCGGCCTCGCGGGCGATTGTCTGACCCTGCTTGGAGCCGGCCCGCGTGGCGACGCGTCCGTCGGAGACGGCCAGGGCGAGCCGTTTCACGGCCGCCTCCTGGTTGGTCTTTCGGGTGAGGCAGCGTCCGGCGAGGTAGTGGCCGAAGGCGCGCAGGGTCGCCTGGCGTTTCGGTGTCCGGCTCCCCAGGGCGTCGGTCGGCAGCCGCCTGAGCAGGAAGAGGACCTTGGCGCACGCCCCCGCCGCGGCCTGGCGGTCCGCCAGGTACGCCATGGCCTCGACACCTTCGGGCGAGGACGGGTGCGTCTCAATCAGTCGCTGCAGGAGCTCCACGGCGAGGGCGTGGTCCTGGGTCCGCTGCTGCTGCCGCCGTTTCTTGGTCTTGGGCTCGGCGACCCCGCGGGGCGGCGTCTCGGTCATCAGCAGGCCGGCGCGTTCGAGCAGGGCGGCCGGTCGCCCTTGATACTTCGCAAAGGTCGGCGATGTCGTGAGCTCGCGGTAGTAGGCCAGCGACCGGACGCGGGCGGTGTTCGCCTGGTCAACGATCGCCGCCGTCGGGGGGGGCGGGGTCTGCGGCGTCGGGCCGCCCGCCGCCCCCGGTGGGCGGCGCTGCGCCCGCCTGCGGTAGTAGCGTGCCGCGGCGCCGCGATCCCGGCTGAGGTGGCCAAAGAACCGTTGGCGCTCCGCAAACCCGCGGGCCAGGCGGTGGAGCAGCGGCGCGTGCGCCAATCGTTTCACTGCCACCTCGGCGAGCCGTTTTCTCAGCGGGAACAGGCCCCGGGATGACTTCTGGAGCCGGGGCGGCTGCCCCGTGGATGTCGGGAATCCGGGGTGCTTCACAGCGGCGGGCCGCGGCTGAGCCGGGGAGGCGATGGGGATGCCGTTTTTCACGCAGCGGGCGGTGGCGGAATCACTCGTCAGCGGCGCCGGCCGGGATTTCCGGCCGGGCTTGCTGACCGCGCCGTGACCGGTCTTCCGGGCCTTTTCAGCCGGGGCGCTGCCGAACATCCACGCACCGATCAGGGTCACTCCGCCCACCAGGCTGATCAGCCCCCAACGGTCGTGCAGATACTCCTTGAGCCACATGCGCTCCACTCCTGGAGCGCCGCCCGATTTGACCTCCCGTCTCCGGAACGGGTGGCATCGCGGCCGGCGCCCGGCGTTTATAGTCCATTGTGCCCGGCCTTGTCGAGCCGGCGCCGTCGCCCTGGTACGGCCCGGGCCCGTGCGGGTGTTCCCTACAAACGGAAGAACCGGATGTTGCAGATCCCCCACTGGTTGAGCCCCCCCGGATCGCGGCGCAGCTCGAGCTCGGCCAGATACCGGTGCGGATCCTTCGGCCGTTCGAGGTCCACGAGAATGGAGGCGCGACGGTCCCGGTAGGGCGCCGTGGCCTGCTTGCGTCTCGGGGGGGTCACCGCGCGATACCGGCGCTGGCGCATGAGCTCCCACAGCCCCTCGGCGGTGCGACAGCCCCGCTGGTTTGAGCCGAACCGGAGCGCGTGAGCGTGCGCCTTCGTACGCATCGCCTCCAGGAATCCGAAGGCGGCCCAGAGCGGCTTCTGCCTGGCGACAGGGGTGAAGGCCAGCCCGCGCAGGGGCAGGAACTCGTTGCGGGGCGGATCCCACTTGAACATGGCCCAGCGTCGCTTCCAGAGCCGCGGCGTGTCGGCGCCTGGGATGCGGATCCGCACCTCGCGCGTGCCGTCGGAGTCCTCGTCCCGGAAGGTGACCGAGACCGGCTTGTAGGTCTTGGGTTGCTCCAAGTCGTAGCCGACCTTGTAGGACCAGACCTCGCGAATGGTCCGGCCGTCGTAGCGCAGCAGGTGGTGGTGGATGAGGCGCTTCATCCCGGTCGTGTCGAAGGAGACCGTGTAGATCATCGGCCCCGCCTTGCCCATGTCCATCACGTGGATGTCATCGATGCCGGCCATCACGCGCCAGAAGCCGTGCACCACCGTGTTCTGCCCGGAGATGCTGCCGATGACCAGGAATCCCTCTTGGCTCTGCGGCGACGTTCGACGGAAGCTCATCAGGTAGGCCCGACTCCCCCCGGGGAGTGTGTAGCTCGTCGAGCCCTCGGACCAGAAGTCCCATTGACCCTGGCGGCTTGGGTCTTTGATGCGGCTGTTGAGCCGTCGCCGGAGGATCTCGACGAACCGCTGCTTGGCGCCGGCCGTGTCCTTTGCGTCCAGGGGGCTCAGAAGCGGTGTTCCGACGGCGCTCCGCCTCGGCCGTGATTCCGGCGTTTGCCGGGCGGCGGGTGCGGCGGCGTGCTTGCGGCAGCCCGCCTGGAGCGGTGCGATGACCAACAGGAGGATGCCTATTCGGGTGGACGTCATTGCTCTGCCTTTATTACCAGCCTGGGGTAAAACGCGCCAGCCGCACGGCTGCCGGGGGAGAATCGTTCGTGCGTTGCATCGCCATTGCCTATGTTGCAATAGTGCAATAATGCAACATACAGTCCGGCCCATGCTCCTGGCCCCTCGGTTGCAATAAGCTAATAATAAAGGACTTATTTCTCTGACTGGATTGGTACGCAGCTTGCTTTAGAATGCTACCGTTACTGCATGAAACAAGCACCCGGAGCTCGGATGGAGCTTCGAGCGATGTGGCCCGCAGGGCCGATGGAGGATCACATGGGACTTTTGAAATGGCTGGGCCTCGCGGACGACAAACAGGAGCCCATCGCGCTCGACGACGCCAACTTCCACAAGGAGGTCATGCGCTCGGAGGTTCCGGTGCTCGTGGACATCTGGTCGCCGGGATGTGGGCCCTGTGACGCCCTGGCGCCGACGATCATGCGGCTGGCCGCCAAGTATGACGGTCAGGTGAAGGTCTGTCACCTAGACGCCAGCCGGGCCCCCCGCACCATGGGCAAGCTCGGGGTGCGCGGTACGCCGACGGTGCTGCTGTACAAGACCGGGGGGCGCGTCGTGGAGCGGATCGTGGGGCTCCGCGCCCAGAACTACTTCGAGGAGGCCATCGAAGACGAGCTCCTCGATTCCCGCCAGGTTTCCGCCGCCTGAGACGACCGCCGTCCGCCCTCCGCTCCCCGTCCGCCCTCCGCTCCCCGTCCGCCGTGCGCTCCCCCGTCCCTCCTCTACTCGCCAGTTGATTATTTCCACTGGACCGATCTATGTTATTCACACCACTGGAGGAGTACAGGACCATGACCCGTATGTTTACCGGTACGACCCTTGCGTTTACAGTCACCGTCGCCTTGGCTCTCGGCGGCTGTCCGGGGACAGATGAGCCGGGCGCCGAGTGTGGCAACGGCGTGGTGGAGGTAGGAGAGTCCTGCGACGACGGCAACCTCTTCGACGGGGACGGCTGCAGCTCGTCCTGCTCTTTCGAGGGTTTTTGCGGCAACGGGATCCTGGAGCCGGGGGAGGAGTGCGACGACAACAACTACAACCCCGGCGACGGCTGCGACGGTGAGTGCCAAGTCGAGGAGGGCTGCGGCAACGGCCGGCTCGACGTCGGCGAGTCCTGCGATGACGACAACCTCGTGAGCGGGGACGGCTGCTCGTCCACGTGCGTGGACGAGGTTCCGGGCTCCGAGTGCGGCAACGGCATCTGGGAAATCAACGAGGGGTGCGACGACGGCAACACCGACGATGGGGACGGCTGCTCGGCCACCTGTGAGCGCGAGGACGGCTGCGGCAACGGCGTGGTGGAGGGCACCGAGCAGTGCGACGACGGGAACAACGTCTCGGGCGACGGCTGCCTGTACGACTGCCGCCTCGAGTTCGTGCCGAACGACGGAAACTGCGACGTCGACAACAACGAGACCTGCGAGTACAGCCCGGCGGACTGCTGCCCGGACTGCGGCAACGGCGTGCTCGACTCCGGCGAGGGGTGTGACGACGGGAACAACATCGCCGGGGACGGCTGCTCGCCCGGGTGCATTGACGAGATCCCGGGCGCGGAGTGCGGCAACGGCATCTGGGAGGTGGGCGAAACCTGCGACGACGGGAACACCGACCCGGCGGACGGCTGCGACGCGAGCTGCCAGGCGGAGTTCGTGTGTGGGGACGACATCTGCGACACGGCCAACCACGAAACCTGCGCGCTGTGCCCCGACGACTGCTGCCCCGACTGCGGCAACGGCACGCTGAACCCGGGTGAGCAGTGCGACGGGAGCGGTTTCGGCGGGCTCGTGTGCGAGGACTTCTGCTACACCGGTGGCACCCTGACCTGCACCACCACCTGCCAGATCGACGTCTCCACGTGTACCGGAACCCTGCCCACCTGCGGCGATGACTCTGCCGGCTGCGACGAGGAGTGTGACACCTCCGACCTGCGGAGCCAGACCTGTCAGACCCTGGGCTTCGAGTCCGGCACCTTGGCCTGCGGGTCGACCTGCGCCTTCGACGTGGCCGGCTGCCAGAATCGCCTCTGGTACCTGAACGAGGACTTCGAAGGCTCCGGCACCCCCCTGGGCTGGTCGAATCACGGCATGTGGGAGCTGGGCGCGCCGACGAGCGTCGGGCCCACGGCCGCCCACGGCGGCAGCGGCTGCGCGGGCACGCGCATCAGCGCCAACTATGACGACAGCGGCACCTACGCCATGGACTTCCTCGAGACGCCGCGGGTGGATCTCACCGCGGCCACCAGCCCCTTGCTGCGCTTCTACAGCTATCTCGACACCCAGTCCCTGCTGGACGGCGGGAACCTCTGGATCAGCGAGGACGGCGGGCTGAGCTTCACCGTGGTGCCCGCGGCCCAGGTGACCCCCGTCTATAATCACGACAACGTCGGGCTCCAGGACGCCTGGACCGGACAGTACGGCTCCATGGGTTGGCGGCCGGTGGTCGTGGACCTTTCGCCGTGGAACGGCCGCGAGATCGTGCTGCGGTTCGCGTTCTACTCCGACACCACGGAGAACTTTGCCGGCTGGTACGTCGACGACGTGCTCATCGCCGAGGCGGCGAGGGTCCCGGTGGAGATCACCAACAGCGACCCGCTGAACTCCGCGGTGACCAACTACGCCTACGACATGCAGATGACCGCCATCGGCGGCGCGGGCAGCTACGACTGGACCATCACCGGGGGCACCAACCACGCCTGGCTCGGCATCGGTGCGGGCACAGGGCTGCTCAGCGGCACGCCGGACGCCTCGGACGTCGGGGCCGGGACCATCACGATCCGGGTGGCGGACACGGGCAACGCCAGCAACTTCGACGAGCAGACGTTCAATTTCAACGTGCTCAACGCGATCTACTTCGAGGACTTCGAGGGCTCGGCGCCGTCGGACTGGGACTTCGGCATGCTCGGCTTCTGGGAGTGGGGCACTCCGAGCGTCGTCGGCCCGGCCGCCTGTCACGGCGGGTCGAGCTGCGCGGGCACGGGCATGGCGGTCAACTATGACGCCCAATTCTGCATGATGGCGACTTTGTGTGCCGCCACCGGGCCCACCATCGACCTCACCACCGCGGTGGCTCCGGTGCTGACCTACTGGCAGTGGATGAGCTTCACCGGCTCGGACGGGGGCTATCTCCAGATCAACGGCACGGACGTCACCCCGGTGCCGGCGTACAACGGCGTGATCCCGCCTACGCTCCCACCGCCCATTGGCCAGCCCATTCCCGCCTATATCGGCGACCTGAGCGCCCAGGGGTGGCACCAGGTCACCGTGGACCTCACGTCCTTCGCCGGGTCCACCATCGACATCACCTTCAACGTCAGCGGCGCCGGCGTGAGCCAGAACCCAGGCTGGTACATCGACGACGTTTTAATCGCGGACTAGAACGGCGACCGGTTTGAGCTCCCGTCGCCGGATCGGGCGGCAAGGGGCCGTTTGCATCGTCGCTCCGCAGTCAAATATGGCCCGATATTCTCCATCGTCGCTCCTTGCACACGGCCCCATGGCACTCCGCCCGGCTCGGTCCGCCCAAACCGAACGGCGCTCTGGGGCTGTCCCCAACTATCCCACGTCGATCGTCCCGCGAAGTCCGCTCCGCTGCGCCCAATCGCTTCGGGGATCGCGCCCGCCCGCCAATCTCGCCTTCGCTTCGCTCGGCTCGCGATGTCGGGCTTGTCGCGATCCCCTCCGCTCAGGCTCCGCTCCGCTGCGTTGTGTCGTGTTTACGCCTCTTTTGTTGGATCGGGATCAACTCGTGGCGTTGGCCGGGGGTTAGCTCCCTTCGAAACAGAGATGTCAGTGCAGCCTCAGAGGTTTTGCCAGCATCTCCAAGCTGGCCCGGGTTTGTGTCTACCGTAGGGGCTATCTGGGGGGCCAGAGCTTGGCGTATTTCCGGACCATCCGGTCGCGGGTCTCCATGACCAGGGGCGCGAGGCGGCGGCTGTGGTCGACGCAGGGGCCGCCCTGGAGCCGGGCGTCCTCCATGGCGCGCTCGATGCGGAACCGGTTGCGGCGGTCGAGGCGCTTGCCGAGCCAGCGGATGCCGTTGATGACGTAATGGCGCTTGGCGCGGAGGAGCGCCGGGCAGCGACGGGGCAGGGTGGACCGGCGGAAGGCGGCCAACGCCGCCGGGATCGCGGCGCGGTCACGGGTGCGGATGGCGCGCTCGGCACGCTCGAACTGGTCGTTCAGCTGCGGCGAGACGATCACCTCCCGGTCGTTCAGGCCCACCCGGGCGAGCAGGCGGAGGAGCTGGCGGCTGTCCGGCGCGACGTCCACCGCGCGGGGGACACCGGCCGAGGGACGCGGGGCGGCCCGCACCCTCCCGGCAGGTCGCGGGCCGGGCGTCGGCGCGACTTCGGGCGCGGGCTCAGCGGGGTGACGTTTCATCGGAGCGGGCCCGTTGGACTGAGCCCGGGCGTTGTCCTCGGGCGGTGCGCTGCGGGCCAGCAGGAGGGTGGCGAGGGCGATCGCCGCGGCGCCGGCCGTGATCCCCACGGTCAGCAGCGCGCTGCCGCGGCGCCGGCGGGCCTGGTCTTCGTCCACGACGAGAGGCGGCGGCGGGGAGCTCGGCGACGTGCCGCTGCCCGGGTCGCTGCCCGGGGGTGTGGAGTCCACCAGGGGGCCGGCGGCCGACGAGCTCGCCGAGCTCCCGCCGGCGTGGCGCACCGGCAGGGGATCGGCCCGTCCGCCCAGGGCAGGGGCGAGCTCGCGCCACAGGGCGGTCACAGAGGGGTAGCGCTTGGCGGGCGTCACGTCCAGGCAGCGGCGGAGCACGTGATTCAACCGCTCCTCCGCAGGCCCCAGCGCGTCGCGGATATCGGGGCGCGCCCGCTGCTGGGTCAGCGCGGCGACGACCTCTTCGGCGGACGCCCCTGGAAAGGCGGCCTTGCCGGTGGCCGCCTCGTACAGGAGGCAGCCCGCGGCGAAGATGTCGGCCTGGCGCTCGGGCTGGGCGAGTCTGGCCTGGCTGAGCTCCGGCGCGACCCGCCGCAGCACCTCGGGGTCGGCGGATCCCCGGGCCAGCCAGGCCAGGCGCAGGGAGGCCCAGCCGGCGCCGGTCAGCTGGGGCTCCAGGGCGTCAGCGTCGTCGGCGTCATAGCGGACGAGCGCCGGGTGGACGCCGCCGTGGACCACGCCCTGCTGATGGAGCGCCGCCAGGGCTCCGCACAGGGACCGGGCGAGGCTGCGCAGCTGCGGCAGGGTCAGCGGGCCGCCCTCGGCCAGCCGCTGATCGAGCCCCCGGTCGAGGTCGGGCGACAGGGCCGCCCAGAGCTGGCCGTCGGGCAGGGAGCCGCTGCAGGTGATGGAGAGCAGCCCCGGCTGCTGGGTGCCCTGCAGCACGGCGAGATCACGCTGAGCGGCTTCCACGGCGGCCGGTCCGGCCCCGGCCGGGTCGATGACCCAGACGCGGGCGGGACTGTCCCCGCGCCGGCCCGTGTGCAGCACGGCCTGCTGATCCACGAGCAGCGGCTGTTCCAGCTGGATCTCCAAGCGAGCACCCTGAGACGACAATCCGCTCTGCGGAGCGTCTCACGGCCCTGAAAATGGGACATAAAGATGGGGGGGGGAGGGGGAGTTAGTAGGTAAAGGCGTCGAGGCGGTAGGTGAGCTCTTCGTCGATGACCTCGTAGATGTACTCGGCGATCCAGATCGTGCCGTCGGTGTCCACGGCGGCGTCCACGAAGAAGCTGTAGCCCGCGGGGCCCGAGTGCAGCAGGGCCGTGGTCCAGTCATTGGCGCCGTTCCGGGTGGCGACCCACAGCTCGGCGTCGGTGCCGTCCTGGTAGAGCACCGTGGGGGTGTTGCCGTCGAAGAAGATCACGCTGTCCAGCCCGACGACGAGGTTGCCGTCGGGCCGGGTGCCGTCGTCGATCATCTCCCGGGTCAGCAGCGCTCCCGTGGAGTCGAGCTGGGCATACAGGAGGTAGTCGTGGCCCGGGCTCGCGTCGTGGTAGGCCAGGTGGATCACGTCGCTGGCGTCGATGGTCATCGAGATGTACAGCCCGATGTCGGTCCAGGAGTCTCCCTCCACGATGGAGGCGTTCCAGGCGGCGCCGTCGTGAATGGCGATCCGGGCCACCGCGGCGCTGCGGTCGTGATAGGCGAGCACCGGCCGGCCGTCGGAGAGCAGACCGGCGTGCACGAACAGCCCGGTGCCCTCCGGATGCTCGGCGGTAAAGCCGGTGTCCGGCCAGATGGGGACGCAGGCGCCGGCCACACACCCCTCGTTCGTGCCGCAGCCGCCGCAGCTCGGATCCTCGGGCGTGCACGCCAGCGTCGACTGAACGCACACTTCGTCGCTGGCGCAGAGCCCGGTGCAGCGCATGGGCGTGGAGTCCGCCACCTCCACCACCCAGTCGGAGGCGTCGGCGGGCTCGGCGACCTGGGCCACGGCGTAGCGCAGCTCGCTCGTGAACGCCCCGGGGGTGGCCGGGTCCGGCAGGCCGTTGACCATGTACGCCACCGCGGGCCGGCCGTCGGGCAGGAGCTGCAGGTCGGTGTACCAGACCCGCGTGGTTTCGTCGGGGTAGGACTCCACCTCGTGGAGCTCCCAGCTCCCGGGGGTGCCGCGGGCGACCTTGAGGGTGCCCGTGGTTTCATAGACGTAGCTCACGTAGACCGTGCCGTCGGCGGCGATCTTGGCGCTGGTAAACGTGCCCGCGTTCTCGCCCTTGGCCCGGACGCCGCCCCGGTAGCCGTTCGGATCGTAGTCCACGGGCCCCGCCGGTACGCCGTCCACGGGCTCGGGCGCCAGCCCGGTGCCCTCCCAGGTGGCCACCACGAGGTCGGTGTAGCGGTCCGAGTAACAGGACACCACCACCTGTCCGTCTCGCGCGTCGATGGACAGGAACCGGCCGTAGTCGCCCGGGTCCACCTCGAGCAGGTCACCCGTGCACTCGCACAGCACCGGGATCGGCTGGCAGTCGCTGGCGTCCAGGGTCATGGGGTCGGTCCCGGTGAGCTCCTGGCCCGGGGGGCAGTCCAGGTTCGGATTGGAGCACACCAGGTCGATGCCGCCGTCGGGGCACAGGTTGTTGTTGTTGCCCGGGCTGTCACCGCACTTGCAGGCCGTCCCCGGCGCGGCGAGGGCCAGTGCGACCACGAGAAAAGGGAGGCGGCGGCCACCCGGCCGCCTGACCGCTCCCTGCCGTCGCCGGCGCGCCACCAGGAGCCCCAATGCCACGAGGATCAGCCACACCGCGTCGCCCGGGGCGCCCTGTCGGCAGCCGCAGCTGCTGTCAGAGGGGGGGACCTTCACGCGACCATAGAGGGCGAGCACCGCGTCCCCCTCAACCGTCTCGTTGCCCGCCTCGTCGCGGACGCGCACGGCCATCTGGCCGTCGTAGCCCGCCGGGAGCGTGTGTCCGGTGAGGCTCGCCTGCCAGGGGCTCCAGAGCCCGTTGCCGAGGCGGACGGAGTACTCCAGCGCGTCGGGCGGCGTCACGTTGTCGGTGGCGCTGAAGTGGAGCACGTCGCCCTCCCGCAGCACGGCGAGGCGCGGGGGCACGGCGTCCACGACGAAGTCGATCCGCACCGGGTTCGGGTCCAGCGTCGCGGTCGTGCCCTTCACCCGGGCGCGGACGTCGATGTGGTGACGTCCCTGCAGGAAGAACAGCGGCCGGCGCAGCGTGACGATGGGCGAGTCGGTGAACAGGGACCAGAGCCCGCCGTTGAAGCGGTACTGCCACTCCAGCGCGGCGTCGGAGCCGTCCGGCGCGAGGCCGCCGAGCTCCAGGGTCACGCTCGGCATGTCGCGGTAGAACTCTTCGGCCGGCCGCAGGCGGAAGGACGCGAGGGGCGGCGTGTACTGCTCCAAGAGGGCGGCGGTGGTCCGCACCTGGGCGCGGCCGTTTTTCGGCGCCGGCGCCTGATAGGCCAGGTTGGCGTAGATGGCCAGCATGGTGTCGCCTTCCACCGACGTGATGCCGCCTTCGTCGATGACCAGGGAGAAGCCCTGCATGTCCGGCAGGTCGATGGGAGCGATCGCGCTCCCCAGCATGCCCGCCACCATCCCGATGAGGGTGGGGAAGATCGCGGCCAGGGTCGCCGGGTCCTCGGCCAGGAGGTCGGAATCGGTCACCACGATGTTCTCGAAGGCGTCGCCCAGATCGCCGATGATCGGCACGATCTGATTCTGTCCGTTGACCGCCAGGCCGAGGGGGATCGCCAGGTCCGCGTTCAGCCGGAACAGCCGGATGAAGCGGTAGTCCACCAGGGCGTAGAAATCGATGGCAAAGCCCTGGGAGCGGATCGTCATCAGCGGTGTGTTCATGGTGTACTCGCCGGTGCCCGGATCCTGGACGATGTCCGGCTCGCTGAGCTCGAAGGTCAGCGGGTTCTGGGGGCGGACCGCGACCACGATGGGCGCCTCCTCGTCGTGCAACAGATCCATCAAAGAGCCCATCATCACGACGAAGGTGCCGGAGGTCAGGAACGCCGTCTCGTTCGGACCCACGTCCAGACAGAGCATGCCGGAGTCGTAGACGGCGTAGCCGGCGGCGTCGAGGAACTTCTTGTGGATGCCGATGCCGACCTCGAAGGTCTGGTTGTCCGTGGGCCGCGTGTTGCCCTGGAAGGCGGCGGCGATGGGCGCCGGCGTCAGGTCGGGCGGGTCGCGCTGGGGCACGCAGTCGGAGTGGGTGGGAGACAAGGCGCCGCCGTGCATGCCCAGGGAGATGCCGTTGTTGTTCGTGGCGGCGTAGCCGCCGAGCCAGGCGTTGATGTCCATGTGGGCTACCTTGCCGGGGGCGAGGGAGGCCAGCATGGAGCCGATGTCCAGCCGCCCCTCCATGCCGAGGGCCATGACGCAGCCCGCGGCGCTGTCCTCGAGGCACTGGGAGCCGTCGCAGGTGGAGAGCTGCGGGCACGCCTGGCCCTGATCGCAGGCCATGCAGAGGCCGTCACTCACCAGCGGGCCGGCGAGGCTGTCGATCTGGCCCCGCAGCTGGTCGATGATCATGCCCTTGGCAACGGCATCGACGACCCAGCACAGGATGCCGCCGCTGATGCTGATGTCGCCGTTCTCGATGTCCCCGTCGGGGATCGTGAGGGCGCCGATCTGCACGCCGGTGCGCCCGCTCACCGCGTCGATGGTGAAGGTCGCCGTGGTCTGCACCCGGACGTAGGCCTGGCCGTTGCGCGTGTCCAGGTCGATGTCGCAGCTGATCCCGCCGTGGGTCTGCATCGAGTTCTGCGTCCAGACGTTGACGCGGGCCTCGACATCCATCACGTTGCCGGGCGGATCCTGGGGCGTGAGGATCAGCTCCACGATCTCGATCTCGAGGGTGCAGGGCGGCTGGTCCGACACGCAGTTGTTGGTGTCCCCGGTGCCGCACATGTCGATCACGATGCCGAGGAAGCCGGTGTCGATGTCGCACTGGGGGGGGATGTCAAAGGTCAGCCCGGTGGGCATCAGATCACCGATGATTCCGGCGGCGTTGCTCTCGATGAACTGCACGCCGTGCTCGCTGAGGCGCACCTGGATGCCGTTCTCGATGCGCTGACCCGCCGGGAAGCCCCCCGGGATCTCCGACATCTGGTCGCACCCGGCGCACCCCCCGCTGCAGCCCCCACCGGAGCAGTTGGCGATCAGGAAGAGCAGGGCCAGCAGGCCTGCCAGCTTCAGCCAAGACCATCGACGCGTCGAGCTCATGGAATCCTCCTCGATTCGGGCGACCGACCCCTCGGGGCGGCGGCGGCGGCGGGAAATCTTGCTATCAAAGTCTCATTCATCCCATCGGAAGCCAGATGTACCGTTCCATCGTACCACCGCGCTTTTTGTGGGGTCAAGCGTGGCCCGGGCCCGGGCCTGGGCCCGCAAGGAGCTCTTGGAGGCGTTTGGCCCCGCTGATGGCTTTGGCTTGGAAGTGGTTGTTGAAGAAGACGTACACGTCGGAGCTTCGCTCGGACATCCGCTGGATGCGCGGCACCCACTCCTCGAGCTCGTCGTCACCGTACCGGTAGTCGTACCGCTCGTAGGCCTGCTCATGGTCGTACCACTTGTCGCGGTTTCGCCCGTGGAACCGCACGTACCCCGGGGGCGCGGTAACGACTCCCAGGCGGGGCAGCAGGCCTTTGAGGTCGGGCTCGTCCACGCAACACATGCCTATGCCCTTGGCGGTCAGATGTGCGAACGTCTCCTGGCGGATCCAGCGGGCGTTGCGGAACTCCACGACGGTGGGCAGCGGCCGGAGCCCGTCGAGGACCGCGTCCAGATAGGCTCTGCTC
Source organism: bacterium (assembly GCA_043825095.1). Classification (GTDB taxonomy): domain Bacteria; phylum Myxococcota_A; class Polyangia; order HGW-17; family JAJRWW01; genus JBDRSE01. The sequence goes on from JBDRSE010000371.1 coordinate 17,693, forward strand.
CGTGGATCGGGCCCAAAGCCGTGCGGGAGCTGCGCCAGCACTCCGCCGAGCACGTGCGCCTCCCGCCAGGGTGCGAGCGCGGCGGTGAACTGCGTGAGCTGTTCCGTCAGGTCGGAGGCGCGGTCATGGGTGATTGTGCGAGGGAGCTTGATCGTGAAGGTCACGCGACCGGCAGAGGTTTCCAGCATCCGCCCCAACGTCTGCGCCGTGGGCATCCGGTAGTACGAGAAGTTGATCTCACAGGTGTCGAAGTGCTGGCTGTAATAGGAGAGGTAGTCGGCGCGACCGGTTCCGGGAGGGTAGAAGTGGCCCAGCCAATCGTCGTAGCTGTAGCCGCTGGTTCCGATCCGAATCACGGGCGAGGGATCCGTGAGGGGCGAGCCACGGGGTGCGCGGGGTCTGGTGCCTGAGCGCGCGGGTCGAGGTCGAGCTCGTAGCCCGAGGCGCCTCGAGCACTATTCCTCGAGCTCGTCCTCCATGCCGGGAACGTCGTTCGCCGACGGGAATTTGGCGATCTCTTTTCGCGAGATCATCCAGGCTTTCTGCACGATCCACGACTTCGAGCGGTCCTGGCGGGCCGCCTCATTTTCGATCTCGCGGAGCATGGCCTCAGGGAAGTAGAGGCTCTGTTTACGCTTGTCGGACGATGTGCCCGTAGTATTTGAGCTGCGCGCCACGGGAGTTCTCCCTGTGAAGGTTGATGTGGGTGAGTGTGGTATATTTCACGCATTCTGTCAAGGCGCAGCGGAATCTGACGTTGAGCGTGGATCTTCTTTCGGTTAGGGTTGCGAGATGGGCCGCAAGACCAAGGTGGACGGTCGTAAGACGCGACCCCGAATGGACGGTCGGGCCCTTCGCGCCCGGCGACAGAGGAAGTCCCGTCGTGCCCAGGTGCTCGAGAGCGCGCTCGAGGCGTTTCACGAAAAGGGCTACCACGCGACTACAATTGCCGACATCATCACCCACGCACATATCGCCCGGGGTACGTTCTATCTGTATTTCGAGAGCAAACGTGCGGTGTTCGAGGAGCTGCTGGAGGGGTATCTGGAGCGGATCTCCAAAGCGGTGCGCCGCGTCGAGCTCGGCGCGGATGGGCCGTCCCCTGCGGATCAGATCCGCGCGAACGTGGAGCGGGTCGTGGACGTCTTGTCCTCGAGCCAGGGGCTGAACCGAATCCTGTTTCGGCAGGCCGTCGGCTTGGACGCGGATTTTGATCGGAAGCTCGCCGACTTCTACGGGCGGTTGCTCGTGCTCATCGAGGGCGCGCTCAGACTCGGGCAGCAGATGGGGATGGTGCGACCGGGGGACGTGCCGCTCTTTGCTGCATGTGTGCTCGGCAGCGTCAAAGAGGTTGTTAATCAGCATTTCGTAGACTTGTCTCCCGGCTTTCTCGATCGTGAGACTGCGGTCCGTGCGATCCTCTCGTACAACCTGCACGGCTTGCTCGAAGCGTAGCTGCGGTGTTCGGCTCCCCTGGTGAGGTGTGACAGCAAGGTGCGGAATCCGAGGATTGACTCCCGCGGCAAGAGCTCCAAGTAAGCACAGTTTCTATTGAAATGCCTGGTCAGATCTCCTTGACCGCGCCCGAGGCTGCGACTACAATCTGAAGGTTCAATGTTCCCTGAGGGGTAAGGTACCTTGGCAACATCAAAGAAAAAAGCCGCCTCCAAGAAGAAGGCCGCGCCCAAGAAAAAGGCGGCGCCAGAGAAAAAGGCCGCTTCCAAGAAGAAGGCTGCGCCCAAGAAGGTGGCCGCGCCCCAGAAGGTGGCCGCGCCCAAGAAGAAGGCCGCGCCCTAGAAGAAGGCCGTGCCCAAGAAAAAGGCCGCGCCCAATAAGAAGGCTGCGCCCAAGAAGGTGGCCGCGCCCAAGAACAAGGCCGCGCCCAAGAAGGTGGCCGCGCCCAAGAAAAAGGCCGCCACCGGTAGACGAGACTCTTCTTCCAAAGCGGAGAAATCCGCCGCTTCGAAGTCGGCGCTCGGCGAGCGGCGGCTGAAGATGTTCTCGGATATCCTCCAGCGAAAGAAGCTGAGTATCCTGCGCAAGGCGCAATCCACGCTGGACGAGGACATGAAGCTCGAGCCGGACGAGTTTCCGGACGAGATGGACATGGCCTCAGCGGAGTACCTGCATTCCTTCACGTTCCGTCTGCGTGGGCGTGAGAAGACGTTCCTCCGAAAGATCAACTACGCGCTGTCGAAGATCGAAGACGGCTCGTTCGGGATCTGCGAGGAGTGCGAAGAGAAGATCACCGCCAAGCGACTCGAGGCGCGGCCTGAAACCACCATGTGCATCAAGTGCAAGGAGACTCAGGAGCGGCGCGAAAGAGCCCTGGCGGAGCGGTAGAGACCCCTTCCGAGCGTTCCTGGAAAGCGACGTGCGGGGAGTGTGCCCGGAAAGGGGTGCGAGAGGAGAACTTGGTATGCCGAACGTGGATTCGCTGGAAGGTCGCGTGTTCGCAGTGCCGGAGGCGCTCCGCAGCAGCGCCCATATCACGGCGGAGAAGTATGACGAGATGTACGAACGTTCCGTCCGGGATCCCGAGGGCTTCTGGGCGGAGATGGCGGATGAGTTCGTCACGTGGTACCGCAAGTGGGACAACGTCCTGGAGTGGGATTTTCGCTCTGCCAACATCCGCTGGTTCGATGGCGGAAAGCTGAATGCGAGCTACAACTGCCTGGATCGCCACGTGGAAGCCGGCCGCGGCGAGGACGTCGCGCTCATCTGGGAGGGGAACGACCCCAGTGAGTCCCGGTCGGTACGGTATCGGGAGCTGCTTGGCGAAGTCCAGAAATTCGCCAATGTCCTCAAGCGTCATGGCGTCCAGAAGGGGGACCGCGTCTGCGTCTACCTGCCGATGATTCTCGAGCTGCCGATCACGCTGCTCGCCTGTGCGCGCATCGGAGCCGTTCACAGCGTGGTGTTCGGTGGCTTCTCACCGGACTCCCTGCGGGATCGTATTCTGGACTCGGAGTGCAAGGTGCTCGTCACGGCAGACGGGACGTTCCGCGGGGCGAAACCGGTGGGCTTGAAGGCCAACGCGGACGCCGCCGTGGCCGAGACTCCGTGCATCGAGAAGGTGATCGTCGTTCGACGCAACTCCATGGAGGTCGAGTGGACCGGGCGGGACGCCTGGTGGCACGACGAGATGGCCCAGGCGGATCCGGAGTGCCCCTGCGAGGAGATGGACGCCGAGGACCCTCTGTTCATCCTGTATACGTCCGGCTCCACCGGAAAACCAAAGGGCGTGCTGCACACCACGGGGGGGTATCTGACCTACGTGGCCGTCACGTACAAGTATGTGTTCGACTACCGGCCCGGGGACGTGTACTGGTGCACCGCAGACATCGGCTGGGTCACCGGGCACAGCTACATCGTGTACGGGCCGTTGGCCAACGGTGCCATCAGTGTGATGTTCGAGGGTGTGCCGAGCTATCCCGATATGGGGCGGTTCTGGGAGATCTGCGCCAAGCATCGGGTCCAGCTGTTCTACACGGCCCCCACCGCCATCCGCGCCATCGCCAAGGAGGGAAACAGCTGGGTGGAGAAGCACGACCTGTCGACGTTGAAGATCCTCGGCACCGTCGGCGAGCCCATCAACCCCGAGGCCTGGATGTGGTACTACAACGTCGTGGGCGGTGGGCGGTGCCCCATCGTGGATACCTACTGGCAGACCGAAACCGGCGGGTTCCTGATCACTCCGTTCCCGGGCGCGACCCCCATCAAGCCGGGCAGTGCGACAAAGCCGATGTTCGGTGTACAGCCGTGCATCGTGGACGCGGAGGGACACGAGCTCGAAGGTCCGGCCGAAGGGAACTTCTGCATCAAGTTCCCCTGGCCCGGCATGATGCGCACGGTGTACGGGGATCACAATCGCTTCCGCGAAACCTACTTCTCTCAGTACGACAACAAGTACTTCACCGGTGATGGTGGACGCCGTGACGAGGATGGCTACTACTGGATCACCGGCCGCGTGGACGATGTGATCAACGTCTCCGGCCACCGCCTGGGAACGGCGGAGGTGGAGAGCGCGCTGGTGTCGCACGAGACCGTGGCCGAGGCCGCCGTGGTGGGGTATCCGCACTCCATCAAGGGTCAGGGCATCTACGCCTATGTGACCCTGAACACGGGCGTGGAAAAGACCGACGCCCTGAAGAAGGTCCTCGTCGCGCACGTGCGCAAGGAGATCGGCCCCATCGCGACCCCCGATGCGATCCAGTGGGCCGATGCGCTGCCCAAGACCCGGTCCGGCAAGATCATGCGCCGCATCTTGAAGCGCATCTCGGCCGGCAAGACGGACGAGATCGGCGACACCACCACCCTGGCCGATCCGAGCGTGGTGGAGCAGCTCGTGGACGGCTCCCGGGGCATCGCACCCGAGTGAGCACTCCGACGGGCGTCCGAGTGAGCACCCCGACGGCCGCGAGGGTCGAGGCAGGGGCCGCGGTCACGTCGGATTCCCCGGCGGGGGAAGCGCTCAGCCGATCTTCATCAGCACGAGCAGCTCCCCGGTCGGGTCGCCGAAAAAACCGAAGGTCTGGAGCTCGCCGTCCAGGAGCCAGTGCTTGTGGAGCTGGGCGTAGCCGGTGCAGGAGGCGCCGAGCAGGGTTCGACCGACGAAGACGATGCGGGAGTGGAATGGATCGTACACGCCCTCCGCGGTGGCCCGTGGCTCGCTGCTGAGCCCCATGACCAGATTCAGGTAGGGGCCGAATTGGCGGATGTAGGTGCGGTCGTTCTCGTCGAGGGAGGCGCGCCAGATCCCGGACAGGTCCACGCCGAGCAGGTCGTGGTTTCGCGTGGGCACCCAGGAGCTGCCGAGAGAGGCCGCCAGGCTCCTTAAGTCCGGCAGCCACGGGGAGCCGCCCCCGTAGCTGTCCCCGACCTCGGGCAGGTACTCGTCCATCCGCGGGGGGCGAATCCAGGGGGAGGCGGCCGCGGCCTCCAGCACGCCCGCGCCGTACTCTTCATCCTTGAGGGCATCTTTGACGCTCTGCACCAGCGCGGTGATGGAGTCAGCATTGGGCTCCAGCTCTCCGACGGTGTTGACGAGCTTGAGTAGGTTCTCGGGCATGCTTCGGACTGTCCCCGGACGCAGGCCATCGGCCCGCGGCGGGGATCGGATCGTCTCCTCATGTAACGAGAGCCAGCGGCTCGAATCAAGAGAAAAAATGGGACCCTCTGCCACGGGTCGCGGTTTTCAGTGGCCCCGGCCTGCCGCGGCCGGTAGTGTGCAGGGCCATGCCTCCCTTGCGCACCCCGGGGCTTCCCGGCTTGTGGGTCCTTGTCGCGGCCTTGGCAGTGGGCTGCCACGAGCGCGGCGGTGGGCCCCGGGCCACCCCTTCGACGGGGCGCCGAAGCGCACGGCCCGGGGCGTCCTGGGAGTCCCGGATGGCGCCGGGGGACGTCGCGCGGCTCCAGTCTACGCACACGCGGATCCTCGTCTTCGAGGACGGGCCGTACCGGTGTCTTGCCTTCGGCCGGCGCGCTGCCGTGCAGTCCTGTGTGCACCGGTCGAACCGCTTGGACTTTCGGTACGAGTATGTCCGCTTGATGTTCGCCGTGCTGGGGCTGGTGGACAGACCCGCCCGGGTGCTCGTGCTGGGGCTCGGGGGGGCGGCCCTGCCCTCCCTGATCCAGAGGTTCTTTCCCGACACCCGGATCGACGCCGTCGAGATCGATGCGGGCGTCGTGCGCGTCGCGAGGAAGTATCTGTACTACCGCCCCTCTGCGCGGACCAGGATCCACGTGCAGGACGCGGCGCAGTTCGTCGCCTCCAGGGCGGGCCGGGAGCGCTATGATCTGATCTTCGTGGACTGCTATGACGATCAGCACATCCCGAAGCATCTCCTGGCGGACAAGTTCGTGCGGAGCGTGCGCAGGATTTTGGCGCCGACGGGAGTTGTGGCCGCCAACTTCTGGTCCGGCCACCCGAGCTTCGCCCGCTCCAAGGAGCAGTACCGGAAGCACTATCCCGAGGTGTGGCTGCTGCCCGGGAAGCGGTCGGGCAATCACATCGTGATCGGGAGCTCGAAGCCCCTGGGGGGCAGCCGACTGCAGCTGCTCGAGAAAGCCAAGGCGCTTGAGAAGCGGCTCCGACCGCCCTTTCTGCTGAGCGCGGAGCTCCAGCGGCTGGTGCGGCTGGGGAGCGTCGATCCGGCTAGGGGCCGGTGAGGTGCCGTTGAAAATAGCCGAGGAGCTCGCCCACCAGGTGGGTGCGCGTGCGGGGCCCCTTGAGGCTGTGTTTCTTGCCCGGGTAGAGCATCAGGTCGAAGCGTCGGCCGTGGTGCTGAAACGCCTTGGCCAACAGCAGGGTGTGCTGCAGCAGCACGTTGTCGTCGGCCATCCCGTGAATCAGCAGCAGGTGGGTCTTCAGGGAGCTGGCCAATTCCATGGGCCGTGACTGTCGGTACGCCTCCCTGGCCCGGGCCGGGTGACCGAGGTAGCGCTCGGTGTAGGCGGTGTCGTACAGCGCCCAGTCGGCCAACGGCGCCACGGCCACACCGGCGCGGAACAACGTTCCGGTACGCAGGAGGGTCATGACCGTCAGGTACCCGCCGTAGCTCCAACCCCACAGGCCGAGACGCGACTTGTCGATGCCCGGCCGGGAGCCCAGCCAGCGCGCCGCTGCGACGACGTCGGCCACGTCCACCCGGCCGAGCTGCTGGTAGAGCTTGGCCTCGAAGGTCTTCCCGCGGTAGTCGGTGCCGCGACCGTCCACCAGGAGCACCACGAAGCCGCGCTGGGCCAGGAAGTGATGCCAGGGCTCCGTGCGACTCCACCGGTTGGCCACGCTGCGCCCATGGGGTCCGCCGTAGACGTACACGAGGGCCGGATGGTTGCGGCGGGAGTCGAACCCGACGGGATGCAGCAGCAGCCCGTTGAGGGATGTGCCGTCCTCGGCAGGGATCTCGACGAACCGGGCCTGGGCCAACGCGTGGGAGCGGTAGGCGGCCGCAGGGTTTGTGTCGAGGGCGCGGACCAGGACCCCGTCCGCGCTGTGGAGCCGGACCTGGGGCGGCGTGTTGAGCGCAGAGAACCGGTCCACGTAGTGGCGGCCCTTGCGGCCAAAGGTCACGTCGTGCCAGCCGGCCCGCTGGGTGATGCGCCTGGGCGGGGCCTTGCCGTCCAGGGCGAAGCGGTAGAGCTGGAGCTGGTTGCCGCGCTCGGTGGGGACGGTGGCGTACAGCACCCCTCCCGGCTCGTCCAGCCCCACGACCTTGCGAACGAAGAGCGGCCTTCGGCTGAGCGCGCTGAGGCGCTTGCCGCTCCAGTCGTACAGGAGGAGCTGTCGATGTCCCGAGGTTTCGGTGGACCAGACGAAGGCGGATTGTTTCTCGAGGGGCCTCAGGTCGTCGTGCAGGTTGAGATAGCGGGCGTCCCTCTCGGTCAGCACGACCCGGGACCGGCCGGTTCGCGGATCCGCCAGCCGCAAGGTCAGTGTGCGCTGATCCCGGGAGAGCACCTGCACGGCCAGGCCGGGCGGAACCCAGCGCACGCGCGCGAGATAGCGATCCAGCTCCGGGCCGAGGTCGACCCACACCGTCCGCCCGGAGGCGACGTCCACCACGGCGAGCCGCACCTTCGCATTGGCCGTGCCCGCCGAGGGGTACCGCTGGCTGACAACATTGATCCCGTGCGCATGGAACTCCGGTCGGCGCACGATCCGAACCGGCGCCTCGTCCACCTCCGCGAACGCGATCTGTCGTCCGTCCGGAGACCACCAGTGGCCGGTGTGGCGCCCCAGCTCCTCCTGGGCGATGAACTCGGCCACGCCGTTTCTCAAGGTGGCCGTCCCGGTGCGGGTCAGGGCGCGCTGCTGTCCGGTGGTGACGTCGAGCACGAACAGGTTGCCGGCCCGTACAAAGGCCACGGATTTCCCGTCCGGAGAGAGCTTCGGGTCCAGCTCCCCCCCCGGAGCGGCGAGGAGTCGACGGGTGCGCCCGGTCGGGAGGTCGTGGTGGTGCAGGAGCCCACCGACAGGGAGGAGCAGCGAGCGCCCGGCCTTGTCGGCCCCGAAGCGGGTGATGCCGCGGCTGCGCACGCGTCTTCGCTCCTGCGACGCCTTCTGCTCCTCGGTCAGCGTCACGGGCCGGCGCGAGCGCAGGCTCGCCGCGGTCACCAGCACCGACGCCTTTCCGGTGGTCACGTCCAGCTGCCACAGGTCGAGCACGCGGGCGTCTTTTTCACCCGGCCGAAGGTAGTAGAGCCGGCGGTCGTCTGCCGACCACTGGAAGCTCCGGGGCGGGCGCCCCGCCAGACTCCTCGGTCCGAACAGATCCGTGAGCTGCAGCTGCCCGGCCCCGGCGGGCGCGGCGGCGGAGCGCTGGCGCGCCTCTTCCGGAGGGGCCGGAGGGGCGGGCTTGACGGGCTCGCAGCCGATCCCCGCGGGGAGCGCGGTTGGAAGCGCCAGCAAGGCGAGCAGGGTCGTCGTGCGGTGGAGCATGGTGCGATTTTCAGGGCGCGCGACGGGGGGAGACGGCGTCGGCGCAGGTGCGCCCGTCGGACGGCTCGAAGCTACAGCGCCTCGATGGTCATCTCCACCCGCTCCTTCGGCAGGTCCTGCGCATTGCGCGGCAGGCTGACGATCTGGTCGGCCACCTCCATCCCCGAGAGCACGCGTCCGAAGGCCGTGTACTGGTTGTCCAGGAACAGCGAGTCCTTCACCACGACGAAGAACTGGCACCCGGCGCTGTTGGGATCCGAGGCCCGGGCCATGCTCAGAATGCCGCGCACGTGCTTGGTGGAGCTGAACTCGGCGTCGATGTGGTAGCCGGGGCCGCCGGTGCCGGGAGTGCCCGAGGCGCCGGGCTTGGAGTTCGGGCAGCCTCCCTGGATCATGAAGCCGGGGATGACCCGGTGGAAGATCGTCTGGTTGTAAAAGCCCTTGCCGGCCAGGTCGAGGAAGTTCTTCACGTGTCCGGGAGCGAGGTCCTCGAAGAGCTCGATGGTGATGTCTCCGAACTTGGTCTTGATCACGGCCTGTGGTCCTGCCATGGGATACCTCCGGTGAGTGGGGTTGGTCTGAAAGTGGACGCCAGCCTACTATAGAACGCCGAAGCTGCAAAGCCCCTGCGGAGAACTGTTCTGTTGTGGTCCGGAGTGGAACCCGCTTATCATGGGAGACATGGCGAGTGAAGACAGCAGGACGTTCCGTACGGATCCCCGGTTTCGCGCGGCCTTGCGGGTGCGGCTCGGGGGAGGGGGTGCGGAGACGGCGCAGTCCGCGGACTGGGCCACCACCCGGGACGTGGGCGCGGGGGGGGCTTTTTTGCGGTGTGACAAGCCCTTCGAACCCGGCACACGACTCCGGCTGATCATTGAGCCGCTGGACGACGGGCCGTCGCTGGAGGTGGAGGCCGAGGTCAAGTGGTGCGCCCCTGCGGACGCCCCGGAGCCGGGCTTGGGCGTGAGGTTCGTGCAGCCCTCCGCGGAGCTGCGGCGGCGCATCGAGGCCCTGGTAGAGGCGGGCGAGCTGCCCATCTTCGAGCTCTACGAGTAGGCCGCGCCGCAGGACGCTCCTTCCGCCAGGTCGACCGCCTGTCACTCGACGATGTTGTGCCGGCGGTACCACATCACGTAGAGCAGCTGGAGGTTGCAGCCGGAGCAGAAGAACTCGGGATCCGCCGCCACGGCGATCTGCCCGTCCATCCAGTGGTGCAGCACGCCCTCGGAGCACGTGTCGTCGAGACACGTGCCGTCGAGGCACACCTCGGCCGCGAGGCAGCCGGGATCGCAGGGCGCGAAGTGCAGGTCGCTGCGACAGTAGTCGCCGTAGATCTGGGTGGAGAGAAACTCCACGATGGCGTTCCACTCCCGCATGAGCGCAACGTCGCCGGTGACTTCGTAGAGCAGCAGCAGCGCGAACATGGTGTAGTTCTGGGACGAGAGGGTCGAGTAGTCGTCCGTGGTGGCGCCCATGTACTCGGCGCTGTAGGGCGAGCGATAGCGCACCATGCCCGGGCCGTGGTCCTCCTTGAGCACCTGCAGGGCCTGGTACAGCCCCAGCGCCCGTTGCAGGTGATGCTCCAGCCCTGTGAGCTGATACAGCCGGACGTGCAGCAGGATCATGGTCACGTTCGGATAGAGGAACAGCCCGGGCCGGTCGTTGCCGAAATCATAGGTTTCACCGTTGTAGGCGGCCGTGTCGATCTCGGCCACGGCCTCGGCGGCCCACTCCACGCGCCGATCCTTCTCCGGGGTGTCGAGCAGGTAGGCGTACTGCAGATTCAGCAGCACCACCAGGCCGCTGATGGAGGTGGGCCCGTAGGTGTCCACCGCGTACCCGGTCACCACGCCGCCGTCCAGGTAGAAGCCGAACAGCTCCACCAGGTTGTCGAGGTTGTCGAGCATGGCGTCGAGGTCGGCGAGGGCGGACTCGTCCCCGGTGGCGGCCATGTAGTCGATGAGCCCCAGCGCCGCCATGGCGATCTCGTTGACGTCCCCGGAGACGAAGTTTGCCTCTTGCACCACGGTGATCGAGCGCGCGTACGCCTCGTCGGCAATGGCCAGGTGGCTGGCGTTCCCGGTGGAGACGCCGGACCAGGCGAAGAAGGCCAGGCCGTAGAAAGCGGCGTCTCCGTAGTCGTCCCGCCACTCCCCCCCGAGGTACGCGAGATCCCCGGCGTTGTGCAGCATCTGCTCGTAGAACCCTTCGTGCTCGAACGGGGGCAGCGGCTCCGGCTCGTCCTGGGAGCACCCCGCCAGCGTGAACAGGAGCACGAGTGTCGCGACAACCCGCGTGCGTGACATGGATCAGACCTCCGTGGAATTCGCCTTCAGCATAGTCGTGGTGGGCGTCGAGGCAAAGGTCAATCCGATCCTCGTGGCGGTAATGCCGTGATGGGGTCTGACCCCATCACGG
>JBDRSE010000372.1:0-22151 GCA_043825095.1 bacterium
CCTCTCCCCTCTCCCCTTTCCGATTTCCGATTTCCGCTCTCCGATTTCCCCTCTCCGATTTCCGCTCTCCGATTTCCGATTTCCGATTTCCCCTCTCCGATTTCCCCTCTCCGATTTCCCCTCTCCGATTTCCCCTCTCCGATTTCCGCTCTCCCCTCTCCGAAGAGCTCACACCTCGTCGGCGAAGCTCCGCGCGAGCTCCAGCGCCCTCCTCGCGGCGGGCTCGATGGCCGCCTGCACGGGAGCGGTGCAGGACTCGCCCAGGGTACGAGAGTCACCCACCTGAACGGCAACGATGGCGATCCGCTGGGGCATCTGCCGCCCGGTCGTCCTGCCGAGCTCGATCGCCGTGGGCAGGTCGATCTGATGCCCTGCCGCCAGACGCGCGGTTGGCGCGAACGCGTCGAGCTCGAGCACCCGTAGCTCCCCGGGCAGGCACCCGCCCTCGAAGGCGTCCAACAGAACGCACGCGTCGTACCCCTCCAGGAGGTCCACCAGCGCGAACCCTCCCAGCTCCGCCTCCTTGACGTCGATGGGCTCGTCCGGCTCCAGCAGCTCTCGCAGCAGGCGCACAGCGTAGATACCGATCCCGTCATCGGACAGGATGGTGTTGCCCAGTCCCAGCACGAGGATCCGCGGCGCGCTCCTGTTCATGGAATCGCGAGCGTGCCGGTGGCCGCCGGGTAGGTGTCCACGAGCAGGTAGATGCGTACATCGTCAGGCACGTCGGCACGGTCGAAGCTGACGCTGACCGAGGAGAGGTTGCCGTTTCCATCCTCCTCCCGGGCCGTGTCGAGCCCGTAGTCGAGGGTCACGGGTCGCCCGGTGCTCAGATCGATGAGCAGCAGGCCGTAGCTGTGGGCAGCCCGGAGCAGCGAGGAGCCGGTGACGGTCGCGGTCACGGAGTCGGCCGCCGCGGTAAAGACCACGGTGCCCAGGCCGGCCGGCGCGGATTGAACCCCCCCCGCGTGGGGCTGGAGCTCCGCGGCACCGAAGGCCGTGAGCGCATCCGAGACGGGGTTGCAGAAGCCCAGCGCGTTGAGGAACGCGCCGTACATCTGGATGTCGCTGCAAATCGTGGTCACCAGCAGCCCGGCGCTGTCCGGTGCCCCCCCCGCGGCGTCCAGGCTCGCCGCCACGCGAAACGTATCCATGGGGATGGTGGCGTTCATGACCTCCAAGGTGAATCCGTTGGCGTTCAGCATCGTCAGCAGACCGCTGTCGTAGCTGATTTCCACGGGGAAGAGCGCCCGAGACCCGGGATCGACCTCGGTGCGGTTCTCGCCCTCGGCCAGGCGGGCGCCGACCACCCAACCGATGGCGCCGCCCGCCGTCTCCTCCACCAACCCGACCAGGAAGTGCAGGGAGTCGAACCCGATCTGGTTGTAGCTGGGCAGAATCGTCGGCAGCGGCGCCGCGAGTCGGGACAGCTCCCACACCCCGGCGTCGTCACCGGGGGCCGTCGGCACCGGCAGTGGCATGACCCCTGACGCGCCCTCCAGAACCGTAAACGTGAAGGTTTCGGAGAACTCGCCGCCGGTGGTCCCGCCGAAGAAGCGTAGCCCCTCTCGCTCCAGATCCACCAGATACTCCCCGGTGACGGTGATCGTGACCTCGCCGTTTCCGTCCGCACCATAGCGATCCACGGGCGCGACGGTCAAAAACCGCCGCTCCCCGGACACGCCGACCTCCAGGAGCGCCGTGGGATCGATGGTGACCTCCACGCTGTCCGAGTCGATCACGGCGAGGGTGGTGTCGCCCCCGTCCCGCACGAAGAGCGAGAACGCGAGGAGCTGGTTGCCATGGACCTCGGCCGGCGGCGCTGCCAGGGGCGCGCCGAAGCGGGTCGTGAAAAACAGGTGCGCGCCGTCGGCCGGCAGGTCCTCCCCCGGACCCACCCAGCAGCGTTCGTCCTGGGCGGCGACATCCCGCAGACAGTAGTCGTAGGGCACGCTGAACACCGTGCCGCTCTCTCCGGCGATGTAGATCGCGTCGACTCCGAGAGCGGGCGACGAGTTGAGATCGTTGCGCCGGTCGTCGATGAGCCGCATCGCCCAGCGGAGGGTCCCGTCGCTGCACAGCACGAACAGCCGCCCCTCACCGGACCCCACGTAGATGTTGCCGTCGGCGTCGACGGCCGGGGAGGATCGGATGGGCTCCAGGGCGTCGAAGGCCCAGCGGAGCGTCCCGGTGGCCGCGTCCACGGCGTAGATGGTTCCGTCCGCCGAGGGCTGGACAATCGTGCCGTTCGGCAGCAGGCCCGGGCTGGCATAGAGGTGGTCGCGGGTCGGAAAGCTCCACAGCTCGTCGCCGTCGGCACGGCTGTAGGCGCGCAGGACCCCGTCGAAGCTACCCACTACGACGCGCCCCTCCACCAGCATCGGGCTCGCGGCCACGGACCCCAGGCTCATGCCAGCCCAGACCTCGTCCCCCACGGCGTCGATGGCGTAGGTGTTGTCCCCGAGCCCCATCAGCGCGAGGAGGTTGTTGTTCCCGATGTAGAGGGTGCCGGTGTCCGGGTCCACCGCCGGCGAGGACCACGTCTGGTCCATCATCTGGAACCGCCACACCACATCGCCCGTCTCGCGATCGATGGCATAGACGAAGAAGTTGTCGTTGGGCACGTACAGCGTGCCGTCCGGGCCCATGGCCACGTTGCCCTCGAACCAGCGGATGAAGGCCTGGTTCACCGACGGATCATCGGCCTGAAAGGTCCACAGCGCCTCGCCCGTCTCGGCGTCCAGGGCATACAGCAGCCCATCCCCGGATCCGAAGAACACCCGCCCCTGGTCGTCCAGCAGAGCCGACGAGTCAACAATCTCCCCGGTCAGGTGCCGCCACTTCTCGGTCCCATCCGGATTGATCGCATAGAAATAGCGGTCCGCGGATCCGATGTAGACCGTCCCGTCGCCCCCAATCACCGGAGAGCTGAAGATGCCCTTGCCCGTCTGGAACTCCCACAACGCCCCCCCCGTGAGGGACGGCGTCACCGTGCTGAGCCCGGTCTGCGCCGCGTTCCGCCGAAACTTGGGCCAGGGGCTCTCCTGCGCCAGAGGCACCCGGTACGCCGGCGCGCCCGCGTCGTCGTCACCGCAGCGAACGACCATCGATGCCATTAGCATCAGCAGCATGAGGATCGCAGTGCAGCGCATCTTGACTCCTTCGTAGCCGCGAACGTAGACGAAACAACGCCGGCCTGGTTGTCGATGCTTGGCTCAAACGCCGCCAGAGATCCAGTCAATCGCTCGAAAAACACGGTCTCAACGGAGCTCGGGGTCCATCCTGCCAAGGGCTTCGTCGGTGGCAACTTCGAGTTCCGCTGCCTCCGGCGCAGTCAGCGGATCAGCCCCGACCCCCCGGGGGATCGTCCGGCTCATTGGGATCGTCCGGCTCAGCCGGCTCGTCGAAGAGCAGGCCGAGGTCGAGCTCCACGGCGTCGAAGGGCTCGGCCCGGACCGGCCCCGGCACTGCGTGAACCACCGCGAGCAGGAACCCCTCGCCGGTCAGGCGCAGGACCTCCACGGTCCGCGCGAGCGGGCTCACGAGCCAGACGTGGGCGACCTGCTCCCGGCGGTAGATCTCCAGCTTCTCACCCCGGTCGAGGCGCTCGGTGCTCGGCGAGATTACCTCGCAAACCCAGTCGGGTACGAGCTCGAAGTAGGCGGTCTCGGGCATCCGGGGCAGGCGCTCCCGGCGCCAGCCCGCGAGATCCGGCACCAGCACGTCCTGGCCGAGGTGCAGCTCGGGCTCGTCCAGGATCCACCATCCCCCCGGGCCGTCCCGGCCGAAGTGAAACGGCGCCCCCACGAGCACACCGAGGCCCGAGGACGCCTGCGCGTGTCGCGGAGCCGGACGCGGAGAGGCGATGAGCCGACCGCTCACGATCTCGCCCACCAGGTTGGACGGCAACGCCTCCAGATCGGCGTAGGTGGCACCGTCCTTCTCGTAGGGCACGTGGACCATGGGACCAGTCTAGCATCGGCCAAACCTGATGGCCAATCCTTCGGACAGCTGGGATCGCTGTCGCGGACGCCGGGGGGGCTACTTCCCGGGGTATTTCTTGCGGTAGCGCGTCCGGCCGTCGTGGGTGAAGATGCGGCGCACCAGCGCCGGGCGCCGGCGCTGGTATTTGGCGTAGTAGGCGCAGCCGCGGCGGAACACCTTGCGCTGCGGCTCGGCCAGGGCCAGTCCGCGGATCAGCCCATCGATGGTGAAGGCCCCGGGGTACATGAAGACCTTGGTCAGCAGCAGCGCGTGGGTTTTCGGGTGGGTGAGCTTCGGCGCTAAGTATTGGGCCGATTGGCACGCCAGCATGAAGTAGCCGACGGGCTTCTTGCGCACGACGCGCGGCCACTTGAACCGTCCCACGACGTCCATGAAGTGGTTGTGTCCCGCGTACCCGATGACGTGGGAGCGCCCACCCACGGCCAGAACCGTCCCGTCGGGCAGCTTGAGCGTCGTGCCGCTGCCCTGGGCAACGCCCCGAACCAATGCCTCGGCCGCCTTCCCGATCTTGGTCCCGCGGATGGCGTAGCCCACCAGGTAGATTTCGAAGGCCTTGCGTACGCCGAGCTTCAGCCACCTCGGGGAGGGGGGCCTCACGCGACGTCGATAGACCACCCGCTCCAGGACGACCTTGGAGTCGCCCTGGTCAAGGAACACGCGTTTGTAGCCCCGGCGGTGGTCGAAGTACGCCCGGAGCCCCGCCGCGCCGCCCCAATAGAGATTGGTGCGCGGGCGGTCCCCGTTGCCGAGCCGCTTGCTGCCGCAGGCGATGGCGCGGTTGTCACAGAGCGCTACGTAGACGGTGACCACGAGGGGCTTCCCCGCCCGCAGGTCCGCGGCGACTTGTTTGTACAGGGGATCCAGAGGGTCGCTTTTGGCCTCCACCACGGAGGTCCACAGCAGCAAGACCCCCACCACCGCCGGCGCGGTGAGGCCCCGGAACCTCATGGCCCCACCGGCCGTGCCCGCCCTGCCCGCCCTGCCCGCCCTGCCCGTTTCGCTGCGATCCGCCGCTGAACGGCCTCCCGACGGTGCTTGGGAGCCCAGTCCGGCAGCCGCGCCAGCTCCGGGTGGGTTTCCACCGTGAGAAGATCGCCGTCCGTGGCGAACTCGACGTCGCCGTCTAGGTCGGTCCGGAGCAGCTTGATGCCCCGGCGCCTGAGCTGCTTCCGGATCCGTTGCGGCAGCTCGTCGAGCCGCTGTCGCGTCCGCGCCCCCATGCTCGCCACCGCGTAGCGGGGTGAGATGGCCGCGAGCCAGGCGTAACTGGTGGTCTTGACCCCGTGATGACCGAGCTTGAGCACGTCCGCCCGAAGGGCGAGCTTCGCCCGCAGGATGTGCGCTTCGGTGAGCTGCATCGCGTCTGCGGCCAGCAGGAACGCGCGCCGGCCGAAGCGGGCGCGAATCACCATCGAGCGGGTGTTCTGCCGGTAGAGGCTCCGCTCCACCAGCTTGGGCCGGATGTCCTTTGGCGGGTGGAGCACCTCCAGGGTGAGCCGGCCGAAGCGCAGGGTCCGACCCCGATGGAGCAGCTCGAAGGAGAGCCCGGGGGCGAGGTTGCGCAGCACATTGCCAACCAGCTGCAGGCCATCGGTGTTGACGTAGATCTTGTTCACGCCGAGCTCGCGCTGCAGCGTGATCGGGTCTCCCACGTGGTCCAGGTGCGGGTGGGTAATCACGAACGCGTCGAGCCGCGCGATTCCGAGCCGTTTACAGAAGGGCACGATGCGACGCTGCACCAGGTTCTCGCCGAGAATCATCTCACTGCCCAATCCGGCGTCGATGAGCACCGTGTGTCCGGACGGCGTGCGCAGCAGGATGGAGTCCGCGTGGCCCGCCGAGAAGAACCGCACCCGAAGCTGCTTCGGCGGCCGGTATCGTGGAAACACCGCGGCGCGCCGCGGCACCGGGCTTGGGCTGCTGGGAATCGACGCGTCGACAACAGGAGTGCGGCGCGTGGTGCGCGGCTCTCGCCGTTGGGGCGGCGGCCCGTCCCTGCAGGCTTCAGTGGCCAGCAGGACCCACACCAGAATCAGAGCCGGCAAGGCTCCTCGGCTCCATCCACCCGATCTTTCGTTTGTATGCGCTTTTGCGGTCTTCACTGCACTAGCATAGGGCGGGGATGCTCCCCTGCAACAACATCTTACGGCGGTTATCGCGGCAACGTTCCCCTGATGTGCGACGGGCGGAGGAACAGAAGGGCTACGCCTTGATGTTGCTTCCCTTGGCCAGGCAGGCGATTCGTTTGACCTTGGGCTTGCCGTTCCAAGCCTTCGCGATGACGAGGAGCAGCACCTTGTCCCCTGGGGCAGGCTCGAAGTCGCAGCCGTCGTAGTCGAACACGATGTCTCCGAGCTCGGCGTGGGTCACGTATCCGAAGCCCTGCTCCTTGGACCAAGACTTGATGACGCCGTGGGGGTCGGTCACACCGAACCCGCCGTCGTCGAGCACCGTGGCGTCTCCCCCCCTCGTCATGGCCGCCACTCCGCCGTAGGGGTCGGCTCCTCCCGCGGCAGCGGCCACAGCGGCCTCGGCTGGAAGCGCTTCCGCCAGGGGTGCCGGGGCCGGGGCAGGCGCCGGGGCCGGGGCCGGGGCGGGTGCCGGGGCCGTGGTCGGGGCGGGCTCCGGTGCAGGCGTCGGAGGCGGCCCCGGAGCGGCTTCCGCCGGCCTCGGAGTGGGTGGTGGCGGCGCAGGTCGCGCAGGAGGCGCAGGAGGCGCAGGAGGCGCGGGAGGCGCGGGAGGCGAAGGGGGTGGTGCGGCAGGCTTCGCAGGGGGCACGTACTTGTGGTGCTCCTCGGCCCAGACCTTGAGGCTCTCCGCGGTGTCGACCCAGCTCTGGAACGCTGCCTGCTCCTCTTCCGGCGAGCTGGCGGGGTAGCCGTCCTGGGTCACGGTCACCTTGGCGCCGCCGGGATCGGCCTCGATGGCGAAGGTGATCACGGTGTCGCCCATCTTGAGCGCGACGACGCGGTCCGCGCCGAGCTGCGCGATTTCGGCCCAGATCACGGTCTGGTGACCAAGGCCGCCCTCGCCCTCACCCCAGCCGCCGACCCACATTCCTCCGACCCGCGCCTCGACCACGGCCGTGCATCCCCACCACGCAGCGAGATCCGCTGGGTTCAGGAAGGCCCTGAATAAGTGTTTCGGCTCGCTCGCGATGAGGGTGTCCTGGGACAAAGTCATGACGTACTCCCGTTGTTAGACCTGGTCCATGATAGGGCCGAAAGGGAGAATATGGCAACTTTCGATGAGTTGGAGGGGAGTCGGGAGTCGGGAGTCGGGAGCCGCGGATCAGCTGCGCTTGGGTCGCCAGGCCCAGACCATCTCGCACTGGATGGGCTCCTGGCCGGAGCTGTCGGTCGCTGTGACCGGGACCACCACCTCCCCGCCGTCGTCGGCTCGGATCCGTTCGCGTTGCTCCGGGCTCAGTGTCGCCGTGGCGCGTAGGGAGCCCGTGGTTCGTTTCTTGAAGTCCACCTTCATGGACTTGATCACAAGTACCTTGGAATCAGGCACATTCATGCCCACGACGAACCCGGTCGCCGTTTCCGCCGCGAGTGCCATGGCGGCGGCGTGCACCGAGCCGATGTGATTTCGAATCCGGCGCCTATTCGGCACCAGCACCGTGACGCGATCCTCGGTCATCACCTCGATTCGCACCCGGGAGGTCCCCACGAAAGGGACGAGCTGACCGAGCAGTAGGCTGATGGTCCGACTCCGGGCCGGACCGGGCAGGAGGTTGAGCTTGGAAACGATACGGCTGAGCCTGTTGGCAGCGGTCATGGTCACTCCTGCAGGGGTACGACCGTGCGGTGTACCACGATGTTGTGCTATTCTCCAGCCGTCGCGAAACGGATTGCAATGATGCAACTGAGGTCAGTGCCGAGCTTGTTGGCCGTGGTCCTGCCGGTGGTCCTGTCGGTGGTCCTGCTGCTCGGTTCCGGCTGTCCGGCCGGCGGTGGCCACGGGACGGGCGGCCGCGGCACGGGCGCCAAGGCGGAGAAGCGGGAGCCCCGGCTGAAGCTCCTGCGCTTCGACGGGCGCAAGGGGGCCTTCCGCATTCGCAACGACACCGGGCGCAGGGTGCGGCAGATCGCAATCGGCATCCGCGGATACGAGTGCGAGGGCCCCAAGCCGACGGTGACCCTGGTCCGGGTGTTCGACGCCAAGCTGCGGTCGGGCCGCAGCCAATCCTATGGGTTCGACTTTCAGACGCGGTGCAAGCGGCCACGAATCGCAATCGAATCGAGATGAGGAGTATAGACATGCAACACATCACCAGATGGACGGGTTGCGCGCTGGCGCTGGCGCTCCTGCTCGCCTCCGGACTCGCGGCCTGCGGAGACGACTCCGGCGGGACGAACAACAGCGCGGGGCCGAACTGCACGCCGAACCCGTGCCAGAACGGCGGCGCCTGCACCGACACGGGCAGCGGCTACACCTGTGACTGCGCCGCGGGGTTCACGGGCGACGACTGCGAGACCAACGTCGACGACTGCAGCCCGAACCCGTGCCAGAACGGCGGCACCTGCACCGACGGCGCCCATAGCTTCGACTGCGACTGCCCGTCCGGCTGGACCGGCATGACCTGTGAGACCGAGGAGGGCCAGCCGCAGCCGGCCATGGGGACCGATGTCAGCGTCGTCTTCCTGCACCACTCCACGGGCGGGGTCATCTGGGGCGGCGGCGTGGCCGACTGGTTCACGGACTACAACAGCGCCAACTCCACCACCCACACCATCGAGGAAATGGCCTTTCCCCACGACCCCTACCCCTGGGCCAACTACCCTTACGACTACTGGCATCTCTGGGTCGAAAACGCCGGGCCGAACCCCATCGAGGGCCAGGAAACCCTTGAGATGCTCACCGCCCAATACGACGTCATCGTGTTCAAGCACTGCTTCCCGGTGAGCGGCATGGCGGCCGACGACTCCAACCCGGACATCTCCTCTGCCACGAAGACCCGCGCGAACTACGAGCTGCAGTACGAGGCGCTCAAGCTCAAGCTGCACGAGTTCCCGAACAACCGGTTCCTCGTCTGGACCGGCGCCGCGCTGGTGGAGAGCTCCACGGACGAGGCCGCTGCCGGCCGCGCCCGGGACTTCTTCGACTGGGTCAAAGCCACCTGGGACGAGCCCGGAGACAATATCTATGTTTGGGATTTCTGGGAGCTCGAGACCGAGGGCGGGCTGTACCTGCTCGAGGCGAATGCGGCCAGCTCTGGGGATTCCCATCCGAGCGACACCTTTGCCCAGGCCACGGCGCCCCTCTTTGGGCAGCGGATCGTCGACGTCATCGATGGCTACGGCGACCTCCGAAGCCTCACGGGCGAGCCTCAGTAGCCATCCTGGAGCCTTGAATACACCTGAAGTATCGAGAACCAATCATATGAAATGCATGGATTTTCGGAGTGCGGCCATTGCGCTATTAATGACGTCCGTCACGGTCGCCTGCTCCTCGTCGGACCCGGTGGAGAACAACAACAACACCGCCCCCTACGACGACCCCACTGCCGTTTCGGAGCGCCTGCAGGCCACCCTCTGGGACCTCGCAGCCTTCGGAGAAAAGCGGGCCGGAACCCCGGCCGGCGCGCAGGCAGCGGACTATCTCTTCGACCGCTTCGAAACGGCCGGTCTCCAGAATGTTCGTTTCGAATCCTTCTCCTTCCTGCTGTTCGAGCTGGAGAGCTCGGCGATGACGGTGACGGCCGACGGCGTCCCCCTCGCCATTGAGCACGACGTTTTCGCGTACTCTGGTTCCGGCTCCGCGGATGCCACCGTGGTCTTCGTGGGGCACGGCAAGCCTGCAGACTACGTGGGCAAGGACGTGGCCGGACGGGTCGTCCTGGTGGAGCGGGATGAGATCTTCCACCGCTCGGCCCAGTACTCCCTCATCGTCGAGCACGGCGGCGCTGCCATGCTCTATGTCAGCGCTTCGCCGGACAACCTGATCCAGATCGGCACCGTGGGCGACCCGGAGGACGGGCTCGGCCCCATCCCGGCGGTGACCGTGGGCACAGACGACGGTCAGCGCATCATCGACGCCCTGGACGCCGGCCAGACTGTCCGGGCGACCACCTCGGTGACCGCCTCCGTGGGTCCCGCCACCGGCCGCAACGTGGTGGGTGAGCTCCCCGGCACCGACCCGAGCGGCGGCTATTTCCTCGTGGGCGGGCACTACGACACCTGGTTCACCGGCTCGGTGGACAACTCCACCGGGGTGGCCGCTACCCTCGAGATCGCCGAATCCCTGGTGCTGCGCGGCCCGCGCATCTATGGCATCTCCTTCGTGGCCTACGACGGCGAGGAGTTGGGACTCCTCGGGGGCTACGACTTCCTGCGCAAGCACGTGGTCGTCGACGGGGAGCCGCTGCTGGCCTTCCTGAACTTCGAGATGCCCGCCAACGCCGGAGACGGCCTGCGCGCCCTGGGCTACACCAACGGCGCCGGGTTCTACGACGCCATCCTGGAATCCGAGCTGGAGGGCCTGTACATCTTCGTGGCCGGGCTCGAGCTCGTGGCCGGGCTCTTCGGCGGCTCGATCCCCACGGACATCCAGGGGCTGTACTGGTACGGCCTACAGGGCGTCACCACCGCCTGCCAGTCGCCCTGGTACCACACCACCGAGGACACGCCGGACAAGGTGGACTACGAGTTCTTCGCCGACGCGGTGCTGCGCTTCCAGGACCTGCTCGACGTCATGGACCTCACCCCCATCGAGGACTTCCAGCGCCACGATCCCGAGGTGTGGCGGCTCCAGGTGACCACCTCCCCTGCCGGCGCCGACCTCACGGTAGACGTCACAGTGCAGGACGCCGACGGCGCCCCCCAGGCGGGCGCCCTGGTCAGGCTCTGGCTCGACGTGGACGACTTCACCCGCTCCTTCGACGCCACCGGCCTCGCCGACAGCTCCGGCGAGCTCACCTTCACCGTGCCCGCCGCGTCCCTCTCCGCCGGGACCGGCGCCGGAGACAACTGGCTCCACGTCACCGGAGGCGAGGAGTACCCCCTGGTCGAGGCCATCCACCCCCTGCCCTAGGGGGTCATACCCCCCATATCGGCATTTCCGTTATGGGTTCTTTCGGAGCGGCTTGAGGCGCGCGGTGCCGGTGCGCTCGATGCGCATGTCGATCCGCACCGGAGGGCGTTGACCGGTGGCGGGCATCCCGGCTCTGATCACGACCAACAGCTTCATGCTCATCCTGGCCGGAGGGTACCGCAGGTTCAAGGGGAGCACCCACCGATTGGACGCCTGGACGTGAGCTTTGTCGAGCGTGAAGGTCGGGGGCAGCGGAGAGAGCCCCTTGATCGTCATCTTGCTGTCGAGCTGCAGGCAGGGGAGCCCCGCCTCCCGAACGCGACGTTGCAGCTTGACGTGCCCGGTCGCCGAGGCGCCCGAAGGGACCTGCTTGCGCCCAAAGATCGTGCTCACCTCTCGCAGGGCCAGCTTCGCGTTGATGGGCCACCGCTCGCCGATTTTGCGCGCGCGCCGCGAGCCGAAGATGTCGTCGGTCGTGACGCCGCTGTGGGGAAAGTCCACGGCGGATTTCAGCACGTCTCTCGCCTCACGGCTCACCGGACCCTGGGAAGTCTCGAACTTCTTCTTGCCGCCCACAATCCAGGCCGTGACGAGGGTCGCGGGCTTCAGCAGCGTCTTGCGGCCGCCTTTCTCGGCTCTGGTGAGCCTCACCACCCGGTGAAGCTCCCGGATGGGCCGCCCCTTGGCGTCCACCTTGAGGACCTTCACCACCGCCTCGTACTCGTACGAGTACTTCTCCTGCTCGTCCTTGACCTTTTGGCCGCCCGCCGTAATCAACGTGGTCCCCGAAAAGGTCCCTTGAACCTTGAGGCCGTAGCGATACCCAACCTTGGCGACGCGGTCGAACCTGATCCGGTGCCGCGCTCCGGCCGCGGCAGGGAGCACAATCCCCAGCCCCAACGCGAACCCCAACACTGCGACGATTCTACGCGTTCTGTTCCTATACATCCGATCCCCCGATTCCTCGATCAAACCGGCGAGCCCTGCTCCGGGGGCGGGGCCCCATCCGGCGGTGGCGGGCTCCCCTGCCCCGGCGGCTGTGGTGGGCCCTGCTTCTTGTTGCGAACGCGCTTCACGACGACGAAGATCGTGAGGCCGATGGGCGCCACCACGACGAAGAACCAGGCCGCGATGAGAATGATCCAGCCGTAGTTCTGGCTGGTGCTGGTGAGCGCCTTTCTGCCGGTGCAGAGGCGGTTCGTGTGGCTCTTCCCCCGGTGCCGGTAGGTCCGGCAGCGCAGCCCTTCCTTGCAGTCCTCGCTGGTCTTGCAGAACCAGCCCTCGTTGCCGGGTGTCATCACCCCGCAACCTGCCGCCGCGCCGCCCAGCAGGGTGGCGCAGCAGATCAAGATGATGAATCTCTGGCTCATGTTTCCTCCGGCAGGTGCAAGCCCCAAGATATTCGATCTCCTCGCCTTCTTCAATCCGCAGCGACAGATCAGAAGATTGATCCATGGCCCGACAGTCTAGCACAGGACCATTTCGGGGGTGGCCGGATTAGCGGGCGGGCGCGCCGAGAATCTGGCCGTGGATGGGGATGGCGAGCTGCGGGTCAGCCGGGTCGTCGCTGTCGATGACAAGGTCGTCCGCCGGGAGGGAGCCGTGCATCTGGGTGTCGAGCCAGATTCTGACGAACAGCAGGTCCGGTGGAACGCCCATCACGGGATCTCCAGCCGAGAGGACCACCGGCAGCGCTGCAGGCACCTCCACGGTCTGACCGGTGCCGGGATCCTCCTCCCGCCGGAAGAGCTCGACCAGGTACAGCGGCCACTGTCCGCCCACGTCGGTGGTGGTCACGCCGGTCACGGTCAGCGGGAAATTGCCATCCGCGAGGTTGGCCACGACCACGAGCTGCGAGGCGTCCACCGGACCGGGGATCGAGCCGAAGTCGATGATCGGCTCTCCCTGCGCATCCAGCACGCAGTCCTGGAAGGGTACCGGTTCCGCGAGCGCGAGGTCGAGGGCGCAGACCTCGATGTCCGCAGCGCACTTGCAGCCGGCCACGAGCTCCACCGACACCCTGGGCTGGTCGGGGTCGTTGCTGTCGATGAGGAGCAGCCCGTAGTCCAGCTCCGCGTCCTCGGCCCGGAGCACCACGTTGATCGTGATCGTCGAGAACGAGCCGATGACGATGGGTGGATCCAGCGCACCTTCCGGCGCGGATCGAAACTCATCGAGGAGACCGGGCTCATCGATGGTAATCGCCGTGATTACGAGGTCTTCATCGCCACGGTTCCGTACCGTGACCGGCAGCGTGAGCTCCACATTCAGCAGCGCCGAGCCAAAGTCCAGGACGGTGGGTTCCACAACGATGCTCGGTGGGTTCGGAGGAATCGAGCCGTCGAGATCTTCATACACGCACCAGCACTGCTGGATGCAAACGGCGCCAAACGGGCAGTCCTCGTCTTCCACGCAGGACGGCAATGCACAACCCTGGTTGTCATTGGTACCGACGTTTCGACTGCCCTCGCAGCGTAGGGCCGTGAGAACGCCGAGCATGAACAGCACCCCTGTGCCGACAAGCAGGGGCTGCCTGAGACGGTTCCCAGTCGTAGGGGTCAGCATCGAATCGATCATACCAGGTTTTGGGAGTGGGATGGAGTCCGCAGAATTCGTGAAATCCTTGTCCAGGAGGCAGGCTACTTCGATTAGAATCGAGCGCATGCGTGCTTTCTGGTCGTTGATTGCCCTGGGTTTGACATTGGCGGTGGGTTGCGGAGGCGACCCTGCAGGAAACACCAATGGGAACGGGCCGAACCTCGGCTGCGCGGATCCGAACGTGCTGATCCCGGACTGTCGCCGGATCGATTGGCGGGCGGGAGTCCCGGGCGGGATCCCGCCCGTGGCACAGGTGTGCCCGGCCGGGGCGCCGAGCGTGCTGGACTTCGGGGCGGTGGGCGACGGCGTGGTGGACGACGCCGAAGCGTTCCAGAGCGCGGTGGACGCGGCCGACGAGGGCGGCGCGGTGTGGGTACCGGCCGGCGACTACCTGCTGCGGTCCGGTGTGGTCATCGACCATGGCGTGGTGCTGTGCGGCGAGGGGCGAGACGTCAGTCGGCTCCTGATCGACGCGGACGACACCGGGATCGACATCGTGGTCTACGACCGGGGGGACTGGGTGGCTGTGGCGAGCGGCCTGGACAAAGGAGCGACGCAGCTCACCGTGGCCGCCACGCAGGGCGCCGGTTTCTCCCCGGGAGACTACGCCGAGCTGCAGCAGTCCAACGACTGGTCCATCATGGACCCCACCGGGGAGTGGGAGCACGCGAGCTGGGTCCCCGAGGCGGCAGTGGGTCAAATGGTCCAGATCACGGCTGTGGACGGCGACGTGGTGACAGTGGACCCACCGCTGCTCATCGACTACGACCCCGGGCAAGACCCGCAGCTCCGGCGGGTGGGGCTGGTGTCCGGCGCCGGGCTGCAGTCGCTGTACCTGACGCGGCTGGACCCCAGCGACAACCACACCGTGATCATGAAGAACGCCGTGGGGTGCTGGATGCGGGACGTGGAGAGTGACACGACGTGCCAGGCGCACGTGTCCATGACCTCGGCGCTGTGGTGTGAGGTGCGGGACAGCTACCTCCACGACTCCCACGACCACGGCGGCGGCGGGCACGGCTACGGCGCGAGCCTGGGCAGCCACGTCACGGCGAGCCTGGTGGAGAACAACGTGTTCGTGAGCCTGCGCCACTCGATGATCATCCAGGTGGGCGCCAGCGGCAACGTGTTCGGGTACAACTACTCACGGGAGCCGTACCAGAGCGAGGGCGGCGACTGGACGCCTTGCGACATCTCGCTCCACGGCCACTACCCCAGCATGAACCTGTTCGAGGGCAACACGGTCCAGGAGATCGACGTGGCGGACTACTGGGGCCCCTGCGGGCCTGGGAACACTTTTTTCCGGAACCGCGTCGAGGCCGAGGGCATCGACGTGCTGGATCACTCCCACGGGCAGAACATCGTGGGTAACGAGCTCTCCGACGGCGACAACGTCATCACCGTGGAGGAGACGTCGCTGCACACCTTCGTGCACGGCAACTACGTGGAGGGCGCGGTGAGCTGGGACGCCAGCGTCAACGTGCAGGTCCTGCCCGCCTCCCTCTACCTGGCGGCTCCGCCCCCGTTCCTCGGCGCCGCGCCCTGGCCGCCCCTCGGAGCTGATCTGGCGCCCCACGACGGGGTCATCCCCGCGGAGCAGCGATGGCGGGACGGCGCGCCGTGAGCCGCCGTTCGCGAACGCTCGTGGACCTGGGCGCCCACGAGCACCAGCAATGGGAGAGATCGATGGGCCGACGAAACATGACCGCGCGGTGGCCACTGGGGCTGAGCACAGCCCTGGCCCTGTCCCTGTCCATTGCCGCCGCTCCCCTGCCCGCCGCCGCGCAGCCCGTCTGGACCCACCACGGGCAGGTCGCCCAGGGGGGACAGATCGACGCCCAGCGCGGGCCCAACGACCGGATTCATCTGGTGTCTAGCCGCTACTACCAGCTCGATGCCGGCGGTGGGGTGGTGACGGACGAGGCCCAGGGCGACGACCAGCAGGGGGCGCTCGACTTCCCTCCGGCCCTCGCCGTGGGCGCGGACGGCACGGTGCACCTGATCACCCGCCACGGCGGCAGCTGGGAAACGGGCCACGACATCCGGTACCGACGCCGCAACGCGGGCGGCACCTGGGACGTGGACTATCTCTTCGGCGGTCAGGTGCGCCGGAACTACGCGGTGGGCATTGCCTGGGCCGGGGCCGCGGACGTGGTGTTCGGCTCCTCCCAGGCCGGAGTCGACGTGTGGGGAGACATTCACCTGTTCCAGGAGGGCGGCGGGAGCGCGTCCGCCCTCGGCGACCTGGGAGGGATCTGGCGCGGGGACTGCGACTTTCGGCTCCGCGGCCGGAACGGCACGGTGTACCTGGTGTCGGGCAAGTCCGACCCCGACGGCACGGCCTACTTCTCCTGGGGCGCTGCCGGCGGCGGCCTGTACACCGCCCTCGGCGCCAACCTGCAGGAGCATCGGAGCGGCACCGGCCGGCGCGCCTTCCCGGACCTGTACGTGGACAGCACCGGCCAGGTCCACCTGACCTACGCCGCGCTGCACGAGGTCTACTACAACCGCTACAGCGCCTCGGGGACGAAAGCCCTCGCCCAGGACGTGCGGGTCTTCGACGGACTGGGAGACTGGCACATGTCCACCGGGCTCTCGGCCGTGGCCGGGGCAGACGACGGCCAGACCGTGCTGGCCGTGGCGCTCCGCTCCGACGGCAGCCAGGGAGCGTCGGACTCGGACCTCCTGTGGGCCTACTCCGTGGACGGCGGCGCCACCTGGACCGCACAGGCCGACCTGGGCTGGAACACGGACGGCGGCGAGGGGAGGCGGCGGCCCCGCATCGTCGCCATCGGCCAGACCTTCTACGTGTTCTTCAAGGACAACGCCCACACGGGGATCAGCCTCGCCACCGTCACCATCGCGCCGGACGGGGACGGGGACGGTTACGGCTCCGACGAAGACTGCGACGATACGGATCCGAACGTGCATCCAGGCGCGCCCGAGCTCTGCAACGGCATCGACGACAACTGCGACGACCAAACGGACGAGGGCTGCCCCGCAGGCCCGGACGCCGGTGTCACCCCAGACAGTGGCATGGCCGACGCCTCGGCCCAGGACGCGGCCGTCGGCGATGCGGGCGCTGCACCGGACGGTGACCTGACCCCGGGCGGCGTCTCGGGGGGCTGCGCCTGCGCTGCCCCCGCGGGGCAGCGTCCCGGAAACGCACCGGCCTGGCCGTGGCTGGCGTTGGCGATCGGCCTGTATCTCAGACGACGACGCGCCCGCGACTGAGCCGCGCCAAGCTGGACAGACCACACCACCGACGACTATCCTCCACCACCATGCGTCGATTCACCCCCTCCGCGCTTCTCGCAGCGGTGCTCACTCTGTCCGGGCCGGCGTGCCCGGCGGACGAGCCCGCGCCGCCCAGCGGCCCCACCGTGTCCATGGACTTCACGCGGTCCACGGGTTTCTACGCCGCCCCGTTTCCGAGCGCGGACCTGCAGGACACCGCAGGACATCTGAATCTGGAGGCGTTCCCGAACCGGGATGACATCGTGATCTTCAAGCAGATCATCGAGCTGGGCGAAGGCGACATGGACGGCGCGGGCCTCAGCTCTGCGGTGCTGTTCCAGCTCACGGGCCCCATCGACCTGTCGACCCTGCCCGACCTGCACGGCAGCGTCGAGGCGTCCAGCGCGGTGTTCCTGATGGACGTCACGGAAGGCTCACCGGACTACCTGCGCCGCCTGCCCGTCACGGTGGACTTCCGGGAGGACGGCGGCCGCTTCGGCACCCCGAACCAGCTGGCGGTGCTCCCGCTCCAGGGCGCCCCCATGCGCGGGCATACCCGGTACGCCGCGGTGATCCTGCGCGACGTGCTGGACCCCCTGGGGCGCCGGATGAGCGCCGCGCTGTCCATGGACGAACTGCGGGCCGGCGCGCAGCCGGCGGGCCTCCCCCAGGCCGCGTTCGACGAGTACGCCGCGGCGTTGGTCGCGCTCTCCGAGGCCGGTGTGGACTCGGCGGAGATCGCCGGGATGGCGGTGTTTTGGACCGCGGACCCCCAGGCGCAGACCCGGGCCGTGCGGGACGACGCGCTCGCCCGACCCCTGCCGCAGCCCAACGCCCCCTTTGCCCTCGTGGAGGTCTTCCCCGAGTTCTGCACCTTCCACAGCACGATCGACATGCCGGTGTACCAGGAGGGGGATCCGCCCTTCACGGCCATTGGCGGCCGGTGGGCCTTCGACGGCGACACACCGGTTCTGCAGACCCATGAAGAGGCCAACTTCTGGATCACCCTGCCCCGCCGCGCCGTCCCCGCACAAGGCGTGCCGGTGGCCGTCTTCATCCGCACCGGGGGCGGCGGGGATCGGCCGCTCGTGGATCGGGGCGCCCACGCCGAGCCCCACGGCGACCCCATCGAGCCGGGCTCCGGGCCGGCGCTCCAGTTCGCCCGGGCCGGCTACGCCGGAGTGAGCGTGGACGGGCCCCACGGCGGGCTGCGCAACGTGAACGGCGGCGACGAGCAGTTCCTGATGTTCAACCTGTCAAACCCGGCGGCCCTGCGGGACAACATCCGGCAGTCGGCGGTTGAGATCGCCCTGGTGGCGCACATTCTGGACACCACCACGTTCGACGCCTCGGGCTGCCCGGACGCGGACCTGACGCCGGTGAGCTTCGACCTGGCGCACCTCGCGCTCATGGGCCACTCCATGGGCGCCACCATTGCGCCCCTGGTGCTCGCCGTCGAGCCGCTGTACCGGGCCGCGATCCTGAGCGGGGCCGGCGCGAGCTGGATCGAGAACCTGATGTACAAGCAGAGCCCCCTCGTGGTGCGGGACATGGCAGAGCTGATGCTCAACTATGAGCCGGGCGCCCTGCATCGTCACGATCCGGCGCTCTCCATTCTTCAGTGGGCAGCGGATTCGGCTGACCCGCTCAGCTATCTTCGCGACGTCGTTCGGGAGCCCGGGGCGCGCTCCCCGGTGCAGGTGCTGATGCTTCAGGGCATCGTGGACACCTACATCATGCCCTCCATCGCCAACGCCATGAGCCTGGGGTTGGGGCTGGACCTCGCGGGCGTCTCCCTGGACGCGCCCCACCCGGAGCTGGCCGAATTCACCCCGCTGGCCGAGCTTCTGGACCTGGTGGGCGCGACCACTGTCGCGCTCCCGGTGGAGGGCAATCTGACGGTGGCCGGAGACCCGGTCACGGCGGTGGTGGCGCAGCACCCCGAGGACGGGATCGAGGACGGCCACGAGGTGGTATTCCAGACCGACCCGCCGAAGTACCAGTACCAGTGCTTTTTGAAGACGCTCCGGGAGACCGGCCTGGGCTACGTCCCGGCCGCCGCACCGGATCCCCGCTGCGAGTGAGTCCCATGACCGTCACCCCCACGAGCTGGAAATACGACGAGCTCCGCCGTCTGGTCGCGGGCGAGCGACTCCCGCTGATGGTCGTGGACCTCGACGTGCTCGACGCCAACACCCGGCGTCTCACCGCCATCGTCCGCCAGGCAGGCATGACCCTCCGGGTGGCTTCCAAGTCCTTCCGCGTGCCCGCGCTGCTCGAGCGGGTGCTGGAGGTGGGTGGCGCCACGACCCGGGGGCTGATGTGCTTCTCCGCCGCCGAGGCCGACTTCCTGAGCCGGCAGGGGTTCGATGACCTGCTGGTCGCCTACCCGACCGTGCAGGAGCCGGACCTCGAGCTCCTCTGGGACGCCCGCGAGCGCGGCGTGAGCGTGACCCTGATGATCGACAGCCAGGCGCACGTGGACCGGCTCGAGCTCTGGTGGGCCACCCGCGCCGCGGGACGGGAGGCCCCGCGCCTCCCGGTGTGCGTCGACGCCGACATGTCCTACCGCCCGCTGTCGCAGCTCGGGCCCCACGTCGGGCCCCACCTCGGGGCACAGCGCTCGCCCGTGCGAGACGTGGCGTCCTTCCGCCGCCTCCTGCGGGGGCTGCGGGCCGCGCGCTGGTTGGAGCTCCGGGGCGTGATGGGCTACGAGGCGCAGCTCGCCAGCCTCGGCGAGATCAACCCCTTCACCCCGCTGATGAACCCCTTCAAGCGGCTGTTCAAGGCGCGCTCCGCGCGCGACGTCGCGCGGAAACGCGCGGCCCTGGCGCGGTGCCTGGAGCAGGAGGGCTTCGACGGCCTGTTCTTCAACGGCGGCGGCACCGGCTCCATCCGCACCACCACCCGGGAGCCCTGGCTGACCGAGGTGACGGCCGGCTCGGGTTTTCTGCAGTCACATCTGTTCGACTACTTCTCCGACAACCGGAACGAGCCGGCCTGCTGCTTCGCGCTCCCGGTGACGCGGCTGCCGGAGCCGGGGGTGGTGACCTGTCAGAGCGGGGGGTTCATCGCGAGCGGAGAGATCGGCCCGGACAAGGCGCCGGTCGTGTTTCTACCCCAGGGCCTCGAGCCCTTTGACGCCGAGGGGTTCGGTGAGGTCCAGACGCCGCTGAAGGTCCCGGCAAACGTTTCTCTGGCGCTCGGGGACCCGGTGTTCCTCCGCCCGGCAAAGGCCGGAGAAATCGCCGAGCGTTTCAACGAATACCTGCTAAAAAGAGCTTCTCGCATCGTCGGACGAGCCAAGACCTATCGCGGCTTCGGGCACTGCTTCTACTGATGATCACCGTCACCAACCTAGAAAAAAGCTTCGGCGCCCAGACGCTCTTCGCTGAGGCGTCGCTGCAGCTCAACGCCGGGAGCCGCTACGGGGTCGTGGGCGCCAACGGCTCCGGAAAGTCCACGCTCCTGCGCATCATCGCGGGCCAGGAAGAGGCCACGAGCGGGGAGGTCATCATGCCCCGGAAGGCCCAGATCGGGGTGCTGCAGCAGGACCACTTCCGGTACGAGGACGTGGACATCCTGGACGTGGTGATGATGGGAAATCGGCCCCTGTGGGAGGCGATGCACGCCAAGGAGCAGGTGCTCGCCCAGGCCG
Organism: bacterium; assembly: GCA_043825095.1. Classification (GTDB taxonomy): domain Bacteria; phylum Myxococcota_A; class Polyangia; order HGW-17; family JAJRWW01; genus JBDRSE01. The sequence goes on from JBDRSE010000372.1 coordinate 20,537, forward strand.
AGGTCCACTTCGACTCGGATCGCTACGCAGAGCTCGAGGATGTGATCCTCCGTCACGACGGCTACACCCTGGAGCCCCGGGCGGCGGAGATCCTCGAGGGCCTGAACATCCCCGCCGAGCTGCATCGGCGCCCCCTCGGGATCTTGAGCGGCGGCTTCAAGCTGCGGGTGCTGCTGGCCCAGACCCTGGCCGCGGAACCCGACGCGCTGCTGCTCGACGAGCCCACCAACCACTTAGACATCCTGTCCACCCGCTGGCTGGAGACGTTCCTGGAGAGCTTCAAGGGGTGCGTCGTGGTGGTGTCCCACGACCATCGATTCCTGAGCAACGTGTGCACCCACATCATCGACGTGGACTACGAGCGGGTGACGGTCTATCCGGGAAACTACGTCGCCTTCGAGAAGTCGAAGAAAGAGGACCGGGATCGGCTCGAGGCGGAGATCGGCAAGCGCGAGAAGGAGATCGCCGAGCACAGCAACTTCATCCGTCGGTTCAAGGCCAAGCCCACCAAGGCGCGGCAGGCGCAGTCCAAGGTGAAGCGGATGGAGAAGATCGTCATCCCCTCCCTGCCCCAGAGCTCGCGGCGGTACCCGAAGTTCCGGTTCAAGTCCTGCCGTCACAGCGGGCAGCTCGTGGTGCGAGTGGACGGACTCGGCAAGTCCTACGACGGCAAGACCGTGCTGCAGAACGTGTCCCTCGAGGTGGATCGGGGCGACCGGCTGGCGATCATCGGCGCCAACGGCATCGGCAAATCCACCCTCCTCAAGATCATGACCGGACACGTGGAGGTCGACACCGGAACCGTCGAGTGGGGGTACGAGACACATCCGGGCTATTTCGCGCAGGACCACCGAGAGCTGCTGGCGGGCAGCAGCCACACCGTGCGCAGCTGGCTCTGGGACCACTGCCCGGCCGCGCCCATCGGCTTCGTGCTGGGTCGGCTGGCCCGGGTGCTGTTCTCCCGGGAGGACACGGACAAGAAGGTCACCAGCATCAGCGGAGGCGAGGCGGCCCGGCTGATCTTCTCCCGGCTCGAGGTGACCGAGCCCAACGTGCTGGTGCTCGACGAGCCCACCAACCACCTCGACCTGGAGGGCATCGAGGCCCTGGCCCAGGGGCTGGAGGCCTACGACGGCACCATCGTGCTCGTGTCTCATGACCGGTGGTTCGTCTCCCGCATCGCGACGCGGATCATCGAGATCACACGCCACGGGTTGGTGGACTTCCGCGGGACCTTCGAGGAGTATCTGGAGCACTGCGGTGACGACCACCTCGACGCCGCCGCGGTGGCGGATCAGGCCCGCAAGGTCAAGCGGTTGGCGCGCCTCGAGAAGCGGCAGGGCAAGCAGCTCGACGAGGCCGCAGCGCCGATCTCACAGAAGAGCGACGACACTCCGCCGCAGGCCGCCGCCGCGGAAGCGCAAGAACGCGAACCGGGCACACGCGCGCCCCAGACGCCGAAAACCGCGTCGCAAAAGGCCCGCGCCCGGCGTCGTAATCGCCGCAAGAAACGCGCCTCCCAGGACGCGGATTCGAATCCCCAGCCAGCCCCGCCGCAGCCCACCGTGCTCCGTCGCCCCAAGGGCTCGAAGAAGGGACCGAAGCAGTCCTAGCC
>JBDRSE010000373.1:0-5607 GCA_043825095.1 bacterium
CGCGGAATACGTCTGCGAGCGGCTAATCCCACCCGACAGCTTCTACCGCAAGTTCAAGGAGGTCGTGACCCCGCTTATTAAGGACGAGGACTTCGACTCGATGTACTGCAAGGACAACGCCCGCCCGCCCATTTCGCCGTCCTTGCTGGCGAGGGCCTGCATCCTCCAGCCCTACCGCGCCCTTTCCGACCGCGAGATGGAGCCGGCCTGCATGTGCGACATCCAGGACAAATACGCCCTGGATTATAAAGTTGATTTTCTGGACGGTTTTTTCAGTACGTGGACTACAGATGAGTTATTGATCAAGCTTGCAAAACGCACGAGACTCTTGATCGCAAAAAGCGCTACTGGAAGGGTTCCAGCAGATGGCGCAAATATTGAAAATCACAAGACCTGACCAGTGAAGGGCTCCCAAAAATTAGGACCACGAGCTAAGGTGGTAAAATGGGCCTAAACTGGGAGCAAAAAGATGCGAGGAAAGCGCAAGCAGTACAAGGCGGACTTCAAGGCGCGGGTAGCCTTGGCCGCGATCAAGGGCGAAAGAACGATCAACGAGCTGGCGACGCACTACGAGGTCCATCCCGGCCAGATCACGAAGTGGAAGAAGGAGACTCTGGCGGCCCTGCCCGAAATCTTTTCCGGGAAGATTCAGGCGGCGGACGCTGCCGCGGAATCGCTCCAGGCGAGTCTCTACGAGGAGATCGGCCGCCTGAAGGTAGAACTGGGCTGGTTAAAAAAAAAGCTTGGTCCCTGGACTTGAGGAGCGTCGGGCGATGATTGACGTGAATCATCCTGATCTCTCGGTGAGGCGGCAGTGCGCGCTGCTGGGAATCGCCCGCTCGGGGCTGTACTACACCCCGCGGGAGCCGAGTCAGGAGAATCTGCTCCTGATGCGTCTCTTGGACGAGCAATACACACGGACGCCGTTCTACGGGGTGCGTCGGATGACGCACTGGCTGCATGAGCTCGACTACGGCGTCGATGAGAAGAGAGTACGGCGGCTACTGCGACTGATGGGGCTGGAGGCGATCTATCCCAAGCCCAGGACGAGCGTAGGCGGGCCCGAGCACCGGAAGTTCCCGTACCTGCTCCGCGGACTCGCTATCCGACGGCCGAATCAGGTGTGGTGCGCCGATATCACGTATCTGAGGTTGCGGCACGGCTTCGCCTACCTGGTGGCGATAATGGACTGGTACAGCCGCTACGTGCTATCGTGGGACGTGTCGAACACGATGGAGGGTGTCCTTGCGGTAAGCGCGCGTACCCTCGACGAGAGCCGCGGGGGCGGGCATCGGCAGGGCGGCTCGACGGAGGCTCAGATTCCCCCGGCGGTGGCGGACGCCCCGGTCCTTTCCCAGGCGCCGCGCAAGCAGCGGGAGGCTGGGCGCGAAGTCCGGCGGTCAGCTTGGCGGCGGGCGGGCGATGCTCTGGCGGTAGTTCCAGGGCATCCACCGGTCCGGATGAGCACGGACCTCTTTGGCATGCCGCTGCAACTGCGTGAGGTAGTCGAAAGCGTCCACGCCGTTGAGGTCGCAGGTGTGGATCAGGCTCATATAGACGTCGCCCACGTGCGCTCCCCGGTCGCTCCTGTAGAACATCGAGTTCTTGCGGTGGAGGATCGCCATCTTGAGGGCCCTCTCGACGACATTATTGTCCAATGGTGCTCCCGCCTTCCTCAAGAAGAGCGTCAGCTTCTTCCAGTGCTTGAGCATGTAGCTGATGGCCTGGCCCATGCCTGAGTTGGGCTCGATCTTCTTCTCGGCGAACTGGGCCAGCATCCAGGCGCGGAACTTCTCCATCACCGGGCCGCTCCTTTTCTGGTGGAATCTCAGGCGCTCAGCGTCCGTCATCTTCCGCTTCTTGGCGATGGCGTCGTTCTTGTAGACCTTGGTGAAGACGCCAAAGATATACTGACACTCGCTCGGGAAGTTCTCGGCCTGATCGATAAAATTCCTGCGGCCGTGCGTGATACAGTTGGCCGGGATCGTCTCGATGCCCTTGGGGGAATTGCGCGAGAGGGCGTCGGACATCTGAATCGGGCGGGCCAAGTTCCGTCCGCGACGGTCGAGCAAATCCTTCAGATTCTCTCCCGCGTGCCTCAGGCCGGTGAAGAACAACGCGATCTGCCGCCCCCGCACCCGGCTGACGATGCCCGAGGTGAAGATTCCGGTGCGATCGGGGTCCTGGGCCTCCCCTTCACGCCCGTTTGCGGCGCGTTGCGCACTCTCGCGTAGGCTCGCCTCCCGGCGTTTGCCCATCCACGCCAGGATCCTCATCGTCGTGTCGTCGTTGTGGAGCACTTTCCCCTGCGCTGCCTGGCGCTTGAGTTCCGTGTAGGCCGGCTCCAGGCAGGGGGCAGCGTCACGCACGATCCCCCACTGCGTGGAGGGCGACACCGGGACCCCCACGGAGCTCTGCACCTTGGCGAGCCGGTTGAAGGGGAACCCGCGGCCGTACTTCAACAGCCCTATCATGCTCGCCGCGCGCTCGTCGTACTTGTCCGATCCCAAGCCCTTAGGCGCGCGCGCCGTGAAGGTCTTCGCACACAGGTTGCAGCGCAGCACCATCAGAAGAAAGACCCGAGCCGCCAGCGGGGGCTGGCCCGTCACGCGGACCAGGACCTTCGGCCGCTTCTGCTCATAGACCCGCCCCTTGCCGCACGCGGGACAGCGATCCCCCGGCTTGAGCGTGTGGTGCGGGACGCACTCCTTCTTGGCGCCCCAATAGGCGTCGTGTCCATTGCGGCCGTGTCCGGGCGGCGGGACGCGCGGGGACTTGGCCTTGCTCCCGCCGCTTCCAGACCCCTCCCCCTGGGTCTGTCCCTCGCCCGGCGAGCCTGGCTTCGCCAATACCTTCTCGGTCTTCTCGCTCGTCGGGCCGAACAGCAATCGCCTCAGTCGCCGTATCGACGCACTCTTGCGCTGAAGCACCTCCACCACGGTCAAGTAGGCGTGCGCGACCGTCTCGATAGTCCCGAAGACCTCCGCCGGCAAGGCGGGCCGGGCCTTGGCCAAAGCCTCCTCGATCTGCCGGCGCGGCACCTCGACCACTCGGATCTTCATGGCAGTCGGCCCAGCAGCTCCCGGAAACGCTTGTCCAGCGGATACCCCAGAACGTCCTTGATCGGCCGGTTGGGCTTCTTGGTCTGGTCGTCCTTGCCCCGCCCCGTCGTTCGGCCCATGTAGACCCAGTTGGCCGCCCGGTAGCACGTGCCCTTGAAGCGCGTCGGATCGACGAAGGTCTCGGCAAAATGCACGGGATGACCGTATATCCGTTGCCAGTCCTCGGCCAGCCTGCGCGTGACGCGCGCGAGCACATGCGAGGCCAAGTGCGGGACGCGGACCCAGGGCGGGATCAAAAACCTCGGATTGTAGGCTACCAGGCGGATATTGGCGCGCCGGGCCTGGGCGGACCAGCCGATAAAACGGTCCCGCGGTCCCAGGTGCCGCGGCGCGGAGGAGAAGGCCAGAGCTGCCAGAGGGCGGCCCCTGGGGCCCAGGACCAGGTACTTCAGATGCTCCCCGACGGGGCGCGTGTAGCCCAGGTAGTGGTGGTGGTGGATGAGGCTGTCGAAGAGGGCCTCGTAAGGCGTGCGGCGCACCAGGAGGAACTCGAGCGGCCGGAGCTCGGCGAGCGGGACCTCGACCGGGGAGGTGTCGAGCAGCATGGGGGCGGGCGCCCGGCGGCGGACGATGTTGTTGATCGCCGCTTGGCGCGCAGGTGGAAGCGCGATGTGCCCGGCGCGATGGAGCGCGAGCATGAGCCCGCGGGCCAGCAGATCCGACAGGCCCCCGTTGGGCTGCCGCCATCCCCAGGCCTCGCACAAAAGCGCCGACAGCCTGCGGCGGCTGGCGGAGGGATGGCGCGCGATCAGGCCGCGGATGAACGCGGCGTCTTCCTCGCTTAAATCCCGCCCTCGATACCTCAGCAGGACCGGGCGCTCCCCTGTCATGGGGAGAAGATACTTAAAGGAAGGGCCGGAACGCAAGCCCTGGATCGGGAAATGCTTCACCCAACCGGCGCCACGGCGGCGCCCCCTGGGCGGCCGCCGGATCCCCGCAGGCCAAAAGCACACCAAGCTCGTGCGCCTCCAGCCGCCGCGTTCGCCCTCCTCGCTCCGCGGCCGGCCAGAACCGGAACCGACCCGCCGACAGCCGTTTCTGGCACAGCCAGAAGCCCTGGCCGTCGTAGACGAGGATCTTCAGCGCACGGGCGCTCCGGCTGCGGAACACGAACACCGCGCCGCTCATCGGATCGGCACCGAGCTCCTGCCGGCAGACCCGGCACAACCCGTCAATGCCACGGCGAAAGTCCGTCGGCTCCACGGCCACCAGAATCCGCAGATGGGGGGTGAGCTGGATCATGGCTCAGCCCGCGCTCCCGTCGCTCTTGAGCGCCCGCGCCAGCGCCGCCACCTCACCGACGCTCGCCCCCCGCACGTGGATGCGTTGCGCCCCGCCACCTCCCATCTCGAAGACGTACTCAGCCGACGAAACCCGGGGCAGAACCCCGGCGGGTAGGCTCCACTCGACGAAGGCGGGCTTGGGCCGGGAAGGGCTCGGCTTGGAGCGCCGTTCCGCGCGCTCACGCAGAACCGTGTGGTTCAACCCCAGCCACCGCGACACGTGATGCAGGCTGTGGGCCCCGCATAGCTTGGCCGCGGCCTCCCACAGCCTCGCCGGGATCCGTTCCCGCCCCTGCTTGCCGGCCCGCCAGCGCTCGAACCGCTCAACCACCCTGCGAACTTCCGCAGGCACGTCCTCCCGCCTCGTGCTCGCCATGATTCCTCCCCGCCGCCCCTGGATGGCAGCATCGGGATGATAGCAGGCCGCCGACGGGAAAGTCAGGCGCGCTTACCGCAAGGACACGATGGAGGCGAACTTCTGCGTGGTCGCGCTGGAGGAGGCGCTACGCCTTGGCAGCCCTGATATCTCGAACACGGATCAGGGGTCTCAGTTCACGAGCGAGGACTACCTCGGGCCACTGGAGCGCGCCGGGGTCCGGATCAGCATGGACGGGCGGGGCCGATTCCTCGACAACATCATGGTGGAGCGACTGTGGCGGACCGTGAAGTACGAGGACATCTACCTGCACGAGTACGAAACGGTGTCGGACGCGCGGGCGGGGCTTTCTCGGTACTTCCCGTTCTACAACGAGGCGCGGTACCACGAGTCGCTGGGCTACCTGACGCCGGCGCAGGTGTACTGGCGGGGCCGCGGTGCGACGGCGGGAGTGGTTTGCTGATGAAATCGATCGGGGGAGCGATGCTGGCCAACAAATGCGAAAATTCGCACGGCGTACGGCACGGCAACGACTTAACGACAACGACAGGAGTATACGACCCCTCCCCCTCTCAACGGCATTGGGGGATTGGTCTTCAACGGCAACGACGCACGGCAAGGAAGACGGAATACAGCACTCTTCCCAATAAAACAACGAGCACCTTAAATCAGGCCCCTCGTGGTCCTAACAACCGGGAGCCCCTCAGCTGCGGCCCATGGCCTAGCGTGGCCAACGGGAAATTACATGAGCCAGGTAGTCATCGAAAACCCAATAATCAACTCCCCTTTCAAAGAGCCGACTCGCTATTTTCGTTTTTCTGATGAG
>JBDRSE010000374.1:0-10688 GCA_043825095.1 bacterium
CGTCGGCGTCCATCTACCGCGACACGGATCACCGGGGCGGCGCCAACGGCGCCCGCATCCGCCTCGCGCCGCAGAAGGGTTGGCCGGTGAACGAGCCGGCCGAGCTGGCGAAGGTCCTCGCGGTGCTCACGCAGATCCAAACGAAGTTCAACGCGGCGCCTGCCGGCGGGAAGAAGATCTCGTTGGCGGACCTCATCGTGCTGGGTGGCGCGGCGGCCATCGAGGAAGCCGCAAAGAAAGCCGGTCACCCCATCAAGGTGCCCTTCACGCCCGGGCGGACTGACGCTTCGCAGCAGATGACCGACGCGGCCTCCTTCGCTCACCTCGCGCCGCGCGCTGACGGTTTCCGCAACTACATGGGGCCCGGCAACAAGGAAAAGCCACGGGAGCTGCTCGTAGACCGCGCCGACATGCTGACCCTGACCGCACCCGAGATGACCGTGCTGCTCGGCGGTCTGCGCGTTCTCGAGGTGAACCACGGCGACGCCAAGCACGGGGTCTTCACCACGCGCCCGGGCGCGCTGACCAACGACTTCTTCGTCAACCTGCTCGACATGGGTGTGGTGTGGAAGAAGAAAGCCGGCGGCCTGCAGCCGCTCTTCGAGGGCCGGAGCCGCGAGACGGGCAAGATCAAGTGGACCGCCACGGCCGTGGACCTCATCTTCGGCGCCAACGCCCAGCTCCGGGCCATCGCCGAAGTCTACGCCGGCGACGACGCCCAGGCCAAGTTCGTCAAGGACTTCGTCGCCGTATGGAGCAAGGTCATGGGCCTCGACCGCTTCGATCTCCGCGCGCGGCGATAAGCCGCTGGAGTACACCGTCCATCGTTTGACGTCCCCCTTCGCAGCCTGAAATGACGCCGGCACCCGCATAGCATTGCGACGTCCGGGACTCGGGATCTACTAGAGGCGGCGATTCCGGCGGCGCCGGCAGAGCCACGCGAGTCCCAGCAGGAGCCAGAGCACGGGCGCGGCGGGGGAGGGGGTGGCCTGGCAGCCGCAGCCGCCGCTGTCGCCCGTGGGAGGGGTGTTTTCGTAGGCGCAGACGGGGCTGCAGCCGTCGCCGTCGGTGTTGTTGCCGTCGTCGCACTCCTCGACGCCCTGCCAGAGGATGCCGTCGCCGCAGGAGGCGCTTCGGCAGCTGCTGAGACAGTCGTCGAGGTCATTGTCGTTCCCGTCGTCGCACTCTTCCCCGGGCTGGACCACGCCGTCGCCGCAGCTGGAGAGCTCGCAGGTGCTCGAGCAGCCGTCGTCCTCGACGGTGTTTCCGTCGTCGCAGGCTTCGACGCCGGCGTGCAGGTAGCCGTCGCCGCACCGGGCCACGAGGCAGCCGGAGACGCAGTCGTCGTTGTCGTCGTTGTTGGCGTCGTCGCACTCTTCGACGCCGGCTTGGAGGTAGCCGTCTCCGCACTGAGCCGCCACGCAGCCCGCGACGCAGGCGTCGGCGTTGTCGGTGTTTCCGTCGTCACACTCTTCGGAGCCCGCGTGCACGTAGCCGTCACCGCAGGTGGCGAGCTCGCAGGTGGCGAGGCAGCCGTCGGTGTTGTCGCCGTTTCCGTCGTCGCACTCCTCCACCCCGGCGTGCACGTAGCCGTCCCCGCACGAGGCGGCGAGGCAGGTGTTCAGGCAGTCGTCGGTGTTGCTCGCGTTGCCGTCGTCACACACCTCGCCGAGCTGCAGGAGGCCGTCTCCGCAGGTGGGCAGGCTGCAGTCGTTGCGGCAGGAGTCGGTGTTCACCGTGTTTCCGTCGTCGCAGGCCTCCACGCCGGCGCGCACAAAACCGTCGCCGCAGGTAGCGTTCAAGCAGCCAGCCACGCAGCCGTCGGTGTTGTCCGCGTTTCCGTCGTCACACTCCTCTCCCGCCTGGACGACACCGTCTCCGCAGGACGCCGAGACGCAGCTGTTGCTGCAGCCGTCGGTGTCGATGAGGTTTCCGTCGTCGCAGGCCTCCACGCCCGCCCAGACGTAGCCGTCTCCGCAGGAGGCGTTCCGGCAGCCCGCGACGCAGGCGTCGGTGTTGTCGGTGTTGCCGTCATCACACTGCTCCCCGAGCTGCACCACGCCGTCCCCACAGGAGGCCAGGGTGCAGTCGTTTCGGCAGGCGTCGGTGTCCACGGTGTTTCCGTCGTCGCAGGCCTCCACGCCGGCCCGGACGTAGCCGTCCCCGCAGACCGCGCTCACACATCCCACCACGCAGGCGTCGGTGTTGTCGGTGTTTCCGTCGTCACACTGCTCGTTGGGCGGGTCGGTGTTTCCGTCGCCGCAGAAAGGCCCCGGGCCGGAGCAGTCCGCCAGGCAGGCGCCGTAGGTGCCGTTGGACGCGCCGTCGTCGCACACCTCGCCGGCGTTCAGGATCCCGTCGCCGCAGAAGGACGTGAGCACGTACTCGAAGGCCCCGATGTCGAACTCGGAGGAGTTGAGCCCATCTCCGTCCAGGGGTCGCGGCACGCCGTCGAAGTCGTGATCCGGCGCCCCGGCGGCGGTCCCCAGGTCGATGCACACGCTGCTGGATTGCAGCCGATAGTCTCCCCCCGGGCCGTTCACGTACTGCGGATTGGACGAGATGCAGCCGGCGCCCGCGGTGACGCTGTAGTAGTCGTCGGTGTTGCCCCACACGTTGGAGTAGGTCACCTCCAGCGTGCCGCTGGAGCGGTAGACCCCGTAGGAGTTGTTCGTGATGTTGCAGTTCTTCACGTAGGCCCGGGCCGTGGCGCCGCTGGTGTAGACACCGCGGTAGTTGCTGTCGATGGTGGAGTTGGTGACGACCGTGCCCAAGGCCGACGAGGAGGTGACGCTCACCACGGTCTGGCTCGGATTGCCGGTCAGCACCGCGTTGGTGATGACCGCGTCGCTCGAGCCGGTCACGTTCACGCCGGTGCTGCCCATGCCGTGCAGGACCAGCCCGTCCAGGGTGAGGCTCCCCTGGGTGAGGTAGACCCCGTAGCTCGACGTGTTGTCCACGGTCAGGTAGGGGAACGCCCTGGCCGCCGGGGCTTCGTACCACAGCCCTCGGTAGGCGTAGCGGACGATGGCGTGCTCCAGGCTCGAGCCGCTCGAGCCGTCACTGAAACGGATTCCATACCAGGCGCCCGCGGTGGAGTTCGTGGGGCGGAAGGTGATCGGCGCGGCGGAGGTGCCCACCGCGGTCAGGGTGCCCTGCACCCAGAGCTCGGCGGTGGACGTGTTGGCGCCGCTGCCCATGATGTCGCTGGTGGCGAACTCCAGGGTGACGCCGGGATCGATGGTCAGCGTGACCGTGGGCGGCACGGTCAGATCGCCGCCCACGGCGTAGGGGCTGCCGCTGATGGTCAGGTGGGTGTTGGTCCACAGCACTCCGTACAGGCCCGGCGTGGGGTCTGTGGTGTAGGGCAGCGGCCCCAGGTCGGTGCCGACGTCGGAGGCGAAGCGGGACGGTGAGTTGGAGGTGAGGCGGTAGTTCGAGGCGGACACGTACAGCGGGTTGGACGAGAGGCAGCCGGTGCCCGCGGTGACGCTGTAGTAGTCGTCGGTGTTGCCCCACACGTTGGAGTAGGTCACCTCCAGCGTGCCGCTGGAGCGGTAGACCCCGTAGGAGTTGTTCGTGATGTTGCAGTTCTTCACGTAGACCCGGGCCGTGGCGCCGCTTGAGTACACGCCGCGATAGTTGCTGTCCAGGGTGCACCCGGTGACAAAGGTGCCGGTGGCGTTGGAGGACGTCACGGACACGACGGTCTGGCTGGCGTTGCCCTTGAGCAGGCTGTCGGTGATGTCGGCCCGGGAGGCGCCGGTCACGTTGATCGCGGTGCTGCCGCAGGCGGTGAGCGTAATCCGGGTCAGGGGCACGTCGCCGTCGGTGAGGTAGACGCAGTAGCTGGAGGTGTTCTCCACGAGGGTGTCGGTCACCGAGAGCACCGAGCCGGGCGCCTGGCTGTAGATCCCGCGGTAGGCGTGCCGGATGGTCGCGTGCGTCAGCGCCGCGCTGGCCGCGCCGGCGGTGATGACGATGCCGTACCAGGTGCCCGGGGTGGAGCCGGTCTGCGCCTCGAAGGTGACCGGCTGCCCGGTCGTGCCGGCGACGTTCAGGGTTCCGTTGACCGTCAGCTCCACGGTAGAGGTGTTCAGACCCGATGCCTGGGCATCGCTGCTGGCGAACCGCACCACCACGCCGGCCTGGATCGTGAGGAACGCGCCGGTGGGCACCGTGATGTCCCCTTGGATGATGTAGGGGCTCCCCGCGGGGGTCCACGTCTGGTTGATGACGTTGCCGCCGGCGATGGTGGTGTCGGCGCGGGCGGGGGGGGCGGCCACCAGCAGGGCGAGCAGCCCGGTCAGCAGAGCGGCTCTGTGGAAACGGATGTTCATGATCGATCCCTCCAAATGAAGGGCTGTGCCCTTCTCACGAGCCGCGCTTCGCGACCGCGCGAAACCGTGTGCGAAGGGACCAGCGTTTGGGACGGCTTTGGGAATGCTAGATCGAGGATCCCCGTTGTGCAACACATCCGTTGCAAAAATGGTGGTAGTTTCCTAATGTTACTAGTCTACTACCGGCGGGGATTGCATGTCGTCGATCAACCATCATACGCGCGAGATCAACGTGAAGATGGTCTACTATGGGCCCGGGTTAGGCGGCAAGACCACGTCCCTCCGGCATATCCACCGCGCCCTCCCCGAGCCCAACCGCGGGGAGATGGTGTCCCTGGCCACGGCGGTGGATCGGACGTTGTTCTTCGACTTCCTGCCCGTGAAGCTGAAGAAGATCGCCGGCTTCACCATACGGATGTCCCTGTATACGGTCCCCGGCCAGGTGCACTACAACGCCACGCGCAAGCTGGTGCTGCAGGGCGCCGACGGGGTGGTGTTCGTGGCCGACTCCCAGGAGGCGCGGCGCATCGCGAACATCGAGAGCCTGCAGAACCTGGACGAGAACCTCCGCGGACACGGCCTGAACCCTGACAAGGTCCCCCTGGTGATTCAGTACAACAAGCGGGATCTGCCCAACATCATGCCCGTGGAGCAGCTCGACGAGGAGCTCCGGCTGCGGGGCGAGCCGGCGTTCGAAACCTGCGCCCTGGACGGCAACGGAATCTTCAAGTCGCTCAAGGAGATCACCCGATTGGTGCTCCACGACCTCAAAGACAAAGGAATCTACCGGGACAAGGAGCAGGAGCGGCCCGCCCCGGAGTTCGCCAGCGCGCCCATGGTCAGCCCGTCCGTGGAGAGGACCCTGGTCCACGCCCTCGAAACCCGATCAGACCTCCACGCGGTCGTCCCGGAGGACGAGCCCAAGCCCGAGCTGACCACCCGCGGGATGACCCTGTCCGACCTGTGGGAGGCGCCGTCCTATCGCGAGCAGGTGCTCGCGGTGGAGTCCGACATCGAGCGTGGCGATTTCTCTTCGGCCGTGCGCCGATCCGACGGCATCCTGCGCGAGTACGTCGGCGCCTCGACCGAGGCGGCCAAGCCCCTCGCCGAGCCCCTGCTCCTCATCGGCGTGCACGGCGCTTTCTACGCCCGGCTGTGCGAGATCCTCGGCCGGACCGAGCACACCAAGCAGGACGCCCTGTTCTGCCTCTTCTTCGTCACCGACGTCGAGCTCCGCATGCACGCCGCAGATCCCCTGCGGGGCTGAGCGCTGCGGACCTCGGGCGTGCAGATCCCCTCCGGGGTTGATGACCTTATCTGGCCACAGATCCGCTCTGCAAATCCCCCGCAAATCCCCTCCGGGGTTGATGACTTTTTTCTAGTGCTCATAGTGACGTAGTAGGCAAATAATAATAATATCAAAAACAAAGATTGTGGTTGACTGCTGTTGCAAGAATCGCTAGTGTCCTCAATCGAAAGCTTCAATACAATTAAATAGCTTTGTGACTGGACACGGACCCGACCGGGGGAGTTGTGTCGCGACCACAGGAATGCTCGGCGTTTTTAGCCGATGTCCCTTCGGAAGCGAGTTGGAGGGGTGCGTTCGTTTTCAGGCCTGCCGCTGCGTACGTTTTCGGCGGGCTGCGGCGCTGCCGTGTTTGCGCAGGCGACTCTAACCGTCTGAAAGCATTTATTATAGTGAGAAAAAGACCAGAAAAGACAACTCGACAGGAGGACATGGGAATGAAACGACAGCTGATTCCGAAATCCGAGTGGAGCGGGAGGCCCCTGGCGGTTGCCAGCGCCTTGCTCCTTTTCTTGGGCCTGGTCGCGGCCGGGGCGTTGGCCCGCCCCTTCGCGCGAAAAGGCGATCAATTCAAGGGTGTTCAGAGCTCACCGGACGACGTCGTGCATGTCATGGTCCAGCTGCGACACAAGGCCACGGCCAAGGTGTTCGGCGAAACCGTCAACGCAGTGACTCGCGTGAATCGACCTGCAGCGAAGCAGCAGGCCATCCGTCTGGCCGCGGCGCAGTTCGGCAAAGTGCTCCAGGAGCAGGATGACTTTCGCCAGCTTCTCGCGTCGCGCCCCGACATCAAGGCCACCGAGATCTACAGCCTGCAGCGGATCTACAACGGCATCTACTACCGCACTACCCTCGGTGATCTGGTGAAGCTCCGGACGCTGCGGGGGGTGAAGGGCGCCCACGTCCTGACGCCGCTGCGGCCGATCAACGCCAGCGGCGCACCGTTCATTCATGCGCAGGACGTCTGGGGGTACGGCGGAACCACGTACACCGGCGCGAACATCCGGGTCGGCATCATCGACACGGGGATCGATTACTACCACGTGGACTTCGGCGGGACGGGATCGGCCACCGACTTTCAGGACAACGATCCGCTGGTGATCACCGACGGCGGATTCCCCTCGGCCAAGGTCGTCGGGGGCTACGACTTCGCCGGTGTTGATTACGACGCGTCAACGCCGGGCTTGGATATTCCAGTGCCTGACGAGGACCCAATGGATTACTACGGTCACGGCACGCACGTTGCCGGCACCGTCGGCGGCTACGGCGTGACAACAGATGGAACCACTTATGCCGGCGCCTACGACATGAGCTTGGACACGACCGCGCTTCGGATCGGTCCCGGTATGGCGCCGGAAGTCGACCTCTACGCGCTCAAGGTTTTCGGCGATGTCACGGGTTCGACGAACCTCGATCTCCAGGCCGTGGAGTGGGCCATCGACCTCAACCAGAACGGCGTCCCGAACGAGGATCCCTCCGACCGGCTGGACGTGGTCAATCTCTCTCTGGGCGGCATTTACGGCTCGGGCGATCGCGTGCGCACCGAGGCGTACAGCACGGCCGTACAGGGCGGCCTGATCGTCGTCTGCGCGGCGGGGAACTCCGGGGACGGCTACTTCGTCACCGGCGCACCGAGCACGATTCCCGACGTGATCAGCGTCGCCGCGGTCCAGCACGATCGGACGGCTTTCCTGGCGCTGCGGGTCACGGCGCCGGCCGGCATCGCCGGAGACTATCTGGCCACCCCGGACGCCTTCGGCCCCGGCCTGGATCCCGCCATCAGCGGCGCGCTGGTGATGGCCGAGCCCAACGACGGCTGCGCGGCGATCACCAACGACGCCACCGTGGCCGGCAACATCGCGCTCATCGATCGCGGCGCGTGCACCTTCGAGCAGAAGGTCCAGATGGCCGAGGCGGCCGGCGCCATCGGCGTGGTTGTCGCCAACAATCAGCCCGGGGACCCCATCGTCATGGGTGGGACCCCCGGCAGCACGAACATCCCGGCGATGATGGTGTCCCTGGGCACGGGCAACACCCTGAAGGCGAGCATGGGCGGCGGCGCCACGGTGATCGTGGAGCTGAGCGACGCGAACAAGATCTACAAGCCGGAGCAGGCGGACAACGCGGCCGTTTTCACCTCCCGCGGGCCGACCCTGGTGGGCAGCACGCTGTTGCTGAAGCCGGACGTGGCAGCGCCCGGCGTCCAGGTCGTCTCGGCCGCCGTCGGCACCGGCAACGAGGGCGCCGCCTTCCAGGGGACCTCCATGGCGACCCCGCACGTGGCGGGCGTGATGGCCCTGCTGCGGCAGGTTCATCCCACCTGGTCCAGCAACGAGCTCAAGGCGCTCTTGATGAACACAGCTGACCATGACGTCTACCTCCACGAGACGGATCCCCGGCCGCGGATGTCTCCGGTCCGGGTCGGCGCCGGGCGGGTGGACGCCCTGAGCGCCGTGGAAAACGCGGTGATCGCCTATGACCAGGGTCGCCCCGAGTCGGTCAGTGTCACCTTCGTGGCCCACGATGTCGCAGGCACCGTCAGCGAGGCCCGCACCATCGTGCTCGAGGATCTGGGGGGAACGTCCGAAACCTACGACGCCTCCGTGGTCCTGGTGACCGACGCCAGCGGCGTCGACGTCACCCTCGCCACCATGAGCAACATCACCGTCCCGGCCAACGGCACGATCACGGTGGACCTCACCCTGGACGCCGACGCGGCGGCCATGGTGCGCGAGCCGGATCCGACCGTGGCGACGCCCTGGTATCGCTCCTGGATCTCCGAGGAGGCGGGGTACGTGCTGTTCACGCCTCAGGGCGGGGGCCCGAACCTGCGGGTGCCCTTCTACGCGCAGGTGCGACCGGCATCCACCATGACCTCGCCCACGACGTCCATCGACACGAGCGCCGGGACCACCGGCTCGGCCACGATCATGCTCAGTGGGACCGGCCTCGACGCCTCCGGCGTGGCGGATCCGCCCTTCGGCGTCAACTCCATGGTGACCCCCTTCGAGCTGGTGCTCACCAGCCCCACGGTCAACGCGGCCTCTGCGTTCCCGGACGCCTACGAAGGAGCCGTCGCCTCGGGCGACCTCAAGTATGTCGGCGTGACCTCGGACTACGTGGCCCAGGTGAACAACGGCGGCGACCTGAGCACGACCACCTTCTACATCGCCTTGGTCACCCACGGCCCGTGGTCCGCCCCTCATCCCTATATGGGGGCCTTTGTCTACATGCGAAAGCCGGGCGGCGGATGGACACACGGGGTGGGGAACACCGATGCGTTCTTCGACTTCGCGAGCGGCACCCCCGGAGACGTCTTCGTCGCCGACACCTTTGATCTGTCGAACGGATCCGTTGTCGCCGAGGACTTCTTGAACGGCGTGCCTCCGGTGGTCATGCACCTGCCGACCTTCATGACGAACACCATGGTGCTCCCGGTCCCCGCGGCTGTGCTGGGCCTGGGCCCTGGTGACAGCGAAGTTGAGTTCGTCGTGACCATGGCCGCCATGGACCTGGGCGTAGTAGAAGAGTCTCCGCTGCTCCGCTACGACGTCGCGAATCCGGGCGTTGCGTTCAACACCACCGCCCCGGGGATGCCGATGCAGGCCGACCTGGACGGTGAGTTCATCACGGTCGAGTACAACGTCGACGCCGCGCGGGCGAACTACTCCGGCGGCGTGCTGCTCATCCATCACCACAACCAGCTCGGTTTCCGGGGCGAGGTGATCCCCATGGACGGGGTGACCTGCACCGCCGATACCGACTGCGTGCTCAACCACGCGCCCTTCTGCGAGGCCGTAACCGGCACCTGCCTGGGTTGCGTAGACACCGGCGACTGCCTCCCGGGGCAGGTCTGCGACGCGGCCTGGAGTCGAGAGTGCATCACGGATTGCACCGCGGACGGCGCCAGCCTGTGCGCCCCGGGCGCCTACTGTCACACCACCACGGGCAACTGCGTTGCCGACTGCCGCGTCCTGGCGGCGGAGCCCTGCATGCAGGGGTACTACTGCAATCAGGCCACGGGGGGCTGCCTCGCGGCCGAGGCCATGATCGTCACCGCCGACGAGCCCGCGGGCGCCAACTGTCCCACCGGTGGGGTCCGCATCGACACCGGCTACGACTATGACGGCAGCGGCGTGCTGGATGCGAACGAGATCGAGGACACGCGCTACTCCTGCAACGGAGTGGACTCCCTGGTCGACGTCACGGCCGAGCCCGCAGGGGCGAACTGCGCCAACGGCGGCCAGCGGATCGACAGCGGCGTCGATCTCGACGGCAGCGGCACGCTGGACGCCAGCGAGGTCACCGAAACCTCATACGTCTGTGACGGAGGCAACGGCACCAACGGCACCAACGGCACCGACGGCACCGACGGCACCGACGGCACCGACGGCACCGACGGCACCGATGGCACCGACGGCACCGGGCTCCAGGGGCCGGCTGGTAAGAGCGGCTGCTCAACGTCAGGCACCGGCGGAGGCGGCGCCCTCTTGCTCTTCCTGCTGGTCCTCGGCGTCCTGTCGCTGGGTCGGCGTCGCCGCCGCTAGCTCCCACGTTCGGTCCGGACCACGCTCGGTCCGGACCCATCTTCCACACCCGCAGCGACGAACCGGTCCTCAGAAATGCGGGCCTACTCCCGAAACTTCACGATGCCGGCGTGCAGGAACTTGTGCAAGGCGCGGAGGGTGTCGAGCTCGCTCAGGGGCGTGGTCATCACGAGGGTGGCCACGTCCCAGCGGCCGTCGAGGCGGGAGGCGAGGTAGGTCTCCCGGGGGCTGAGCTCGAGCCCTTTGAGGTGGTCGGTGGACACGGTGAGCAGGGGCGTGCGGTGGGGCGGCACCTGCTGGTACAGCTCGGCCAAGTGGTCGGCGCGCAGCTCCCGGAGCAGCGCGCGGGCCTCCCGGTTGGTCGGCTCGATGTTCAGCACGGTCGCCAATACCTCCCGGGCCTCTTCGAACTGTCGCTCGGCCGCGAGGATCCGGGCGCTCTGGAACAGCTTCTCCACCGGCTCGTCCCGCGCCGTGTCCGCGGGCACCGACGAC
>JBDRSE010000375.1:0-13971 GCA_043825095.1 bacterium
CGCCGAGTGGCGCCGAGCTGAGGGGAGGGGGTCCCCGCGGATTCACTCCGCGGGGGAGGGGAACCGCAGAGTTCCCCTCTACAGTCAGCGAGCGAAGCCCCCGAGGTGCCCAACGGGATGCATCCCGCGGCGTATCTTAACTAATCGACTTGTCGGTTTGAGGCGAAGCTCCGCTAGAGATGCACGCCCACGCCGGGACCGAGGGGCAGCCCGAGTAGGTACCACACCACGAGGAGCAGGGTGAGAGACACCGCCAGCGCGATGGAGAACGGCAGCTGCAGCGCGATCACGGTGCCGATGCCCACCTCCCGGTCCTCCCGGGAGCGGTACTGCTCGAGCAATCCGATGATCACGGGCAGGTAGGACTTGAACGGCGAGATGTTGTTCGTGACCGAGTCGCCCACCCGGAAGGTGAGCTGGGTCATGGCCGGGGAGAGGTCCACGCTCGCGAACATCGGGATGAAGATCGGCGACAGCACGAGCCACTTGACCGAGCCGCTGGGCAAAAACAGGTTCATCGCGGAAACCAGCAGCACGAACAGCACGAGCAGGGGCACCCCGCCGAGGTCCAGATCCTTCAGGATCGCGGCGCCCTTGGCGGCCAGGATCAGCGACAGCCTGCTCTCGTCGAAGAAGTGGATGAAGAGCGCCGCGGGGAGGGCGACGGTGAGGAACGCCAGGGTGCCGCGGAGCCCGCCCTCCATCATTCTGGGCACGTCCCGCTGAGACGTGATCTTGCCGGACCCGATGCCGTAGGCGATACCGATGCTGAAGAAGATCAGGAAGAGGATACCCACCAGGCCGCGGGTCAGGGGCGACTCCGGCACGATGGTTCCCGAGGCGCTCCGCAGGACGCCGTTGGCCGGCGCAAGGGCCGCGATCAGCAGCCCGACCCAGACGAGGGCAGCCACCCCGGCAAAGCGAAGCCCACGCGACTCCTCCGGAGTGACCAGGTGCTCGGCCAAGACCGAACGGTCCACCGCGCCCTCTCCCTCGTCCAGAATTCGTCCGAGGTAACGCTCCGCCACCGCCGCGATCACGCCGCTCACCAGGAACGTGGCGACGATCATGAAATACCAGTTCATCAGGGGGTGCACCGGCGCCCGCACCGCGGTCCCCTGAATCGCCGACGCCGTGATCCCGGCGAGCAGCGCGTCGGTGCCGGCCACCATCAGGTTGGCGGCGTAACCCCCGGAGGCCGCGGCGTAGCCCACCACGACCCCCATCCAGGGGTTGCGCCCCACTGCCTTGAACACCGCCCCGCCCAGAATGGGTGTGAAGATGACGCCGGCCCCGGACGCCAGGTTGGCGTTGACCCCCACGAAGGCCAGCAGCACGGTCGCCATGTACGGCGGCGCCTTGAGGATGGTCTTGCGCATGAGCGCCGACATCAGCCCCGTCTGCTCGATGAGCCCCACGCCGAGGATCATGACCATGGCGATGCCGAGGGGCGGGAACTGGATGTAGATCTTGACCAGATTCTCGAGAAATCCCCGCAGAGACTCTGTGGAGAGCAGGTTTCGCGCGTAGACCGTGGCTTCCACCGGGGGGTGCCCCGACCCGCGCACCGCGGCGACGTAGGTGGCCGACACGTCCAGTGCCGACAGCACGGCCGAGAGCACGAGGACGAGCCCGGCCAGCATGCTGAACAGCATGAAGGGATGCGGCAGCTTGTTCCCCATGCGCGCCACGAAGTGGATCGAGCGCGTCATCAGGGTTCTGTTCTCTTGCATCGCGTCTCCGCTCCGAACGCCCAGGCGTGGCAATCCAAGGCACCGCCCGGCGGGATGCAAACACCGGGCCATCCCGGGCAGGTCCCTTCCCGCCCCAAAAATCAGCTCGCCGGCGCTGCTCAGCGGTTGGAGCGCTCCGGCACCGAGAGCCGGTCGGTCAGTCTGCCACGGGGGCTGCTGAGAAAGCGGGCCCGGGCCCGTTGCAGCGCCAGACGCTTCCTCCTGCTCCGCACCCGCCGCGGCACGTGAATGTGCTCGGGTTGCGTGTCGACGTCGAGCCCGACGCCGTCGGTGAGAAACAGGACGTCCCCGTCACGGTCGGTCCTGAGCAGTCGGATCTTTCGGCGGGCGAGGGAGTGGAGCAGCGACGAGGGGACCCGATCCCACCCCTGCCAGGTGTCCCCGCAGCTCGCCACGGCGAACCGCGGGCGAACCCGCCGGAGAAACGCGGGTTGGCCCGAGCCGTTGCCATGATGTCCGAGCTGCAACACGTCGGCGCGGAGGTCCTCGGTGGAGCGGGAGACCTTCAGCGTTCGGATCAGCCGTCGCTCACCGCGAAGCAACAGATCGCCCGTCAAAAGAAATCGGATCTTGCCAAAGGTCGCGAGGATCACGAGCGAGCGATTGTTGTGCCGGGTCACACGCAGCACGTGCTGCGGCGAGATCCCATTCGGCGACGGACCCAGCACCTTCAGCCGCAGCCTCCCGAAGGACAGCTTATGACCGCGCTGGACCACCTCGCGCTTAACGCTCCCGAGCTCGCGCGCCAGCTTCGGGCCCAGCCAGAACTCTCCGTCGGGGTTGAGCAGCACGCGATCGATGCGCACCGCCCGTCCGAGCGCCTCAGGATCGCCGTAGTGGTCGAAGTGGGGATGCGTGATGAACCAGGCGTCGAGGCGACGGATTCCCCGGGACCGCAGGTGCGGCACGATGCGCCGACGGACCAGGTTGTCTCCCAGGAGCTCCTGTCGACCGCGCCCGGCGTCGACCAGGACCGCGTGCCCGGAGGGCGTCTGGAACAGGACGCTCAGCCCGTGTCCGGCGGCGAAGAACCGGACCCGCAGCTGCCTGCTCTGAGGGAGCCCGACTGCAGAGCCGCCGGAAAGCTCATCTTTCTCCCCCGCCGCGCTCCGCATCGCCGCGTGGACCACGCCGGTCAACGCAGACGCAACCCATGCCGGGGCGGACGCGCTGGCTACGGCCTCGTGACCCGGCGCTGCACCCGTGCACTTCGCTCCGACGAGCGCGACACAAGCACACAGCAACGCAACCCGCGGGGTTCGGGTCTGTGCTGCCTGAGGTTCCTGGTTCGATCTGCCCGTCGGGGCCATGCTCTGTCCCTCCTCAGGGACCATTGTTGGGACCGTCGCGTCTCGCGATGAGATCCTAGCCTGGGTCACTATATCAAGACACGTGCCATACCCATTGTCTATGCCGAATCGCAATAAATACTCCAGCTTCCCGCTACCAGTGCTGCTGCTTTGACGGACGAGCCAAGGAGAGGTTTGTGGCGATTCGCCCCCTTATCTGGGGTATATTGCCCCGCCTTGCGTGTCTGGCGGCAGTTGTTGAACAGCCTTCCCACTGCCGGAGCCCCCCCCTGCTCATCAGGACCCTTGACGCGGCGAAATGTGAGATGTTATCAAAAGTTAGCCGGCACAGGGCCGAGAAAAGAATCGCAGCGGCTCGACGGCGCTGATGGGGCGGGATAATGAAGAAGAGTGAGCCGGAGTCGGGCAAGCTGTCGGAAGGCGAAGAGCTCATCCGCCGCCTCGCCGAGCCGGAGCAGCTCCAGCACGCGGACAGGCTGGCCACGGTGGGCCGGCTGGCGGCGGGGATCATCCACGAGCTCGGCACGCCGCTGAACGTGGTGGGCTCCTACGCCCAGATGATCGCCACCGGCGAGGTCACCGGTGAAGATGTGATCCAGCCCGCGCGGGCCATCGAGGAGCAGGTCAAGCGGATGAGCCGGATCATCCGGCTGCTCCTGAACTTCGCCCGGCGGAACGTGGAGCGCTACGAGACGGTGGAGATCCTCGCGCTCGCACAGCAGACCGTCGGCGTGCTCACGGTCTTTGCCAAACGGACCGGAGCCATCCTCACGGTGGAGTCGGACGAGGAGGGACCGCTGATCGTTGACGGCTCGCCGGGATTGCTCCAGCAGGTGCTGGTCAACCTCGTCACCAACGCCATTCACGCGATGCCGAACGGCGGCCGGATCACCATCGAGGTGGACCGGATCTCGCGTCCGGAACGAAACGACGACGGAGGTCCGGTCAGACCCTGGATCCGCATCGCAGTGAAGGACGAAGGCGTCGGGATCCCGCAGGAGGATCAGCCCCGGATCTTCGAGCCTTTCTACACGACCAAGGAGGCCGGCCGGGGCACCGGGCTCGGCCTGGCAGTGTGCACCGACCTCGTCCGCGATCACGGCGGGTGGATGGAGCTGGACGCGACCGGTGAGCAGGGCACACGCTTCTGCGTGGTGCTGCCGGAGAGGCGGCTGGACCTACCCGAGGGGTGACCCATGCGGCGCTGCGCCTTCCACGCGGTGTCGTCGACCATAGAACCATGAGCGAAAAACGAGACTACGGCTCGTCGTCCGGTCCGCCGAGGCCGTACTTGGTCATCTTCCGATACAGGGTCTTCCGATCGAAGCCGAGGAGCTTCGCCGCCGTGGTCTTCGAGCCGTTGACCGCCCGGAGGACCTGGGCGATGTACCGCCGCTCGACCTCCCGCATGGGAACGATCTCCGCGGGCTCATCGATCGCCACGAGGATGGCCTTCGCCTCATAGCTCTGGATGCGCTCCGGGAGATCCTCCGGCGAAATCTCCTCGTTCCGGGTCAGCGCGACGGCCCGCTCGACGCAGTTGCGGAGCTCGCGGACATTGCCCGGCCAGGTGTAGGACAGGAGCTGCTGGGCGGCGGGTTGGGAAAATCCGGTGAGCTTCCGGTCCATCCGAGCGGCGAACTGCTCGACGAAGTGCTGCGCCAGGGCCAGCACGTCCGCGCCGCGCTCTCGCAGGGGAGGAAGCCGGATGTGCACCACGTTGATGCGATAGTAGAGATCCTCCCGGAACAGCCCCTCGGCCGCGGCCTGCTCCAGCTCCACGTTGGTGGCGGCGATGAGGCGGGTGTCGAAGGCCACCTCGGCGCTGCCGCCCACGGGCCGCACGCACCGCTCCTCGAGGGTGCGCAGGAGCTTGGGCTGCAGGGTCCTGGGCAGCTCCCCCAGCTCGTCGAGAAAGAAGGACCCGCCGTTCGCCTGCACCAGCAGGCCGGTCTTGGAGGTCTTGGCATCGGTGAACGCGCCCTTCTTGTAGCCGAAGAGCTCGCTCTCGAGCAGGGTCTCGGGCATGGCGGCGCAGCTCACCGCGAGAAACGGGCCGGCGGCGCGCTTGCTCCGCTGGTGGATCGCCCGGGCCACCAGCTCCTTGCCGGTGCCGCTCTCGCCGGTGATGAGCACGGAGGCGTCGGTCTGGGCCACCCGCTCCACGAGGCTGAAGACGCGCTGCATGCCCGGGCTCTCGCCGATGATGGCCTCGAACTTGGGGGTAGCCGCGGCTTCCCGGCGCAGCCGGATCACCTCGTCCCGCAGCGCCCGGGCCTGGATCGCGCGCTGCAGGGACATCGCCAAGACCTCGATCTCCACGGGCTTGTTGATGAAGTCGTAGGCGCCGCGCCGCAGCGCCTCGATGGCGACGTCCATGCTTCCAAAGGCGGTGTTCACGATCACCGGCAGGCGGGGACGGTTGGCGACGATCCATTCGCAGAGCTGCGTGCCGCTCTGGCCGGTGCCGAGGTTCAGATCGGTCACCACGGCGTCGAAGTCACTGTCGTCGAGCCGGCCCTGGGCCTCCTCTGCGCTGGCGCAGCCGGTCACCTCGAAGCCCCGCTTCCCGAGGCGGAGCACGAGCATCTCGCGCATGCTCGGGTCGTCTTCCACAATGAGAACTCGGTGCTTCATCTCTGGGTACCCTCTAAGCTCAGTCGCACTCTACTGCTGAAAAAGAGGACCTGTCCAGCACGAGCCCAATGATTCACGCAAAAGGTATACCGAATGCTCTATACTCGGCACCATCGTCATCGATGCCGGAACACGGCGACCGAGACCCTTCAGAGGTAATTCACCATGGCAACCCAAGGCAGGAAAAGTCGCAGAAGGCGGAGACACTCGGGAGTGCAGCGCGTCGTCCCCGGCGCGTCCCCCGGAAAGCTGCACGCGGACCCGGACGCGACCGCGCCCGAGATCGAGGTCATCCGATTCAACCGGGAGTGCTTCGAGCAGACCAAGCCGGCCGGTGTTGACGAGCTCCCGTCAACGGTCGATCGCGACCAGGTGACGTGGGTGCACGTCGTCGGCCTGGGCGATGTCGTCGCGATCAAGCGGATCGGCGAGATCTTCGGGCTCCACCCGCTCGCGCTGGAGGACGTGGTCAACCAGTCGGCGCGCTCCAAGCTGGACGAGTACGACTCCGTCGGCTTCTTCGCGGTCCAGTCGCTCTTTCCCGATGGCGGCGCCCACACGCGGCAGGCCGCGGTCTTCTGGGGCGAGGGCTTCGTGGTGACCTTCCAGACCGGGAGCACGGGCTACTGGGGCGGCGTCCGGGAGCGGCTGAAGAGCGGCCGCGGCCGCATCCGGTCCCTGGGCCCCGACTACCTGGCCTACGCGCTCGTGGACGCGACCATCGACCACTTCTTCCCGGTGGTGGAGGAGCGGCTCGACCAGCTCGCCGACCTGGAGGAGGAGCTGGTCCTCTCCCGCGCCGCCGGCCCGACCGCCCGTCTCACGGCGATCAAGCACGATCTCGTGCAGCTGCGCCGCGCCGTTTTTCCGCTCCGCGAGGCGCTCTCGGCGATGTACCGCTCCGAGGCCGGGTTGGTGCAGGAGCACACGAAGCCCTATGTCCGGGACGCGCTGGACCACGTGCTGCAGCTCATCGATCTCCTCGACTCTGCCCGGGACGCGGCGAGCAACCTGATGAGCATGCAGGTGACGCTGCTCGGCCAACGCACCAACGAGATCATGCGGGTGCTCACCATCATCGCCACGATCTTCATCCCGCTCACCTTCATCGCCGGCGTGTACGGCATGAACTTCGCAGCGGACAAGTCCCCCCTCAACATGCCCGAGCTGCGCTGGTACTACGGCTACCCCGCGGCCCTATTGGTCATGGCCACCGTCGCGGGCGGGCTCCTGTTCTTCTTCTACCGCCGGGGCTGGATCGGCAAGGGGCGGTGACCGCGGGACTAGGTCCTCAAGAGACGAGAATCGCTACGGCCAGGGGATCCCGCGCTTGCAGGTGAGGCGGAAGAGCTCCTCGAGCAGGTCCACCCCTAGCCAGGGGCGGCGGTGGATCAGCTTTCGGAAGCGGCCACGCTCGATCACGAGCAGGGTCGAGGGCTTCGCCGCGACCAAGGAAACCTCGCTCGGTCGCCGGCACACCAGGTTGAGCTCGCCGAAGGTGTCCCCCTCCCTCAGGGTGCCGTGGTGGACCTCGTTCTGCTCGATGGAGAGCTTGCCCGACAACACCAAGAAGAGCTCCTCGACGACCTCCCCCTGTTCGACCACGGTATCGTCGGCGTCCACCCGGAGGACGCGACCGAGGTTGCGAACGCGCTGGAGTCGGGCAAAGGACAGGTTCGCGAACAGGGGCACCGCGGAGAGCAGATCCAGCTGCCTGCCCACCTCGGCCACCAGCTCGATGGGCGCGTCCTCATCGCCCTCGGTCAGCACGCGCACCACCACGGCCGTGATGTTGTCTTGCCCGCCGCGGGTGTTCGCCTCCTCCACCAGGGCATCCGCGCTGGACTCGAACTCCCCGGCCAGGTGGACGCCCAGCTCGTCGACAGACTCCAGCCCGCGGGTGAGGCCGTCCGAGCAGAGCAGCAGGAGATCCCCCGCGAGGAGGTCCACGACGAGCGTGTCGGCCTCGACAGATTCTTGTAGCCCGACGACCCGCGTCAGGGTCGTGGCGTGGGCGCTCTCGTGGCGCTTTGCCAGCTCGACCGCGCCGGCGCGAATGAGCTCGGCGACCAACGTATGCTCAGCGCTGAGCTGCGAGAGCGTGCCGTCCCGAAAGAGAAAGAGCCGGGTGTGACCGACGTGCGCCATGACGGCCTGGTAGCCCAGCGAGATGACCAGCGTGATCGTGCACCCCATGCCCCGGTACTTGAGCTCCTGCCGCGCGAGCTGCCAGACCTGCTGGTTGGCGTGCTGGATCGCCTCCTCCGCGAGCCTCAGCGCCAGGCTCACCGGTTCCTCCTGTCGGCGGCACGCCTCGAGACGGTCCCGCCGCTCGGAGAGGAACTCCCTGACGGCCGTGACCGCAGTGCTCGCGGCGACCTCCCCGGCTGCGTGCCCACCCATTCCATCGCAGACCACGTAGACGCCCACGTCGTTGTCGAGGTGAAAGACGTCCTCGTTCAAGTCCCGCTTCCTGCCGATGTCCGTTCGGCCAACACCCTGTGTAATCATTGTTCTTTCCTTTCCGTTAGCGCCACGGTGCGGGTTCCTTCGCGCTCCCAGTCTTCTCCTCCGGCCGAAACGCAGGTCCACCTCGCGCTGCATGCAAACCGGACGCCAGCATCAAAAAAGTGCACATCTGAGCACCTGGTGCGGTACTGTCGCGCCGCCCAGGCCTGCCGCATGGGCCAGGATGCCCCATGGGGCGAAACGCCACGTCCAGGAAAGCGGATGGATCGACCCTGTCGTTCGAGGACAGGGCGCCGACTCGCAAAGCACCGGATCCCCTCGGCAAACGCCAGCGGCGAGGCGCAAGGCGAAGACCCCGTGGCACGACAGTTGCGGCGCCGTGCCGTTGCGAGCGGCGCCGGGGCGCGGGGCGGTCCCGAGCGGTGCTTTTCTGGAGAACATGACGAGCAAGGAGATGAGAAGATGCTGAACGGTGGGACACACACGGCAGAAGAGATGGGAGCTGCCGAGCTGCGCGTACAAGATACGGTGCTGCGGCTCCCGGTGATCGAGGGAACCGAAGGCGATCGCGCCGTGGACATCTCCCGGCTGCGGGAGGAAACCGGCCTGGTCACCCTGGACGATGGATATGCCAACACGGGCTCGTGCCAGAGCGCCATCACGTTCATCGACGGCGAGCAGGGCATCCTGCGGTACCGCGGAATCCCCGTGGAGCAGCTCGCGTCCCAGGGCTCGTTCCTGGAGACGGCGCTGCTGCTGCTCCAGGGCGAGCTGCCCTCCAAGGGCGAGCTGCAGCGCTTCTCCGACAGGGTCACCGAGTACTCCCTGCTCCACGAGGGCATGCGCCACCACTTCGAGGGGTTCCCACCCACGGCGCACCCCATGGCGATCCTCTCGTCGATGATCAGCGCGCTGTCGTGCTACCGCCCGGAGCTCCTCCGCAAGGACGACGACGAGGAGGACCTGCAGTATACGGTGGCCATGCTGATGTCCAAGGTGCGGACCATCGCCGCCTTCAGCTACAAGAAGTCCATCGGGGAGCCCATCGCCTACCCGGATCCCAAGCGGGACTACAGCGAGTCCTTCCTGAACATGATGTTCTCCCGGCCGCATGTGGAGTTCGACCCGTCGCCCGAGACGATTCGCGCTTTGCAGATGTTCCTGATCCTGCACGCCGACCACGAGCAGAACTGCTCCACCTCCACGGCGCGGATGGTGGGGTCCTCCGGGGCGAACATGTTCGCCTCGGTGGCGGCCGCGGTGCTGGCCCTGTGGGGCCGGCTGCACGGCGGGGCCAACGCCGCAGTGGTGACCATGCTCGAGGAGCTCCACGAGGGCGGCCAGACGCCCGCGTCGGTCATCGAGCAGGCCAAGCGCAAGGAGGTCAAGCTCTCCGGCTTCGGCCACCGCATCTACCGCGCGTTCGATCCCCGGGTGAAGGTCTTCAAGCGGGCCTGCGACGAGCTGCTGGACTCGGTGGGCCGAGCTGACCCGCTGGTGGACATCGCCCGGGAGATCGAGCGCCTGGCCCTGGCCGATGACTACTTCGTGGAGCGGCAGCTCTACCCGAACGTGGACTTCTACTCCGGCATCCTGCTCCGGGCCCTCGGCATCCCCCGGAACATGTTCACGGTGATGTTCGCCATCGGGCGGCTGCCGGGATGGATCGCCCACTGGACCGAGGGGTGGCGGCAGGAGGGGCGCATCCATCGCCCGCGCCAGGTGTACGTAGGCCCGGCCAAGCGGGACTACGTGCCGCTCCTCGAGCGGACGTGAGCACCGAAGCGGGTGTGAGCACCGGAGCGGGTATCATCACCGGAGCGCGATCACTCGATGATCTCGCCCAGCAGCACCGGGTCGGCGTTGAGGGAGGCGTAGAGCTTGCGGCGAAACCTGCCCTTCTGGGTAATCAATGAGCCGGCCAGCTTGTCGATGGCGATCACCGAGAGCACCGTCTGGATGAAGCCCTCGATCAGGTCGTCCAGGCCCAGGCCCAGCAGGTTGAAGGACTTGCGGTCCATGGGTAGGAGCCGGCTCGGGTCCGTGGTGAAGCTCCCGTCGGGGAGCTTGATCGAAAGGTTCGTGCCCAGCATCGCCCAGGAGTCCGCATCGGGCAGGAGCTCGTCCACCAGGGGCACCGGCGTGCGCCGGGCGTACATGGCCACCGGCCGGAAGCCGCCCTCGCCCGGGCAGACCATCATCCGCAGGTCAGCCACGTAGATCTCCAGCTTCGCGTTGGGCACGGTGCCCACGTGGTAGAGCTGTCCGCCCGTCCCCCGGGAGCTCCAGTTGACGTTGCCGATGAGGCTCTGCACGATGAACTGGTCGTAGGGCGCGTCGGCGGCCATGAAGGCGTCCAGCTCCCGCTGGCTGGTGACCGTGTACACGCCCTGTCCCGCGTTGGAGTAGGGCACCTTGATCACGCCGTGGCCTCCCATGCTCTTGAGCCACAGGGGGATCTCCACCTTGAGCACGTCGCGGATCGTGGACGGCGTGCGGATCGCCAGCCCCTGGCTCGAGAGGTCGGCGTTGTAGAGATCGTAGGCCTTTGCCGCCACCAGCTTGTTACGGCCCCCGGCGAGGCAGGCCAGCACCGGGTTCGAGATGGCGGTGCGGGTGAGGGGGGGGATACGGCTCCAGGGCCGCTGGGTCACGTAGCGGTGCGCGGCCCGGATGGGGTGCCACTGGCCGGCCTCGTCGCGGACAAGCATGACGCCGTCGTCGAAGCGCACCGGTGGATCAGGGTCGTCCTGGTAGAACTCGGCCAGCCAAACGGGTTCGCCGCACACGTCGGCCATGGTCGCGGCGTAGCCGGTGTTCTCCATGGGGTTCTTGTCGTAGATCACCGCCAGCCCGCCCTCGGGCAGCCGCTTGGATTGGGAGAGGGGCAGGAAGCTGCGCTCCATGAGCACGCGGTAGCCGCCCTGCTCGTCGGTTTCCTTGACCAGGGGCATGGACTTCTGCCCCGAGGGGCAGGAGTTGGTTTCGATGACCACCATCTGCCGCATACCGGACACCGTGGTCACGTTCATGAGATCGCAGCCGCCCCAATGAAAGTAGGTCGGCGTGTAGCTCAGGAGCCGCTCGAGCGCCGGCGGGATGACCGCGGGGTGCAGGTGGCAATAGCGCGCGATGATCCGCTCGTTGGACAGGTTCATGAAGTGCGTGACGAGCGGGTGCAGGGGCGCGTTCAGGACCTTGGGGTAGAAGTGGTTCTCGAACAGGAACGATCCGGGCTGCACCCGTCGCGCGGAGCGGAGTGGGGTGGACGCGGTCTCTTGATCCATTATATTCTCCCAGTCTTGTCACCAACCATTCATAATCGGGTATTCACACAGACGAGTCAATCCTGATGTCCCCCACGCGAACCAGCAAGCCACGTGAAGACGAGCCGGGCGACAGCGCGCAGCAGGAGAGCGGCAGAGCGCCGCGGCCACGACCCATTCGCATCATCGACTTCGAGCCCGGGAAGCGAACCGACCTGCTCGTCAAAATCTTCGAATCGGCCACTGGGCAGCCGGTGCATCTGCCGGTGGTGGTGGCCCGGGGCGCCGGGGACGGCCCGGTGGTGGGCGTCACCGCCACCGTGCACGGCAACGAGCTCAACGGCATCCGCATCATCCACGGCCTGCTCGAGGACCTGGACCTCGCGCACCTGCGGGGATCCCTGCTCTGCGCTCCCATCGTGAACGTGCCGGCCTTCAACCTGCGGCAGCGCGAGTTCACCGACGGGCGCGACCTGAACCACTTCTTCCCCGGCAAGGAGCGGGGCGTGCCCGCCGAGCAGTACGCCCGCGCCATCACCCGGACGCTGCTGCCCGCCTGCCATTACTTGATCGACATCCACACCGCGAGCTGGGGCCGGATCAACACCATGTACCTCCGGGCCGACCTGCGCAACCCCGTGGTCCGACGCCTGGCGCTGGTCATGAACCCGGAGATCATCCTGCACACCCGGGGCGGCGACGGCACGCTCCGCCACGCCGCGCGGCAGCGCGGCATCCATGCCCTGACCGTGGAGGCGGGCAACCCGAACACCTTCCAGGGTCGCATGGTGTTCGAGGGAGAGGTCGGGATCCTGAACGTCCTGGTGGAGCTCGGCCTGCGGGACGGCGTGCTCCGGCTGGACCGGGAGCCGGTGATCTGCCGCCGCTCGGCCTGGCTGAGGACCACGACCGGCGGGCTGCTGAAGACGAGCTTCCACCTCCGGGACCGCGTCGTCAGGCGCCAGCTCCTCGCCCAGACCCTGGATCCCTTTGGCAACGTCATGAGGGAGTACCACGCGCCCAGGGCCGGGATCGTCATCGGCATGGCCGTGAACCCGCTCGCCGTACCCGGCACGCAGTACTGCCATCTCGGGGAGATCGGGGAGCCGGACCCGCCAGCGCCCCAGGAGGGATCGGACGCCCAGGAGCCGACATCATGAAGCTCTGGATCCTGTCGCACCTCAAGGGCTCCCCCGGCAACCGCGCCGTGGAGGAGGCCGCCCGTGCGCGCGGTCACGGCGTGCGTCTGGTGGATCCGCTGTGCGCATCGATCGTCTTGGCGTCCGCGGATGGTCCACGGCTGCCGCGCGGCCCCGGCTGGCCCGAGGAACCACCGGACGTGGTCTTCGCCAGGATGGGGAGCTCGGCGCCGGCCGAGGCGTTCCACGTGCTGGAGTACCTCGAGCTGGTCGGCGTCCCCTGCGTGAACAGCAGCGAATCGCTTCGTCGGTCCCGCGACAAGACGGTCCAGGCCCTGGCGTTGGTCCGGGCGGGCCTGCCCACGCCCCCCACCGCCCTCATGGGGCAGGAGCTCGACCTCGACCGGGTGCTGGAGGCCGTGCCCGGGCCGCCCTGGATCGTGAAGCTCCCGGTTTCCACCCAGGGCAGCGGAGTGGTGCTGGCGGAGTCGCGGCGCTCCCTTCGGTCGGTCGTGGAATCGCTCCACGCCGTAGGCCACCGGGTGCTCGTGCAGGCCTTCGTGGCCGAGGCCGCCGGGACCGACGTCCGGGTCCTGGTGGTGGGCGGCCGCGCGCGCGCGGCGATGCGGCGCCGCGGCCAGGCAGACGAGTTCCGCTCCAACCTGCACCGGGGCGGAACCGCCGAGGAGATGTCCGTTACGCCCCCCCTCGGCGACGTTGCCGAGCGGGCCGCCGGCGCCCTCGGACTGCAGGTCGCCGGCGTGGACCTGCTGGAGAGCCGCGCCGGTCCGCTGGTGATCGAGGTCAACAGCTCCCCGGGACTGGCAGGGCTCAGTCTGGCCACCGGCAAGAATCAGGGCGTGGTGGTGATCGAGCTGCTCGAGGGCCTGCGGACGTAAGTCATCACCCTCCTGGCCAGGAGCGATGCGGGGAGTGTCGGTCTATTTGATCCCGAGAAGAGACGCTGCGGACAGCGCCTCGCAGCCCCGAGACGGGAGCTTCCCAGCTCGGAGTCCCGTCCCTAGGCGCTCGGAGTGTCGCCGGGCATGACGACCGGCTCGACGGGTGCCGTCACCTCGGGCGCCGTCACCACGGGCGCCGTCACCACGGGCGTCGTCACCACGGGCGCCGTCACCTCGGGGACCGTCACCACGGGCGCCGTCACCTCGGGCGCCCGAGCGACTACCGTCGGGGTCGCCATCATCGGAGTGACCTTCTTCGGGGCGGCCTTCTTCAGGGCGGCCTTGTTCGGCGCGGCCTTCTTCGGGGCGGCCTTCTTTGCCGCAGCCTTCTTCGGGGCGGCCTTCTTCGGGGCGGCCTTCTTTGCCGCAGCCTTCTTCGGGGCAGCCTTCTTCGGGGCGGCCTTCTTCGGGGCAGCCTTCTTCGGGGCGGCCTT
>JBDRSE010000376.1:0-17126 GCA_043825095.1 bacterium
CGACGGCGTGCTGTCGGGCAGCGAGCAGTGCGACGACGGCGGCGAGTCGGCCACCTGCGACAGCGACTGCACCCTCGTCCGGTGCGGAGACGGCACGGTGAACGTCACGGCCGGGGAACAATGCGACGACGGCGGGGTGACGGCCACCTGCACCGCGCTGTGCACCTTGTCCGGGTGCGGCGACGGCGTGCTGTCGGGCAGCGAGCAGTGCGACGACGGCGGCGAGTCGGCCACCTGTGACAGCGACTGCACCCTTGCCCAGTGCGGCGACGGGACCGTCAACACCACCGCCGGAGAGGTCTGCGACGACGGCGGGCCCACGGCGAATTGCACGGCCCAGTGCACCCTCGCCGGCTGCGGCGACCTGGTGGTGTCGGGCGCCGAGCAGTGCGACGACGGCGGCGAGTCGGCCACCTGTGACAGCGACTGCACCTTCGCTTCCTGCGGGGACGGGACGCTGAACGCCACCGCCGGGGAGGACTGCGACGACGGGGGGGAGTCGGCCGCCTGCAACAGCGACTGCACCGTCGCCTCGTGCGGCGACGGGGTGGTGAACGCCGCCGCGGGGGAGGCGTGTGACGACGGCGGCGAGTCGGCCGCCTGTGACAGCGACTGCACCGCGGCGACCTGTGGGGACGGGACCGTCAACACCACCGCGGGGGAGCAGTGCGACGACGCGGGCGAGTCCTTTGCCTGCGACAGCGACTGCACCCCGGCGGCCTGCGGGGACGGGACCCTGAACGGCAGCGCCGGGGAGCAGTGCGACGACGGCAACACCCAGAGCGGCGACGGCTGCGACGCGGCGTGCCAGTCCGAGGGGACCACCTGCGGGTCGCCGCTGTTTTCGTCGGACGTCGGAGGGAACGGCTGGGACGGCAACATGTTCGACCTCGTGGCCCTGCGGACCCTCACGGTCACGGGCTTTGACGGCCACTTCAACACGGGCACCCAGAACCTCCTGATCTACTACCGGACGGGCACCTACGTGGGCCACGAGCTCAGCTCCGCGGGCTGGACCCTGCTGGGCTCGGCCACGGTCTCGGGCGCCGGCGAGGGCACGCTCATGAACCTGCCCATCCCCGTCAGCGTCCAGGTGACCGCGGGCCAGCGCGTGGCGTTCCACATCACCACGCAGAACAAGTCCCTCGGCACGGGCATCGTCTACACCACCTCCCCGGCGGGCACCGCGGGCAACCTCCACGCCTCCAACGCCGACCTCGAGCTGGAGGTGGGCATCGGCACCGTGTACCCCTTCGCCGGCACCTACGCCGACCGCATCTGGAACGGCCGCGTCTACTACAGCTGTCCCTGAGCCACGCGCGAAGAGCTTTCTGACGGGCATGGCCTTGAGCGACGCGGCCGTGGCGGCCGTTTGGGCGAGCACCCTGCCGGCCGGGCTGATGCAGGAGATCGCCGGCGCGAGAGCCTTTCCGGAAGGCCGCCCGGCGCGAGTCACGGTCAGCAACAAGAACAAGGCCGACGTCGTCAAGCAGCTCCTCCGGATCAAGCTGGCCGCCACCTGACGTGCACGTACGCGGCACACTAGGCGAAAAAGCGGTCGATGGCGTGGGCGAGGCCGACGGGGTTGACGGCGTGCAGGGAGTGCTCGCCGGGGACGGAGGCGACCTGGAGCTGGGGGATCCGGCGACGGAGCCAGGCGAGCTGGGCTGAGAAGGGCATCGCGGAGAAGGTGGCGCGGATCAGCAGGGCGGGCATGGTCACGGTGGTGAGGGGGAGCGGGCTCGGCCGCTGCAGCACGCCATGGTAGATGGCGTCGAAGCTCGGCTGATCGAGCACGTGGTGATAGGACCCGTCCGGGGACCGGCGGAAGTTGGCGTCAAAGGCGCGCAGCATCCAGTCCTCGGCGTGGCGCAGCCAGGAGATGCGGGAGCGGGCGAGGCGCAGGGCATGGGTATCAGGGAAGGGCCCCCGCTCGGGAGCGAAGATCCCCGCGGCGGCCCAGGCGCCCCGGCGAATGAGCCAGTGCAGCCCCTGGGGCGGCACCGGGTCCACGAGCACGAGCTTGCTGACCCGGGCGGGATGGGCCGCGGCGAAGTCCAGGGCCACCTTGCCGCCCCAGGAGTGCCCCACCAGGTCGACCTGCTCCAGGGAAAGCGCGTCGAGCCAGGCCAGGAGGTCCGCGCGGGTTTCGCGCAGCTCGTGGCCGCCGGGGAGCGGTCCGGTTGCGCCGTGGCCGCGCTGGTCTGGGGCGAGCACCCGGCGGCGCGACGCCAGCACCGCGGCGGTGCCGGTGAAGTAGCGCGCGTTGGCGTTCAGGCCATGGACGAGCACCACGGGGGGGGGGGTGGCGGAGCCTGCGCCCCAGGCCAGGGTGTGGATCGCCCCCGCGGGAACCCGCACCTGCAGCGAGTCAGTGGGTTCCAGGAGCGCGCGCGGGGCGGAACCGCCGTACCGCAAGCGCAGAGGGAAAGCCGCCAGGGTCACTCCGGTATGGAGCACCCGCGCGCGCAGGCTATCGACCGGTGGAAGGTTCATCGGCTCCAGGTCGAGATACCACAGAAGGGCCGTAGGACGCCACCGGAGAAGGGCTTGGATGAGCCGCCATCCCAGCAAATTCTTTACTTTATCGGCACCCCAACTATCATTGCGAGCAATGGAGAACCCAGCCACAGCGCAGCCGGGACCCGCGCGGCCGGAGCCGGTGTCGGTGATCATCCCCGCCTACAACGAGGCGGGCGGCATCCGGGAGGTTCTGGAGCGGCTGACCAGGGTGCTCGACGGCCTGGACCGGGAAACCGAGCTGCTCGTGGTGGACGACGGCTCCTCGGACGACACCGCGGCGGTGGTCGAGGGCGCCGGGGTGCGGGTGATTCGCCATGGGGAGAACCGCGGCTACGGCGCGTCGCTCAAGACGGGCATCCGCAAGGCGTCCCACGACCTGGTGACGATCATCGACGCCGACTGCACCTATCCGCCCGAGGCGCTGCCCGAGCTCCTCGGACCGGCGGCGGATCACGACATGGTGGTCGGAGCCCGGACCAAGGGGGACGTGAAGATCCCGCTGATCCGCCGGCCCGCCAAGGCCTTCCTGCGGTGGCTGGCCAGCTACCTGTCCGGCCACCGCATCCCGGATCTCAACTCCGGCTTCCGCGTGATGCGCCGGGAGGTGGTCAATCGCTACCTCGGCCTGCTGCCGAGCGGATTCTCCTTCACCACCACGATCACGTTGGCAATGCTCGTCAACGGCTTCGGAGTGAAGTACGTGCCCATCGAGTACCACACCCGGGCCGGCCGCTCCCACATCCGGCCGATCCGGGACACCCTGGGTTTTTTTTCGCTGATCCTCCGCACGGTGATGTACTTCAATCCGCTGCGGATCTTCCTGCCCCTGGCAGTGCTGTTCATGCTCGGAGGCGCGGCGGTGTTCCTGCTCACCTGGCACTACCTGCCGCGCCCCCTGGATACGACGTCCCTGCTGCTGATCGTCACCGGTGTGCAGCTCGGTGCGCTCGGCCTGCTCGCCGACCTCATCGCCAAGCGCAGCTCCTAGCTGACCATGACCGCAGCGCCGCAGGCAACATCGCCCACAGCCCCGCCCGCCCCGCCCCGCCGGGAACCCCGTGCGCGGAAGTGGCCCCTCGTGCTGGCGCTGCTGCTCGTGGGGACCGGCGTGTGGGAGCTCACCGCCGAGCTGTTCCAGCGGCGGAACGTGCCGGCCCGCTCCGACTGGTGGGCCGCCGGGAACGCCGTCCGCAGGGAGTACAAAAAAGGCGATCTCATCGTCACGGCGCCGGGCTGGGCCGACCCGCTGGGGCGCCTGGTGCTCGGCGACCTGATGACCCTGGACGACGTGACGCGGCCCGACGCCCGCACCTACCGGCGCATCTTCGAGCTGTCGATTCGGGGCGCCCGCCATCCGGACGTGCGCTCCTGGAAAGGCGCACGCACCCTCGGGACCTATGGCGGGGTGGTGGTGCGCCTGTACGAGCAGAAACCAGTGCCCGTGGCCACCGACTTCTACGAGCGGCTCGACCAGGCGCGGGTCTGGGAAGAGAGCCGCGGCCGGCAGCGCCCCTGTCGGTGGCAACCGGAGCGCCTCCGCTTCCAGTGCGGCCCCGACTGGAAGGGCGTGCGGCGGATCCGCGCCGAGATCGGGTACGAGGCGAGGCGCTGCATCCTGGCGCTGCCCTTCGACAACGCCGCGCGGGTGATCGAGTTCCCGGCGCTGCGCCTCGGCCGCCGGATCGTGATCTGGACCGGGCTCCGGGGCTACGATCCACGGTATCGCGCGCGGCGCGCCGTGTGGGAGTATCAGCGCTGGCGCGCGGGCAAGCTGCGGCGCAAGCGGCCGCTGCGACCCGTGGCCGCGGTTCCGGTGACGCTCCGGGTTTCGGTCGGCAGCCGGGCGCTGGCGCGGTTCGACCACCGGATCGAGGACGAGAGCTGGCACCGTCGGGTGCTGGCCCTGCCGGCGGACCTTCAGGGGCGCAAGGCCGCGGTGCGCTTCGCCATCACCACGCGTCACGGCTGGGCCAAGCACTTCTGCTTCTACGCCCGGAGTGAGGGCGCTCCGTGAGCGGCTTCGGCCCCATCGCCCGGAGCGCCGTTCCCCTCCGCCCCCCGCGGAACGACCGCACCACGGCGTTGATCCTGGGGATCGGCACCTTCGCGCTGCTGTTCTTCACCTCGGTCGACGTGGGCGTCGCCCGCGACGAGGGCATCTACGTCAACGCGGCCGAGACGTATCTGCGCTACGTCAAGGAGGTGGAAGAGCACCCGAAGCGACGGTGGGACAAAAAGACCATCGCTCGGTACTACCAGACCAACGCCGAGCACCCGCCGGGCACCAAGCACCTCTACGGGCTGAGCTGGAAGTACCTGCACCGCTGCAACTGCCACCACACCACGCCGCGTCTGAAACCCGGCAACGCGCCCCACGACAAGACCTGGGGAGTGGTGGACGACATCACGGCCTTCCGCCTGCCCGCGATGCTGGCCACCGCGCTGCTGGTGGCGTTCATCTACCTGTTCGGCGCCGCCGCCTTCGGCCAGTTCGCCGGCTTCCTGGCGGCGGTGGCCTACATCGTCATCCCCCGGGTCTTCTTTCACAGCCACCTGGCAGGCCTGGACGCCCCCATCACCGCCGCGATGTTCATTACGGTGTACGCCTACTACCGGGCGCTGCACAGCTGGCGGTGGACCATCGCCACAGGGCTCATCTTCGGGCTCGCGCTGCTCACCAAGTTCAACGCCTTCTTCCTGCCGCTGATCCTGCTCGTGCACTACGGCTGGGCCAGCCGCAAGGAGTTCCGCCACCCCCTGCTGGCGACGGTGGGCCTGGCGTCGCTGCTGCCGCTGGTCTTTCTGAGCATCGCCGCGCTGATCGCCGGCAAGGGGCGCGGCTGGATCAATGTGGGCGGCCTGGCACTCCTCGGGTTGTTCCTGCTCCGCCGGGGCTCCTTCGCCTGGCCCCTGTGCTGGAAGAACCTGGTGACGCCCGGACTGCTGGTGCTCACCGCTTGCGCCGGTCTGCTGAGACAGCCGCTCCTGGCCGGAGGGGTGGGGCTCCTGGCGGTGGGAGCGGTGATCTGGCGCTGGCAGGCGTTCCAGCGCCCGCTCCGGGCCGTGAAGCTGCTGGCGCCGGCAGTCTTCTTCTCGATGCTGATCCTGGGCGGCGTGGTGCTCTTCGCGCAGTGGCCGTGGCTGTGGCACGACACCACCGCGCGCTTCAACGGCTATCTCAGCTACCACCTGGAGCACACTTTCTACAACACAGAGTACTTCGGCAAGAACTACAACCTGCCGCCGTTTCCCGTTGCCTACCCACTGCTGATGACCCTCGTGACGCTCCCGCTCCCGACGCTCTTGGCAGCCCTCGGAGGCCTGGCGCTCGCTTTGCGGGGCCCCCTTTCCGCGCTGACTCGCTGGCGCCCCGGACGGGGCACTACGGAGCCGGTACAGGACGATCCCCGCCGCGGCTGGGGACGACCGCTGCTCGGGCGGGATCACGCCCCGGCCTTTCTCGTTTCGCTCAACGCGCTGTTCCCCATCGCGCTGATCGCCCTGCCCTCCACCCCCATCTTCGGCGGCGCGAGACTCTGGATGCCGGCCTGGCCCTATCTCGCCCTCCTGGCGGGTTGGGCCGTGCAGGAGCTCTACCGATCCTCGGTCCCGCTGCTGGACTCCCTGATCTGGCGGCGCTCCCTCGCCGTCGGGCTGCTGACCGTGCTGGTGATTCCGCCGTTGGTCCAGACGGCGCGGGCCGGAGACATCGCACCCTCCTGGTATACCCCCGCGGTCGGCGGCCCCCCGGGCGCCGCCGACCTGGGACTCAAGCGGCAGTACTGGGGATACGCCACCCGTCGCCTGTTACCGACGCTCAATGATCTGGCCCGCCCGAAGCTGAAGCACTACACGGCGCGCGTTCCGACCTACTTCCACGACACGAACCACTACAGTCGGGATCTCTACGCCCGGAGCGGGCTGCTGCTGCCGAACATCACCTACGCCGGCGACGGGTACTCCGGCATCAGCCGATCTCAGCTGGCGATCTACCTGCACGAGAAGCACCAGGTCATGTGGGAGCACCTGATCTGGCAGAGCTACGGTACGGTGCAGCCGGATCGGGTGCTCACCCTGGATGGGGTGCCGCTGATCACGGTGTATCAACGCAGAGGGCGCATTCACCCGCGCCCCCCGTTCTTCCAGGAACCTCCGGGATTCCGCGCAAATCAGCGCCGTGCGCAGCGTCGCTGACCACACCCTCGCAGGCGGGCGTCGGATCCCCAAAGCACGGATTTGGCGTGGTTTACATCACAGAAAAATAGTATATTGTTTGGACGTGTACGATCAGTAAGAGTGCATCGTCCGCAGCAGTGGAGGAGCCATGTTTGTCTGTCCGAAGTGCGACGAGGAGATCCCGAGTCGCGTCAAGAAAACGACCGAGGAGTGCCCCTTCTGCCACGAGCCGTGGCCACCCGACGAGGTGGAACAGGAAGCCGCCCCCGAACCGGCGGAGCGACACCCAGAGGGTTGGGGCGATGAGTTCAAGCCCTCCGCAGCTCCGTCCGCCTCGGGCGGCGCGGCCCACGCGGAGCCCCCCCCGAAGTCCAAGGCCTGGATCGGCATCGTGGCGGCCGTGGTCTTGATCGGCGGCGGCGCAGGGGCCTACTTCGTGCTGGGGAACAAGGGCAAAAAGGGGGGCAAGGCCGGAGGCGGCTCTGCCAAGGGTGGAGCCGGCGAGGGAGAGTTCACCGCCATCGACGCCTGGTATCGCGAGGCCCGGAAGAAGCTCTTCGACTTCCTCGGCGAGCAGTGCAAGCAGTACCATTCTCATGGCTACAAGTTCAACTCGCACTTCATCAAGGAGACGAGCTTCACGACGATCAAGGGCAAGAAGGAGGCCATGTACTCCTTCAAGCTGAAGGTGCTTCCAGACCCCGCCGGCAAACCCGAAGGCGAGGTGAATATCTTCGCCTGTCCCGGCAAGCTCGCCGAGGTCCACCGCGACCATCCCTTCATCATCCAGGCCGAGGTGTGGGAGAAACGGGAGGTGTTCGGCGCCGTGCTGAAGTACGCCAACATCGACCTCATGGGCAAGCTGACCAGCCACCTCAAGGTGAAGAAGGTCAAGAACTGTCTGGCGTCTCAAACGCGCGAGGGCTTTGCCTTGCCCAGGATGAAGAGTTTGCCGAAGACCAAGGCCTACGAGGGCCTCCGGGCCCTGGCCAAGCCGCAGTTCTTCAAGATGGGCCCTGCGGCCAAGACCTTCAAGCTGGCAAACCTGACCTTCAAGAAGGTCAAGTACGGCAAGTATCTGGAGGGCACCTGGAAGATGATGCTCCGCTCGAACGAGTTCAAGAAGCAGATCAAGGACTGGGACGACGGCTGCCTCGCGCTGCGCAATGCCGTCGGCAAGCTCGACAAGCCGAAGAAGAGCCACCAGACCCACCTGACGCTGGTCCGGGACGGGCGCCGTGTCATCCGCGAGATCTGCTCGGCGCTCACGCTGATGTCAGAGGCCATGAAGGGAACCACGGTGGACCAGGCCAAGCTGAACCAGGCGAACACGGCCCTGCTCAACGCCCGGACCGTCTGGAACAAAGAGGTGTTCCAGAAGATGGCCGACATCGGCAAGAAGGTCGACAACGTCGTCCGCGGCAAACCGCTGTAGAGGGGACTTTCTTATTTCCCGAGCTTGCGTTCGACCAGGCTGAGGTTCTTCTTGGCTTCGGCGTGGCCCGGGCGGAGGCGCAGCGCCGTCTTGTAGGCCGTGCGCGCCGCCTGGTAGCGGCCCGCGCGGAAGCTGGCGTTTCCGAGCAGCACCCAGGTCCGGACTGACGCGGGCATCGAGCGCAAGGCGGCTCGCAGCTTGTTGATGGCCTGGGCGTACCGCCCCTCCTCGAACAACGCCTCGCCCAGTCCGGCCAGGGCCGGCGCATACCCGCGTCTCGCGCTCAGGGCCCGCAGGAACTCCATGCGGGCCGTCGCCGTGTCCCCACGCGCAAGGGCTTGCCTTCCCGCCCGGGTGGCAGTCGCATAGTCGGCCCCGGCGGGCGCCCCCGCGTCGGGTTTCGAAATGGGACGCATGGTCGTGCCGGGCTCCGGCCGCCGCCGGCGTCTGCTCCCCATGCCCGACATGGGATCGACCACGTCGATTTGCACCGCCATGCTGAGCACGTTCACCGGGGCGGCGCCGTCCGGCGCCGGCTCTGATCCCGCGTCGGACTCCTGGGTCGCCATTCCGGACATTGCCCCCATCCCCGACGCCTCGCCGCCGTCGTTCTGCGTCGACGCTGCCATGGCCGTCGGCGTCCGCTCGGACTCGCCGTCCCGCGCCCGCCGGCGAGACAGCAGCACCAGGGTCGCGGCCACCACCACCGCCACCACGCCGAGGGTGATGAGCATGACGTGGCGGGCGCGGCGCACCCGCATGAACAGCGTCTCGTCGGTTCGCACCCCCGGGATCACCGGGTCCGTGAGATCCGTCGAGGGGGCCGAAGATTTGGAGCGCTGCTTCGCCAGGTACTCCTCGTACTCAACCATCTGCTGGGCCGCCTCTGCCTCTCCGTCGGCGTACCACATCTGACTCATGGTCGGATCCGGCACCTCCTCGTCGGGGGAGGACGGCGTGGAGGACAGCGCGGGTTCCGATCTCGGGGCGTCTCCCGGCGCCGGGGGAGCGGCGTCCGGATCTCCCTTTGCCGAACCTGAATCCCGGAGCCCCGGCGGAATGTCGTGGGGGCCCGAGCCATCCGGGCGCTCGGGAGGGCGCACCGCGGCGATGGGCACCGGGGCCGCCTTGTACTTCGGGGGTGGCGGCGCGAGCTCCCGGTCGGCCGCGGGCGATTTCTCCGCGCTCTCCGATGCCTGCACGGCAGTTGCCGACTCAGGCGCGACCGGTTTCGGCGCCGGGACAACGGGCTTGGGCGCAGGGACAACGGGCTTGGGCGCCGGGACAACGGGCTTGGGCGCAGGGGCAACGGGCTTGGGCGCAGGGGTGACCGATTTCGGCGGAGGCGAGGCGGGCTTGGGCGCCGGAATGACCGGCCCCACCTCCACGGCCGGAAGCTCCCCGGCCGCCGCATCGGTGTCCGCCGAGGTCACAGCGGACACCCCTGCTCCGCCTTGCCCGGGGAGGTGGAACGCCGGACCGGCCAGCGTCACATCGGGCGACACCACGTCGACCGAATCCGAGGGCATCCGGGAGGGGATCGCCGGCTGGGTCTCGTCTCGTCGCCTCGGCTCAGCGCTCGATCCCAGCCCGGGCATCGTGGACTTGGTGGCGATCTTGACCACCGCATCCCGCAGGGGTGCCACCCCGGAGAAGCGCTCCTCCCGGTCCTTGGAGAGCGCCTGCAGGAGCACGTCGTCGAAGGCCGTTTGAAGCGCCGGGTTGACCTGGCTCGGTCGTGGCGGCCGCTCCCGGAGGTGCTTGTTGATCACCGTGAAGACATCGCTCCCGGCAAAGGGCGGCTTCCCGCACAGCATGTGGAAGAGCACGACTCCGAGGGAGTAGACGTCACTGCGTTTGTCCACCGCTTCCCCGGCGGCCTGCTCGGGCGACAGGTACTTCGGATCGCCGAAGGACATGCCCACCGTTTGCTGGCCCGGCTCGAGCTCGCTGAGCACGAGCTTACTCAGCCCGAAGTCCATGACCTTGACGAAATCCTCCCTGCCCCGGCGGGTGGTGAGGAAGACGTTGGCCGGCCGCAGGTCGCGATGGACATACCCCTTTTCGTGCGCATCGATCAGCGCCTCGGCGATCTGCCCAAAGATGTCGAGGGCCCGCGGGAGGGGCAGCGGGTGGGTCTGCTCGAGCAACTGAGCGAGGGTCTGCCCGTCCAGCAGCTCCATGGCCAGGTACAGCCGTCCGTCGTCCGTGCGACCGAAGTCCCGCACGCCGACGATGTGATCGTTGTCGAGCTGCGCCATGGTGGTGGCCTCACGCCGGAACCGCTCCACCGCGGTGTCGTCCTGGCACAGGTGGTGGTGCAGCACCTTCACCGCCATCTTCTGCTGCAGCGTGACGTGCCGCGCCAAATACACCGTTCCAGCGCCCCCCCCGCCGATCTTCTCCTTGATGAGGTAGCGCTGCGCGACCACCGTGCCGATCAGTCTGTCCTCACCGTCCGCCACCTGGCTCTGTCCACAGTGCAGACAGAACAGTGCATCGTCGGCGAGACTCTCCTGGCAGTGCGTACAGCTCTTCATCGATTTCAACCCGGCGGCACGCACCCGTGAATGGCCGCCGCCTCCTGGACGCCGTCCACGGTCACGGTGAGGGTCGCGCACTCGTGCTGGGTGTTCGTGCACTGACCGGCGTCGGAACAGGCCTCGAAGCACACCTGCCGGAAGCACCAGCCGCTCTGGCAGTCCTCGTGGATCGAGCACGCCTGTCCCCCGGGACGCCCCGCCGGAAGCGGAGCGGGGATGCAGAACGTTCCCAGGTGGTCCGGCTGGTCGGGATCCACCAGCACCGTGCACAGCTCGGGGGCGACGCAGTCGGCGTGCTGATAGCAGCGATCCGCCGGGTCCTCCGGCTGGCACCCGCCCACGAGGCAGCTGCTGCCCGCCCAGCAGTCCCGCTCGTCGGTAAACCCATCCTCCGGCTCCCGGCAGAGCTGCACCGTGGACCCCGTGGAATCGCACTGCCGCTCCCCGCGCTCACAGACGGGCCCGCCGTCGGGATCGTAGTTGGGGTTGAGCTCGTCACAGCCAACCAGCAACACTACGCCGAGCAGCACTACGTGCGAAAGGTTAGAATCTGAACGACGCATGTGCCCAGACGCCTCCCTTCGTCGGCGTCACACCGACCGTTGTGCGGGGCCGCTCCGGCTTCTTTGCCGCGGAATACCCGTAGTAGAACAGCACGACCGACGCGACGATGGCAGCGCCCCCCAGGGAGGTGAACACCGCTCCGGCGGTGCCGGTCTTGTACCGATAGGGACACCGGACGTCGCCGTAGGGCTCGTCGCAGGTGGGACGGCCGTGGTAGGCCAGCAACGTGACCCCCGCCACCGTGGAGAGCAACCCCGCCACGCCGGACATCCAGGCGGCCTGCTTCACCGACGGCTTGGGCCGGTATTTCGGCTTGGGCCGCGGCTTCGGCTTGGGCTGCGGTCGCGGTCGCGGAAGGAGGCGCGCCCGGGGCCGCGGCCGAACCCTCGGCCGCGGGCGAATCCGCGGCCGAGGCCGGGGCCGTGGGTAGAGCACCCGGTGCTTGGCCAGCAGGGCGATTCCCACGTCCTGACCCACGGACTGCGCTTTGGTGACCGCCTCGGAGAGCGTACAGATGTCACAGCTCGAGGTCTGCCTGATCGCGATCTTGCCGGTCGGATCGAACAGCTCGCACGCGATCCGGTAGTTCTTGCCCGTGCGGACCACCCGGGGAGTCAGCACGTAGGTCGCTTTGAGCGCCCCGGCGAGCTGGCGCTGACAGGCCTCGGTCCGGCAGGCGCCGATGGTGGCCAGGCGCGTGCTCTCGGTTTCAGCGCCGGGAACAA
This sequence comes from bacterium, assembly GCA_043825095.1. Taxonomy (GTDB): domain Bacteria; phylum Myxococcota_A; class Polyangia; order HGW-17; family JAJRWW01; genus JBDRSE01. The sequence goes on from JBDRSE010000376.1 coordinate 11,967, forward strand.
CCAGCACCGCCGCGAGGGTGAGCCCATCCTCGAACGCCTTGCGGAATCGCTCCACCACCGCGGAAGCGAGGGGAGGCTTCACCTCGACCGGGATCAACGCCACCCGGCCGAGGGGCTTTGTACCCGTCGATTCAGCGGGCGCGCTGCGGGCTCGTGCGGGCAGCGCGAAAAGGCCGACTGCGCAGAGTGCGCTGATTACGTAAGTTCTCACGTTCTTTCAACCTGTTAGTATTTCTACCACGGAAGTCGCGCTCTGGCACCCCCACAGCGGAGGCCGGCCCTGCGACCGCCAAAAAAGGGCCCGCGGACGCCCTTTGCAGCCAATAATCAACAGGGGCTTGTCCCCAGCCCGATGGTATGGCTAGTATCACTACCTACGATTGACGAAGAGAGGATGCTGTCATGAGAACACGCATACTTGCCGGTATGGTCTGCCTGGCCTCCGTCGTTGCAATCAACGGCGCCGTCGCACAGGCGCAGGAAAACCGCGGCGCGGCCGCAAGTCTATTCTGGATGGGGGCTCGCACCGACAAAGTGCAGCAGGGGAAAGCCGTGAGACCCGACGGCAAGCCCGACGGCCGGTTCCGCCTGGTGCTGCAGTCCGACAAAGCGCGCCGCGTCGTGCACATGCTGCTCCGCAGCTGTGACGCCCGCGGCGTGTTGACCGGGCGAGCCGCCTGGGACACGGACCGCACGCGTCTCTGGGTGCTCGGTGTGTACAAGAACAATCAGGCCCTCCCCACGGGCAAGGGTCGCGCCACGGACCGGGTGAACAAGGGCAAAACGGTCTACGATCTGTACGCCTCCAAGCCCTTGGGGGGCTTCACGCCGGGCCTGAGCTTCTGCGCCTATGTCACCTTCGGCGACGGGATGGGTGTCTCTGCCCGAGCGCCGGTGACCGAACCCGTGCGCGCCGGACTGTCCTACAGTGGAAAGGACAAGGACCGCGTGGGCCGCGCCATGCGCGCGAACCCCGACGGTGTTCCGGACGCGCATTTCGTGCTCCGCATGGACAGCGGCAGCCGGACGGCCGAGCTCCGCGGTGTCACCGTGACGATGATCGACGCGGCGGACCGACCCTTGCCCGGCCAGGTCTGGGATACGATCAAGAACCGCCATTGGATCGTCGGCGTGGAGCGCGGCCAGAAGCGCCTGAACCGCCAGGACCGCGCCATTCGCGACGAATTCAAGGGCATGGCGGAGTATCACCTCTTCCTGACGCCGAAAAAGGCGCTGCGGGGCGGCGACCGCTTCAAGGTCGTCGCGCGCTTCTCCACCGGAGGTCCGGCTGTGGCCGTGGTGTCCCTGCCCCACACGCAAACCGCCACCGCGAGCTTGCAGTACGTCGGCCTGACAGAGGACAAGCTGGGCGCACGCTCGCCCTCCGGCCCGGACGGCAAGCCCGACGGGCACTTCCGGCTGAGCCTGAAGGCCACGGGGCGAAAAATCACCGGGATCGTGCTCCGCGCCGTGTGGCCCGGGGGCGCCGCTGTGCAGGGCCAGATCTGGGACACCCGGCCCCGGGGGTACCGCATGATCGCCGTCTACCGAAACGGAAAGCTGCTCAACAAAAACGACAAGGGCCTCAAGGAGCGGGTGGCGGACGCCGCTTCCTACGACCTGTACATCCACAACACCGGCTGGGTCCGTCCCCTACAGGCCTTCCAGGCCGAGGTGATCTTCCAGGGGGGAGACCGGATCTTCGCCAAGGCCAAGGTGCTCCAGCCGCGCATCTCCGGCCCGGTCACGGCAGCGTTTGCGTATCACGGCTTCGTGGCCGATCGCGTGGGCGTCGGCGGCAGCGGCCGAAAGGACGGCAAGACCGACGCCAAGTTCACACTCGACGTCGACACCGGCGGCCGTGCCCTCCAGGTGAGCAAGCTCGAGATCTCGGTGTCCGACGCTCAGGGCAACACCTGGCGCAAGACCTGGGACACCCAACCCGGCGGCAACTGGATCCTCGGCGCGGAGCGCGGCGGGAAGCGACTCAATCCAAAGGACCGGGCGATCGCCGACGACATTCACGGGAAGGTCAGCTACACCCTCTGGATCTCCAAGGACACCTACACCTTCCAGGGCCGGACCTACTCATTCTTCACCAAGGGCGGCTACTTCACGGTGCGGGTCTTCTTCAAGTCGCACCCCACGATCATCAAGACCATCCGCCTGAATCGGTAGGGTGGGGGTAGGCCTCCAATCACGATGCGGCGGCTCCTGTTCGTCCAGGAAACCGGGATCTCGCCCAGGCAGTGCCTGGCATCCACGGCCTTCATGATGGAGGCCGTGGGCAAGGGCCGCACCCAGGGAGCGCCGTTTCTCAAGCTCAGTCTCCCCGAAGGCGAGGCCGTGGTGCTCGGACGGTACCAGAAGGCCGGCTCCGCCGTCCGCCGGGACGTTTGCAAGAGCCGGAACCTGACCCTGCTGCGGCGACTGACGGGCGGCACCACGGCGCTGCTGGGCAAGGACCGTCTGCACCTGTCGTTGGTGCTTCCGGACCGGGCGAGCCCGCTCGAATGCGAGCCTCGGCAGTTCCTGCAGCGCTACGGAGCAGGGCTGATCCGCGGGCTGGTGCAGGCCGGGCTGAAGGCACGGTACTTCGGGAAGGACCTCGTGAGCGTCGAGGACCGTCCCCTGGGGCTGATGAGCTTCGAGATCGCGCCGGACGGCACGGCGCTGCTCGAGGCCATCGTCGGGCTGCGTCAGCCCTGGTGGCCCGACACGGAGCTCTCCGGCTATCCGCCCCGTTCCAAGGATGACAGCGCGGTCGCCGCGCCCACGCTGATCGGGGACGAGCTCACCGAGCTGAACGACGACCGCCTGATCGCCGGGCTGCAGGAGGCCGTGGTGGACCTACTCGACCTGGAGGTCGAGCGGCGAGAGTTCTCCGCGCTGGAGGCGGAGCGGATCAAGAGCCTGTCCCACCGCGTCGAGGTGCCCGAGGACCCAGCCGAGCCGACCCCCCAGTACCTCAAGCCCTGGTCGTCCCGCCCCATCGAGGAGGCCATCGGCTTCGTGGAGGCGACGGTGCGGCTCACCCAGGGCCGCTTCCTGCGCGACGTAGGAATCCACGGCGACTTCATGGCCGACTCCGGCGGCATGGACGAGCTGCAGGACCGCCTCAAGATGGTTCCCGTCAAACGCCGCCCCGTGGCCCTCGTGATCGACGACGTGCTGGGCGCGCCGGAGCACGTGATCATGGGCATCCGCCGCCTCGGCTCCATCCTGGAAGCCATCCTCGACGCCTCCAAGCAGGGCTCCGAGGAGAGCGGCAAGGCCTAGCTCTTCCAGCGCCAGCCGAGCCCGAGGTAGAGACTGAAGTGGCCCGTCTCGCCCTGCCAGCGCAGGGAGGGGCTCCAGCCCGCCCGGAGATCGACCTGCCACGCGCCGAACCGGAGATCGGCGAACACCCCCACGCCGGCGAGCAGATCGAAGTCCCGCGACGCGCCGACGCGATCCACGTCCTCGAGGATCACCGCGTCGGCGAGCACGCCGAGCTCCAGCTCCCGCCAGATCCGCAGGTGCCAGCTCCACTGGACCGCGAAGAACCGCTCGCTGAGGAACGCCGGCCAGGCCGCGCCCGCCAGGGGGACCACGTAGGGGTTCAGCCCCCCGATCCGCGCCCGCGTCAGGTCGTCCTCGTTCCGGCCCCAGGCGAAGTGCTGACTGAGCTGCGTGCGGACCCGATGGTGAAGCTGCCACCCGACGCGGAGCCACTGGCGGAGCAGCAGAATCGTCCGGCCGGGGCGATTGCGCGGATCCACGGGGTCGAAGGCGTCCGGGTCCCGGGCGCCCCAGGCGCGGGCGTCGTCTCGCACGTCGAGGCCGAGCTCCACGCCGAAGGCGAGCCCGCGAATCCGGGGAAACTTGCGATGGCGCTCGGAAAGCGAGGCGTCGCTGCGCAACGCCCAGAGCGTGTACCGCAACCTCCCCTCGAAGACCCAGGCCTCCGGGGGGAGATCGAAGTGGCTCGCGGTGGACTTGGTGGCGCTGAAGAACCATCGCCGCCCACCTGCGGCCAACTCCAGGCTGTGGTTTCGGGGGAGCTGCAGCTTGAGGTGCGCCTCCAGGGCGCCGTAGCTGGCGTTGAACCCGCGCGCGCTGTCCTTACCCCCTTGCCGGTAGTAGTCCGAGAGCACCCCGGCGAGGAAAAACTCGGCGGTGAGCCTCGCGCCCGCCTCGAGGTAGCCCCCGGCGAAGCGGATCCGGTCGAATTCGACCCGCAGGGTGTCCGTGTTGAACTCCGCGCCGAAGTGGGAGGAGGCCGGCAACCCCTCCAGGTCGTAGGCGACCTGGGCGATGCCGTGAAACCCCACCTTGGGGCGGAACCACGTGTCAGCCCCTCCGTACAGGCTCACCGTGTGCTTCAGGCGCGCCTGCGCCACGGCCGGCTGGAGCAGCGCCCCCGCCACGAGTCCCAGGATCCACGGCAGGAGTCGATGGGTTGTCATGCCGCACAGGATACCATCGAATCAGGGGAGGGGGCTGAGTTTGCCCGAGGTTGACCTCCGGTGGCCCAGCCTTCACACTACCTACAGTGCCGAAGACACGAGACAAAGAGGGTCTGACCGACTTGAAGAGGCGCTCCCTGGCCAGACGACTCCGACCCCGGGAGTGGATCCGTGTCACGCGGGAAGGCTGGCTGTTCATCATCATCTGTCTGGCCATCGGGCTGGCGGCCATCCGCTCGGGCAACAACCTGCTGTTCCTGATCCTGGGCATGATGCTCGGGCTCCTCGTGGTTTCGGGAATCCTCTCCGAGCTCTCCCTGCGCGGTCTGTCGTTCTCCCGACTCCCCCCGGGCTCGATTCACGCGGTGAAGCCGTTCCTGATGGGGATCTCGGTGACCAACGTCAAGCGCACCTTTCCGTCCTTCTCCATCGAGGTGGAGGACATCCAGAACGATCGGATCCTGGACAAGCGCTGCTACTTCCTCAAGATCCCCGCGGGGCGCACCCAGACCACCGCCTACCGTCACGCCTTTGCCCGCCGCGGGCAGTACTCCTTTTCCGGGTTCAAGATCTCCACCAAGTTCCCGTTCGCGCTGCTGCGCAAGAGCCGCGTGGTGGAGCTCGAAACCGAGGTGGTGGTGCTGCCCGCGATCCGGCAGGTGAGCCTCCCCCCGCTGCCGGCCCCGGGCAACGTCGGTGACTACCGCCGACG
>JBDRSE010000377.1:0-29757 GCA_043825095.1 bacterium
GGATAGCTGTGACGACATGGCAGGCCGGGCCAAACCGGGGATCCGGCTCCGCGCTTTTGTCGAGGCGTTCACCTTGGTGGACGACATGGCCTGGGCATACAAGTCGATTTGCGATGGTGACGCGTATACGACTTATTTTGAAATGTTCGGGATGTTCGAGGCAGCGATGGAGTTCTCCTGCCTGCCGGCGCCGCCTGCGGGGTGTGTGGATGTCGCGGTCGAGTTCGGGCGGTCTGGTGACGGTCAGGGCTGCAACGACGTGTGCCTGCCGGACTGTGTGGTGACCGATGTCTTCGAGCGCGGGACGGCCAACGAGCAGAGGCAGGAGGTGCCGCACTGCCTGGAGGTGATGTCGGACGGGACGCTGCGGCCTGGGAACACCGACCGCGCGGCTGCCTACGAGCTGGGGCGACCTTCGGAGCGGGATGCAGGGCTGCCGGTGTCGGCGTGCTGGCACGTGGGCTACCAGGCGCGCTGTGAGCGGTCGAACTACGCGCAGTTGGTCATCTCACGGCGGGCCGACCCTCCGCCTCTGTCCTTCGCCGAGGTGAGCTGCGCACGGGTCGCCCGGACGGAGCGGTTCTGTGATGACGGCCTGGACAACGACGGAGACTGCCTGATAGACGCCCAGGACTCGGACTGCCAGTGATTGGTAGGTCGCGGTAGGGACGGGGAGCAGGGATCGAGCGGTCTGCGCGACGTCGCTGGCGGCGAAATCCGGTCGTGCTACTAGTCGTCGTCGTCATCATCATCATCATCGTCGTCATCGTCGTCGTCACGCTTGGAGGTCAACCGGTAGTGGCTGAAGAACCAGACGATGAGGCACAGGGCGAACAGGCCGGCGCCGACCATGCTGAGCCACATGGTCCACGCGTCCTTGGGTGGGGCGTACGGCCTCAACCGCAGGCGGCCCTGCGCTGGACGACCCGGTGGGTAGTAGACCTTCACCGTGACGCCCGGCGGGAAGCGATTCTTGAAATCCTCCAACCTGTCAGTGTTGTTGAAGCTGATGGTGTCCCCGCCCTTGTTGCACCCCCTGCACTGCGGGTCGCGCACGCGGGTCGCGACGTAGCTGCGTCCTTTCACCTGGTACGCTACCTTCACCCGGGGGATGAGCAGCAGGCCCTTCCCCGCCGGACAAAAATCCAAATCGCGGCTAATCCACCACGGTGGCGCAATAGTCGGCGCACCAGGCGTCACGGGTGGCTTCCAGCACGTCCGGGTCGTCGGTGATGATCATGCTGACCCCCGCCCCGAGCATCACGTCCATCTGCCCGGGGTCGTTGATGGTCCAGACGTTGGCCTCGAGGCCGGTGTCCGTGATGTTCTGGATGTCGTCCGCGTCGTAGGCGATGCCGAACACGTTGAGCGCGCTGAACCCCTGGTCCGCCGCGTCCTGGGCGTCGGACCACAGCAAGGTCAGATAGCCGGTATAGATCGTTGGGTCGAGGTCCTGCACGTGGGTCAGCACCTCGAATTCGAACGAGCTGACCACGATCTCTCGGGCCGCCGTATCGTTGTGAATCGCGTCCACCACGTCCGCGGCGAGCAGCTCCAGGTCCGCCGCCGGACAGGACGCGTCCTCCGTCACCTTGATCTCGATGTTCACCGGCACCTCCACCGACGCCAGGACCTCCGCGAGGGTTGGGATGGTCACCCCGGTCCCGGCCAAGGTCGTGTACAATGCGGCGTCCAGACCCTGCAGCTCGGACACCGTCAGGTCTCCCACGCAGCCCGCGCCGTCAGTGGTGCGATTCACCGTGTCGTCGTGAATCACCACCAGCTCGCCGTCGGCCGAATGCATGACGTCGAGCTCGATCATCTGGGCGCCCTCGGTCACGGCCTGCTGAAACGACGGGATCGTGTTCTCCGGGTAAGGGTTGTCGACCCCGCTGACGCCCGTCCCCCGATGACCACAGTTGATCACCTCGTCGGCCGGGCACGTGCAGCTCTCCCCATCGTCATCACCACAACCAGCCACCACGGCCAACGCCAAGCAGCTCACGAGCGCCACCCATTTCACAATCCTCATCGTCATCCTCCTGCACATCAAGACAACCACAAATCCATGACACAGCCACGCCACTTTGTCCACGCACGGTGAGGCGGGCCCAGTTGACACGGACGCAGAATGGGACCAGCCTGGGCGCTGAGGGATACCGAGAAGAAAGAGGAGGAGCGATGAAGCGGTTCACGCGCGTGTGCGAAGCTCTGGTTCTCACGGTGATCGTGGCCCTGGCCGCGTGCAGTGCAAAGATCACGGATACAAGGGAGCCCAAGCCGAGCACAGCAGCAAAGCAACCCGCCGAGGGAGCACCAGCAAAGCAACCCGTGGGGAGAGCAAATGCAAAGCAGCCGAACAAAGAGAAGCTTGAGCAGCTCCAGGTCGACTGCAACAGGATGTGTACCAGGACTTTCAATGAGTGCGTGGGCGAGGTGCTCGTTGCCTCGGGCAAGATGGACTCCAAGAAGATCGATCTCATCAAAAAGGCGGGCGCCTTCAAGAAGGTCCAGGATGCCGGCTACGGAGCGTGCATGAATGACTGCGATCGGAAAAAGGGCTTCGGCTCCGACGCCGGCAAGATCAACAAGTGCCTGGAGAAGAAGGACTGCAAGAGCTACGCCGACTGCATCAAGGCGGTCATCAAGTAGCTTCTCTGAAACGGGTCCCATTGCCATAAGGTACGAAAATGCCCACGGACTGCAGCCTGATTCCACTCGCCGAGTTCATCTCCGGACTGACCCTCGGCGACATTCCCGCGTCTGTGCTGACCAAGGCTCGGATGCAGCTGGCCAGCGCCCTCGCGGCGGCGCTGGGGGCGCGGCTCGATCCGGCGGTGCGCAAGATCCAGGCCGGGATTGCCGGTCGGGGCACCGAGGGACCGGTTACGGTGCTCACCACCGGGGCGCGGGCGCCGCTCCACGATGCGGTGCTCGCCAACGCCACGTCCACCTGCGCCTTTGATTGGGACGAGATCCTGCTGCTCGGCCATCCGAGCCACTCGGCGGTCACCGTGTCCCTCGGCGTGGCCGAGGAGCGGGCGCTGCCTTTGGGCGATGCCCTGGTGGCGCAGGTGGCTGCCAACGAGGTGGGGGGCCGGTTCGGACTGGCCTGCTTCTTCGGGCCGCAGAACGGCCAGCACCTGCCATTTCTGCACCACGTGTCCGCGGCCGCGGCGGCCAGCAAGCTGTTCGGCCTGGACGCAGAGCGCACCGCGCACGCCCTGGCCATCGCCTTGGCGCAGCCGCAGACCGCGCTCTGGCCGGCCTTTGTCGGGGCCATCGAGTCCAAGGTGCTCACCGCCGCCCACCCGACGGAGCTCGGCCTGTCCGCGGCGGAGCACTCGGCCGCGGGCTTGCGGGGACCACTGCACATCCTGGACCACCAGCGCGGGTTCTTCTCGCGGTTCAGCTTCCTGCCCGGCCGGGCGGCCTTGGGCGGGCTCGGCGTGACCTGGCTCTCGGAGACCCTCCAAGTCAAGCGACACGCTGCCTGCTGGTACTTTCAGGCGCCTCTGGATGCTGCCGAGCGGCTGCTGCAACGCACCGGACCGCTCCGCGCGGTGGACATCCGAGGGCTGCACTGCGGCGCCACCCTGCTGGCCACCGCGGTGCATGGTCTGGCAGCGGGGGATCGGTCCACCCTGCTTCCGAACACCATGAACTTTCAGCTGGATCTCAGCCTCGCCCAGCTCCTGCTCTCCGGGAAGCTGACCCCGGTGGAGCTCTCGCCGGAGCGTCTCGCCCAGGACGCCGCCGACCTGCGCCGCGTGGCGCAGGTGACCCAAATCGAGCACGCCGCGAAGCTCAGCCGGGCGACGCTGCAGGCAGTGCACCGGGCCGTGGACGTGGCCGGACTGCTCGGCGGAGCCAGTGCCCTAGACATTGCCACCGCCCTGGCACGCGCCCGTCGGGAGTTTCACGGCATGCAGGGGCCGGCCCTCGCCGAGCTGGGCGAGCTCCTCGGCTCGACCTGGGATGCGGTGCGCGCCCTGCGTCGGTCCCGCCGTCGGAGCACGCCCTATGACTTTGCCGACTCCGCCGACGCCGTCGCGGGGCTCGCGCTGCCCTGCGGGGGCACGGTCACGCTCACCCTGGCCGACGGCAGCTCGCTCACCGAAACGGTGGAGATCCCCAGCGGGGCGCTGCACCGGTTGGCCGAGGCCCGCCTGGTGGTGGACGCAAAGCTCCACCAAGGCCTAGCCATCGCTGGCGTCGACACAGCGGCTCGCAACCGAGCCGTCAGCGCGGCGCTGGATGCGCCTCTGGATCGGAGCGTGGCCTCACTGCTAGCTGATTTCGTCGAAACGGGGACGGGAGCGCGGTAGTCGAAGGAGCTACTTGATGTGCTGCTTGATGCAGTCGGCGTAGCTCTTGCAGTCCTTCTTCTCCAGGCACTTGTTGATCTTGCCGGCGTCGGAGCCGAAGCCCTTCTTCTTCTTGCAGTCCTTCATGCAGGCGTCATAGCCGGCGTCCTGGACCTTCTTGAAGGCGCCCGCCTTCTTGATGAGCTCGATCTTGTTGGCGTCCATCTTGCCCGACGCGACCAGCACCTCGCCGACGCAGTCCTTGAAGGTTTTGGAGCACATCTTGTCGCAATCGACCTTCAGCTTGCTGCAGCCGGAGGCCACCAGCACCATTACAAACGAAAGCGTGACACCGATCATCGTGCGTTTCATTATCCGCAATCTCCTTTTTCTGGCGCGGAGGCCCTCCGCTGGGGTGACATTGAGGCGGCACTCTATCAGAGAAGCCAGGCGGCGTAAACCGTCCGCAGCGACCGCTTCCCGGGGCAAGGCTTGGGGTCGCAACCCTCGCCGGACCGGGCCTTTGACCCACTCCCGGCACCTCCGGAGCAGGATCGCTCCACGCCCTGTTCCCCCTGGCGCCGGATCGCGCTCCGCGGCTCAGAATCTGACCAACGCTACCTGGCCCTTTCGGATCAGCACGGGCCGTTGCCCGACCGCGCCCGTCCGCGCATGACGCACCCGCAGGGTGTACTGTCCCACCGGCGCGAGTATGTCGTGGTCGCGATACTGGCCGTCCCAGAACACCCGGGCGTGCTTCCCCTCGGGGCGGAGCCATCCGAAGGCCAGCTCCCGCCGCTCCTCGTGTCCCGCCTTGGGCACCGAGAACTGGAGCCGATGATTCAGGTACGGCCTCTGGGACTTGAGCTGCACCGTGTGCTTTCCAACCGCCACGCGGAACCCGTTGAGCGGCAGCTTCAGTCCGACGGATATTCCGTCCAGAAGCACCTCCTCTACGGCCACGTTGGCCTGCAGCCAGAGGGCGCCCCAGTCGCGCGAGTGCCGGAGCTGGAACACCTCGGCGTCGGCCGTCCCGGGCGCGGGGGCCACCACGGCCCGCCTCTCGGTCACGTAGCCCGGCATTGCCAGCGTCACCCGGTAGCGCCGCGTCGGCTCCAAATCCCTCAGGACCAGCGGCGTCTTCCCCTGCGGACGGTCGTCCAGCAGCACCTTTGCGCCCGGAGGGCTGCTGAGCACCTTGAGGGCTGCGGGCATTCGCCGGAGCCGGATCGTCACCCGCGATCGCCGGCCGGCGCGCACGGTCGCCACCACCGGGTCGTGCACGTAATAGCCCGGCTTGCTCGCCACGATCGTGTGTCGGCCCACCTCCAGGTTCGCCACGAGCAGCCCCTGGCCGCCGCCCGGGCTGTCCCCGCGGAGGGTGCCGTTCACCGACACCCGGACGCCGGGTGGATCCGTGGAGATCAGGAGGTGTCCCCGGGGCTTCGGGGCGAGCGCGTAATACAGCGCCAGCGCCCCGGCGCAGAGCAGCACGATCATCACCGTCGCGAGCACGAGCTTCACCGACAGCGGCGTGGCGGTCCGGGCGCCGTTCGCCACCGGCCGGGCGCGCCGCTGCCCGGCGGCGAACACCGGCACCCGGGATTCGTCGGCACGCTCTGTCCCGAAGCTGATATGCGTGAGACGGATCTTGGGGGCCCGGAGGTCGAACAGCGCAACGACCTCCGTGGCCACCCCCTGGGAAACGTTGACGATGAGCTGACTCACCGAGTGACACACCAGATAGAGCCCCAGGCCCGCGCCCGCGCCGGACTCCTGGAGCAGGGGGCGAGCCGAGGTCAAGCAGCGCCTCACGTACTCAATCAACGTCGACTTCTGCAGGGCCCCGTAGTGGTCGGTGACGCTGAGGGCGAACCGTTCGCCGTCGCAGGCGTACTGCAGCACGAGTCGATCCTGCTCCACACCTTCGCCGTCGCCCGGGCCGTCGATGATGCCGAGCTGAGCCGCCACCAGCGGCGCGTCGTACAGCGCGTTCATGAGCAGCTCGTCCGCCACGCGCTCGATGTCCTCGAGGTACTTGCGCCGGACGTTCATGGATCGCGCAAAGGCGGCGATGCTGCCCATGCCGACGGCCTTCTCGTGATAGTTGCCGATGAGCATCGCATGGGCTCGAACCCCGTAGGGCAGGTATCGCTCGAGGCCGTAACTGTTTCCGTAGAAGCTCCGGCTGGCGATCCCGGCCAGGGTGGCGCCGTCGGCCGCACCCACCGACGCCACCGACGTCACCGGATCCAGGGACAGCGGCTCAAGCATGTCGGAGATGCCCGGCCGCGGCAGCAGCACCACGAGCCGCCGGCCGCCCTTGAGCACGCTGGACAGCTTCTGGATAGACGGATCGGGGTAGGTGGTGGCGTGATAGAAAACGACTTGGGCGTCCTGAAGCAGCGGATAGGCCTCCTGGAGCGACTCCGCGGATTGCACCGCGCCTCCCGCGGCGGTCAGGCCGGTGACCATGCGGCGCAAGAACTGCCGCTCAGCGGAGATGGCCAGGGCCGCGTTGTTGGGCATCACACTCTCCGCGGGCCGCCCTGCGCCGGGTCGGCTCCCTTCCACCAGTCGGCTCAGCCGAACGCAGCCGCGCGCGCTGGGCAACCGGGGATCGGACCCGCGACGCGGCGGCAACGATGCGGTTCATTTATATCATGGCTCCCTTCCGAACAGAGATGGGTGTCTGATCCCACGTGATCCGCAACACCTCGATTTCGAAAGGAGTAATGGGGAGGGAGCTCGAATTCGCTGCGCGAATCCGAACCTGGGTCCCCCACCGGCTCGGGCGGCCCCGAGCTTTCTACTTGAAATGAATGGCGTACAGGATCGGGGCGATGATCATCGCCACCACGGAAACCAGCTTGACCAGGATGTTCAGGCTGGGGCCGGAGGTGTCCTTGAGCGGATCGCCCACGGTGTCGCCGGTGACCGTTGCCTTGTGCATCTCCTCATAGGCGTCGCCGTAGCGCTCGTGGCCGCCGTCCTTGACCTGCTTCTTGGAGTTGTCCCAGGCGCCGCCCGCGTTGGACTGGAAGATCGCCATGCACACACCGGAGATGGTGACGCCGATGAGCAGGCCGCCCAGCATGTTCGGGCTGATCAGACCCACGACGAGGGGCACGAGCACTGCGAGCAGGCCGGGCACCATCATCTTCTTGATGGCCGCGTCGGTGGAGATCTTCACGCAGTGCGCATACTCGGCCTTGCCGTCGGCGGCCTCGATGATCTTCTTCTCCTCGTCCGTGGGCTCGCGCTCCTCGGACTCGGCCTTCTGGGCCGCCAGCAGCGCGGGCTTGAGCTCGGGGATGTCCTTGAACTGCCGCCGCACCTCCTTGATCATGTCCTCGGCGGCCTTGCTCACGGCGACCATGGCCATGGCGGAGAAGCGGAACGGCAGCATGCAGCCCAGCAGCAGGCCCACCAGCACGTAGGGGTCGGCGGCGTTGATCACAACGTTGGGGACGCCTTTCGCGTTCATGCCCATCTTGGTGAGGTACGCGGCCGCCATGGCCAGGGCGGTCAGGGCCGCCGAGCCGATGGCAAAGCCCTTGCCGATGGCGGCGGTGGTGTTGCCCACGGCGTCCAGCTTGTCGGTGCGGGCGCGCACCTCACGCCCGAGCTGGGCCATCTCGGCCACGCCGCCGGCGTTGTCGGCGATGGGGCCATAGGCGTCCACCGCAAGCTGGATGCCCGTGGTGGAGAGCATGCCGACGGCCGACAATGCCACGCCGTAGAGACCCGCGTACTGGTACGCCAGGATGATGGCGCCGCTGATCAGGAGGATGGGGATGGTGGTGGAGTTCATGCCCACGGCCAAGCCCTGGATGATCGTGGTGGCCGGCCCGGTGCGGGAGGACTCCACGATGTTGTTCACCGGCATCTTCCCGGTGGCGGTGTAGAACTCGGTGATCATGCCGATGCAGATCCCGGCCACCAGGCCGCCCACCACGGCGAGCACGAGGCCCCACCAGTAGTAGGTCGTCACCTTGCCGGCGAAGATGATGCTGCTCACCTTGATCCCTTCATGGGGAACCATGAAGTAGATGGCGACCACGGTGGCGATCACCATCAGGATCCCGGCGCCGAAGGTGCCGATGTTGAGCGCCGTCTGGGGGTTGCCGCCCTCCTTGGTCTTGACGAGGAAGGTGCCCCCGATGGAGCACAGAACACCGATAAAGCCGATCACCATGGGCAGGTACACGGCGTTCATGCCGCTGCCCTTGGAAACCTGCTCCATCCCGACGTACCAAGCCATGGCGAGGATCATGGAGCCCACGATGGAGCCCACATAGGACTCGAACAGGTCGGCGCCCATGCCGGCCACGTCGCCCACGTTGTCGCCTACGTTGTCAGCGATGGTGGCAGGGTTGAGCGGGTGGTCTTCGGGGATGCCAGCTTCGACCTTGCCCACCAGGTCTGCGCCCACGTCCGCAGCCTTCGTGTAGATGCCGCCGCCCACGCGGGCGAACAGCGCGATCGAGGAGGCGCCCAGAGAGAAGCCGGACAGCACGTTCAGGGTGACCGTCAGGGCCGCGTCCTTGAGGAACACGTGATTGACCGGATCGTATCCGCCGAAGCCGTACATGAATTTGTACAGCACGAACAGGCTGCCGAGGCCGATGAGGGCCAGGCCCACCACAGACAGGCCCATCACCGCGCCGCCGGAGAAGGCCACCTGCAGGGCGCCATTCAAGCCCGTCTGGGCCGCATGGGCGGTGCGGATGTTCGCCTTGGTGGCCACCCTCATGCCAAGGTAACCCGCCACGGCGGAACACAGGGCACCGACCACGAAGGACACGGCGATCATGAAGGTGGAGCCCTCCAACGAGTAGTTGGACGCGCCGAGGGCCACCGCCACCGCGATCACGAAGATCGCGAGCACCTTGTACTCGGCGCGGAGGAACGCCATGGCTCCGTCGGCGATCCAGGAGCCGATCTTCTGCATGCGTTCGTTGCCGGGGTCTTGCCTGGCCACCCATGACGCCTTGTAGAAGGCGTACAGGAGGGCAAGGACACCGGCGCCAATGGGACCGTAGAGGTAGAGCGCGTTCATCGTCATCTCCTTGCTTAGCCTGGGACGCGAGCCGTACGGGAATAATCCTGATGTATCCCGGGAATCCACCGAACCGACGCTGGACACGTCATTCGGCGGAAACCAGTGAATGTTGGACTATTTTACCTTTGAGCTCACGACCACCCGTTCAAATTCAAGACTTCAAGTTGGGCGCCATCCTATCGACTCCTCGCCAAGAATCAACCCAAAAGTTAGTCATCACTCTCTAACAGCTCCGTATATTGCCGCAGTGCGTCGCGGGAATTTCTCATGGCCCCGCTTAATTGAAAGATTTTGGAAATAAATCGAAGCATTAGCCGGCCAGTCACCGACGATCGAGTATCGCAGAGCGGCTCCGATGCCCAGTGGTCGGCAGTCTGGGCGAAGAGCAGAAGCTGTCCGCCCCTGGCCGAATTGAGGTATATTGTCGACGCAATGGTCTTCAGGAACCACATGGGCGCCCCGACCGAGCGGTGGATGGTCGCGCTCGGCTCGTGCTGCCTGCTTCTGCTCCTGCAGGCCTGCGACAATCGACCCAAATGGGTGGTTGACGCCGCGGTGGTCAAGGACTCGTCTCAAAACTGGCCGGAAGCTGCTCCCCCCACCGATGGGGGTGGAGACACCTTCGCCGGTCTGACAATCGGCGGCTGCGGCGAGATCGAGCTGACCGTGGAGGCCTACATCTGCCGTGGAACGGCGCCGCTCTCGCTCACCTTCTCGTCCCTGGCCCCGCCCAGCGCGGCCACGTTCATGTGGGACTTCGGGGACGACACCGAGCCCGCCACGGCGCCCTCAACGGATCACGTCTACGCGCAGCCGGGAACCTACACGGTGGTCCTGGTCATCGGCGGCCCCTTCGGGACGATTTCACCTCCCCATCTCACGCAGGTGAGCGTGCTGCCCGGTGCGGTGGGCGGGTACTGCGAGGAGGACACGCAGTGCGCGGCCGGACGCTGCCTCTGCGGAGGCGAGGGCAGTGATTGCCCCATCGTGCTGCGCGGCACGTGCTCGGCCGAGTGCGGGCCCTGTCCGGTGGATAGTCACTGCGCCGATCTCACCGTGTCGGGCACGGACGACGCGGCAGACTGGCGCCTGGCGACCTGTCTTCTCACCTGCGAATCCGATCTCGACTGCCTCCGAAACGGCTTCCGGTGCCGGGAGCTGCCGGCCGTGGCCGAGCCCGCCGGCCGGCTGTGGCAGCCGACCTGCTTCCCCGACGTCCTCGAGGACGTGGGTGCGGGTTGCCGCAACGCCGACGACATGCCCGATCCGGCGCGCTGTCTCAGCGGCGTCTGCGCCTCCTTGGGCCATTTCGGGCTGTGCACCGACGACTGCCAGGCGGGCACCTGCCCGAGCTATGCGGTGTGCGCGACCTTCACAGGCGGCCCCCACGCCGGTGAGGAGGTCTGTCTGGCGCGCTGCGATCCCAATCGCCCGTGCCATCAGGATCCCAAGCTCGCGTGCGAGCTGGAGAGCCCGGTGGGGGAGCTGGGCTTCACCGTCCTGGACCCTGCGGAGCCCCCGGGGCTCACCTACTGCGCGCCCCGGCGGTGCGCCGCGAACGCCGAGTGTCCGACCGGAGACTGCGACCTGCAGGCGGGCGGATTCTGTCGATAGGAACCATGAACGACGAACAGAAACAAGCGCTGCTCAAGCAGCTTCCTTCCGTCGCAGACATCCTGGACCAGGCCGCCCTGCTTGAGCGGGTGGGGCCGGACATGGATCGCCATTCACTCAAGACTGCGGTCCGCGACGAGATCGCGGTTCTGCGCTCCGCCCTGCTCGACGGGCGGTCCACGGATCCAACCCTGGACCTCGACCGGGTGGCCCGTCGCGCCCGTCGGCTCGCGGAGCCGTCACTGCTCCCTGTGATCAACGCCACGGGGGTGGTGGTGCACACGAACCTCGGGCGGTCGCCCCTGCCGCCGCCCGTGGCGGAGCGGGTCCTCAGGCTCGCCTGCGGCTACACCAACCTGGAGTACGACCTCGACGCCGGTGTCCGGGGCCACCGTCACGTGCACGCGTCTCGGCTCGTGCAACGGATCACGGGCGCCGAGGCGGCGCTGGTGGTGAACAACTGCGCGGCCGCCGTGCTCCTGTGTCTCACCGGCCTCGCCCGAAACCGCGAGGTGATCGTCTCCCGCGGAGAGCTGGTGGAGATCGGGGGCGCCTTCCGCGTGCCGGACGTGATGGTGCAGTCCGGCGCCCGCCTGGTGGAGGTCGGGACCACCAACCGCACCCGGATCTCCGATTACCGCGCCGCCATCACCCCCGACACCGGCCTGCTGCTGAAGGTCCACCGCTCCAACTTTGCGGTGGTGGGATTCACCGACGAGGTGAGCCCGGCCGAGCTGAGCGAGCTGGGCCGTGATCACGGCCTGCCCACCATGATGGATCTTGGATCAGGCCTCCATCGCCGGCCCCCGGGCCCGAGCTTCCTCGCGGAGCCGGAGATCGCCGAGATCACCCGGTCCGGTGTAGATGTGCTGACCTTCAGCGGCGACAAGCTGCTGGGCGGTCCCCAGGCCGGGATCATCGCCGGTCGCACGGACATCGTCCGGACGCTGTCCAAACACCCGCTGCTGCGTGCGCTGCGGCCGGACAAGCTGACCTTCGGCGCCCTCGAGGGCGTGCTGGCGCTCCACGCCGCCGGCCGGGCCGCCGAAGAAGTCCCGACGGTGCGCATGCTGTCCGAGGACGTTGCGGCGGTGGCCGGGCGGCGCGACGAGCTGCTCCGCCTGCTCTCGGAGAACCCCCTGCCGGCGTCCGTGTCGGTCACGAGCGTGGACACCACGTCCCGACCCGGGGGAGGATCGCTTCCGCTGTCGGAGCTCCCTTCCGCCGGGATCTGCGTCACCCATTCCAACCGGTCGGCCGCGGAGCTGCACCACCACCTCCGCCAGGGGCGTCCGGCGCTCGTCGGCCGCATCGAGGACGACCGGCTGATCCTGGACCTGCGCACGGTGCTGCCCGGTGAGCTCGACGCCGTGGCCGGAGCGCTGGGCACCCTGGACGCCGAGCCGTACGCCGAAACGCCGTGACCTCCGAATCCCTATCCGCACTCGTGGCGGCGCTGCTCTCCGCAGCCATCGGCCTGTCCGTCTATCTGGAGGACCGCCGCCGGCCGCCGTATCACACCTTCGCCCTGCTCTGCTTCAACCTCTTTGCCTACCACCTCGCCAACTTCATCGGGCTGATGCTCGCGGACATCCCGGCGGTGCTCATCAGCTACATGATGGCGCTGGGGATCCCGCTCACGCTCCTGCGCTTCACCCGCGCCTTCTTGTCTGACGACCCGGCCGAAACACCCTCCTGGGACGTCTCCGGCCTGGCGATCTCCGTGGTCCTGGGCGGGGTCCTGATGTACCTGGCCTTCTTCCCGCACCCCCGCGCGCTCACCTGGTTCAAGGGCACCGTGTTTCTGTTCGTGATGGGCGGCATGCTGCTGTCGACCCTTCGGATGTACCGCCGTTACCAGTCCACCGGCGTCGAGGTAGACCGCACGCGGCTCAAGTATTTGATCGTCGGGCTGCTGATCACCTTCGTGGCCCTGATCGGCGCCTACGTGCCGTGGTCCGCCGGCACCGCGCTCCCGGCCCTGGGCATCCTGTTCACCACCGGGTATCTGTACTTCCTGTCGCAAAACCTCTTCCTGCACCGGTTGCTGGACCTGCAGGAGGTGCTGGCGCGGGTGTCGATCCTCACCGTGATGGTGCTGATCATCTCCATGGTCTTCGGCGTACTCACTGCCTGGGTGCGGGGGCAGCCCGGCCTGTTTTTGTTCAACACCATCATCGCGTCGGTGATCCTGCTGATCCTGATCGACCCCCTCCGCTCCACCATCGAGGAGCGCGTCAACCAGTACCTGTTCCGGGAGAAGTTCGAGCTGAGTCAGCACCTGCTCGAGCTGAACCGCGAAATCCGTCACGTCATCGACATCGAGGAGCTGACCACTCTGGTGATGGCAAGCCTCAATCGCACCCGCCGGGTCACCCAGGCGTCCCTGTACGTGGCCGCCGAGGACGGCTCCGGCTTCACGCTGCGCGGCTATCTGGGACAGCACCCCCCGGATCGGATCGACACGGCCACCAACGCCGGCTTTCTGGAGCGCCTCAAGGGCGCGGGGATCCTCGTGCTCGACACCCTGGTGATGGAGCGCGAGGCCCAGCGGCTCGGCTGGGAGACCGCGAGCCCGGGCAGCGAGCAGGCCGCCGGCGCGGTGATCCGCTCCATGGAAGAGCTGGGCGCCGGGGTGTCCATTCCCCTGACGGCCGACGACCAGCTCTTCGGCCTGTTGTCCATCCGCGACGACCGCCTGCGGGAGGCGTACTCCACTGACGAGCTGGACCTGATCAAGGGGGTTGCCGGGCAGATCGCCATCGCCTTGCAGAGCTCCCAGCTCTTCCAGGCAATGCGCGAACGGGATCGCCTCGCAGTGCTCGGCCAGATGTCCGCCGGGTTGGCCCACGAGATCCGAAATCCCCTGGGTGCGATCAAGGGCGCGGCCCAGTACCTCCGGCCCAACCCCGAGCACGGCGCCGAGGACAGCGAGGCGGAGGCACCCGCCCCAGAGCTCCCGCCCGAGGTGGCGGAGTTCCTCGATATCATCATCCAGGAGGTGGACCGGCTCAACCGGGTGGTGTCGCAGTTCCTCGACTACGCCCGCCCGGACCACGGTCTCCGGGAGCCGCTCCAGATCAACGACGTGGTGCGGCGCTCGGTCCAGATGCTGGAGTCGGACGCCCAAGACGTGGAGTTCGTGCTGCAGCTCGACGACCAGCTGCCGCCCACCCGGGCCAACCCCGAGCAGCTGCACCAGGTGTTTCTCAACCTGGGCTTGAACGCGCTCCAGGCCATGCCCGAGCACGGCCGCTTCACGGTGTCCACCCGCGCGGTGCGCCGGGGACGTCCACGCTCCACGTGGATCGAGGTTTCCTTCCGCGACAC
Organism: bacterium; assembly: GCA_043825095.1. Lineage (GTDB taxonomy): Bacteria > Myxococcota_A > Polyangia > HGW-17 > JAJRWW01 > JBDRSE01. Next base: position 14,317 of record JBDRSE010000377.1, read on the forward strand.
CGGTGAGGGGATCACCCGGGAGGCGATCAAGAACCTGTTCATCCCGTTCTTCACCACCAAAGCCGGCGGGACGGGGCTCGGGCTGCCCATCAGCCGCCGCATCGCCGAGAACCACGGGGGCACCATCCGCGCCCACTCCACACCGGGCAAGGGCTCCACCTTCACGCTGTCCATTCCCCACACCACAGGCGACACCACGACGGCCGGCTAACGAGGCAGACGAGAGCACCCGCGCGCGGGATTGACAGCCTGGTCTGGCCGCGATAGCTTTTTCGGATGCGTATCACCAACTTGTTCAGAGTCGGGATGGCAGCTGCAGGTCTGCTGCTGCTATTGCAAGCCACAACCGCACGCGCGCAAGATGCCGGCCTGGCGGAGGCGAAAAAAGCCTTCTCCCACGGTCAGCAGCTCTACATCCAGAAAAAGTTCCTGGAGGCCGCAGACTCCTTCATGAAGGCGTACAAGGCCAAGGCCATCTCCGCGTTCCTGTTCAACGCGGCGGTGGCGTTTGAAAAGGGCAAGGAGTACGTCCGGGCGGTCGAGCACTTCAAGCGCTACCTGAAGGAGTCTCCCAAGGCCAGCGACGCAGACTCCATCAAGAAGCGCATCGACGCCCTGGAGAAGGCGATCCAGGCGTCGAAACCAAGAGTGGTGGAGCCCCCCCCCGGCATGACCCCGCCGGGCACGACGCCGCCCCGGGTGGTGCCGCCCCGCGCCCGAGCGGTGGTGGTCCCGGTGCTCCCCGAGATCGAGCCCAAGGGCGTCGTGGTGGTGTCCACCAAGCCGCCCGGGGCCGAAATCTACCTCAACAACAAGATGAAGAAGCTCGGCCCGAGCCCCTGGGAGGGGAGCTTGAAGACGGGCGAGTACACACTGATCATCGAGTCGCGGGGCTACAAGCCCGAGAAGAAGACCATCAGCGTGAGCCCGGACCGGCTCGTGGACGTCTACGTCGCCCTCAGCCGCGAGCACTACCTGGGCTGGGTCCAAATCACCTCCGACGCGCCCGGGTCGCTGGTCTACATCGACAAGAAGGAGTTCGGCGCCATCGGCCGGACGCCGTACACCGGCTTCCTCAAGCCCGGCAAGCACCAGGTCTGGGTGGGCAAGGTGGGCTACCAGCTCGTCGAGCGCACCATCGACGTCGTCTCCGGCGAGACGCACAAGGTCCACCTGCAGATGACCAAGCTCAAAAACGGCTGGCTCACCGTGGCAGGCGCCACCGCCTACGGCGCCGAGGTGCTCCTCAACGGCAAGGTCCTGTGCAAGGTGCCCTGTGATCGCGTGGTGGTTCAGCCGGGCAAGCACCTGCTGGAGATCAAGCACAAGGGCCACAAACCCCTCAAGCAGGACGTGATCGTGCGCCGGTTGGGGCTCTCCACCGCCCGCGTCCAGCTGGCCAAGAAGCCCTCCCTGGTGAGCGCCTACGTCGCCTACGGATTCGCGGCAGCGTTCCTCGGCGCCGGAATCGCCCTGGGATACATGTCCAAGCAGAAGAAGGACGACCTCGACAGCGACATCAGCAACAACGTGCTGGTCACCTCCAAAGACCCGCGCTTCCAGCAGGGAAAGGTCTACTCCTACATTGCCAACGGGCTCTTCGGGTTGGCCGGGATCTCCGCGATCTTCGGCATCTACTACACGTTTGCCGATCGCGGCCCGAAATCCAGGATGCGCGTGTATGAAAAACAGGTCGACATCGTCCCCGAGTTCGGCCCCACCTACGCCGGCGTCCGCGGAAAGATCAGGTTCTGATCATGAAACGACACACAACGATCCTCTGGAGTGTTCTCGCCGTGGGGCTCTTCAGCGCCGGCTGCCCCTGGTCCCCCCTGGACGACCTGGCGAAGCAGGCGCCGGTCCAGGTGTTGGAGCGAGCCGACAGCTTCACCTCCGCGAGCTTCGGTCTCCGCCTCGTCTCCCTCGAACGGAGGACCGAGGAGCAGCGCCCCACCCTCGTGCTCGGCGGACAGTACCGGACGCCGGTCGCGGTGGTCGAGTGGAGCAGCAGCGGCTCGGTGAGCCGCACCCGGGTGGCCAGCGTCCCCATGGAGCAGATCGTCGACATCGGGGATCGCATGGGCAACACGATCCAGTCCATCATCGAGCTGGCTCCCGCGGGCTCGACCCGGCGTGTGCTCATCGGCGTGCCGGAGGAGGAGTACGTGCGCTGGGTGGAGATTCCGGAAGAGGCCGAGATCGTGGTCGGGGGGATGTTCGCGGTCAGCACCGGCGTGGCGCTGTCCCACTTCGGCGGAGCGCTGGCGGCCGGCAATCTCACCGGTGACGCGGAGCTCCAGGAATGGGCCATCGCCGAGGATGACGCGATCTTCATCATGCTGGATGAATCCGAGGGCGTCGATTTCGAGGTGTGCGACGTGCCGGGGCCGGGCCAGTCGGGCTTCGAGTCCACGAGCCGGTCCCTGGCGGCGGGACGGTTCTTCGGTGAAAACGGCGGCGTCGGCTTTGCGGCAGGCCTGCCCAGCCCCGATTCGCCCAGCTACGGCGTCGTCCGGCTCATTCGGTGGAGCGGCTCCCTCGACTGCAGCGCCCAGGTCATCACCGCACCGCCGGGGCGGGAGGAACACTACTTCGGACGCTCGGTCTTCGCCGTTGACCTCGACGGTAAGGACGGGGATGACCTCATCGTGGGCTCGCCCAACCTGGACGACTCGGAAGCGGACAGCCGGGTCTACGTGTACATGAGCCGCAACGGATCTTTGATGTCCACGCCCTCCTACGCTGCGGTCTCCACCGGCCGGGCCTTCGGCCAGACCGTGTCGGCCATGGACCTCGACGGGGACGACATTCCCGAGCTGATCGTCGGCGATCCCCAGACCATGTTCAACGACGGCTCCAACCGCGGCCAGGTCCACATCTTCCATCTGGAGACCCTCTGGACGGCCGATGCATCGTCGGTCCGGCAGCTCGAGGCAGACGTTGAGACGATCATCGGCGACACGGCGGAGCCCGGGTCCGTGATGGGCGCCGAGGTCAAGAAGGCCACCAGCTCCTTCGGCACCGCGCTGGCCGGGCTGAACTGGGACCGGTCCAACGTGCGACAAGAGCTCGTGGTGGGCCTCAGCGAGGCGGTATACGTGTTCTTCCTCACCGGCCTGGAAAACGACAGCATCCGCGAGGATCCGGACCACGATCCAAGGTAGCCCCCTTTGCCAGACCTGGAACCGCCCAAAAAAGAGCCGACCCGCGTGGAGCCCGGAGAGCGCTTCACCAAGGACACGACCGGAGACATCGAGTACGGCGCCGGTTCGGGCATGACCGCCAAGCACGCCGCCACGCTCTTTCTGGGTGTGCTGACGATCATCGCGGTGGGCTGGGTGCTCAAGGCCCTGGGGCACCTCATCGTGCCCCTGCTGGTCGCGTTTTTCCTGAGCTTCCTGCTGTGGCCCCTGATCACCGCCCTCACGCGTCGCAAGGTGCCGGGGAGCTTGGCCGTGGTGGTGGCGCTGCTCTGCGTGGCCGCCACGGTCGGCATCTTCGGCCTGATCATCCAGCAGTCAATCCGGAGCTTCATCAAGGAGTCGCCCAAGTATGAGCAGCGCGTCCACGCCTGGACGGAGCGCTTCACCGAGAGCGCCGGCCCAGTGACCAGGGAGCTCCGGAAACGGGAGAACCTGGAGAAGGTGGGCGCCGCCGTGGCCGACTCCGCGCTCAGCGCCGTGGGCAGCGTGGTGTCCTCGATCACCACCTTCGCGCTGATCATCATCTATCTGCTCTTCATTCTCACCGGGCGGCTCGCCTCAGGGGACCGCATCGGACGGGCCTTTCCCCAGGCGCGGGCCATCAAGGTGCGCCGGGCCTTAGACAACGTGGACCGGCAGGTGCTGCGCTACCTGGGCATGAAGACGCTGATCAACCTCGCCACCGGGTTTCTCTTCGCCATCACCGCGTTGGTGCTGGGAATCGACTTCCCCATTCTCTGGGGATTTCTCGGCTTCGCCATCAGCTACGTCCCCACCATCGGCTCGGTCATCTCCCCGGTGCCGCCGATCCTGCTGGCCCTGCTGCAGTACCCGGACGAGCTCTGGCGGCCCCTGGTCCTCGGCATCGCCTTGATCGCCATCGTCGTGGTGATGTTCAACCTGGTGGAGCCCAAGGTGATGGGTGACAGCCTGGGTCTGAGTCCGGTGGTGGTCATGTTTGCCCTGCTCTTCTTCGGCTGGATGTGGGGCGTCTGGGGAATGATCCTGTCGGTCCCCCTGGCCGCCATCATCAAGATCATCTGCGAGAACTTCGAGTCCACCCGGCCGGTGGCCGTCTTCATGGAGTGACGTGTGTGTTCACCGGGGTGCTATTTGCGGCGCCTCCCGAGCGCAGCGAGGGTACCCCCGGAGGGGGCGGAGGGGGCGAAGTGAGCCACGGAGTGGCGGATCGATCTCTGGGGATCCCCGAACTTGCACAGTGCCGAAACCAGACCGACGGATACCACCCGGCCGGTGGCCGTCTTCATGGAGTGACCTACAGCCGAGTGCCCTTTTTATAATCCATGAGCTCACGCTGCAGGTCCAGCAGCAGCCTGTTGGCGTCCACCAGCGCGCCGGTCCGGTCCTTGATCTGCTCCACCAGCCGCTCCCGCTCCCGGGCTTCGTTTTCCAGCATCTCCTGATATTTGACCTGGATCATCGCTTCGTCGGTGACGTTGCGGAGAATCACCAGCGCGCCGGCGATCGCCTCGTCCGGAGTCTTGAGCGGGATGGCCGAGAGGATCACCCGCAGCTCCTCGTCCGAGCCCAACGTGCGGATGGGGATCTCGTCGAGGCGCACGTGCCGACCGACCTCCATGCACTCTCTCGCCACGTCGCGCTCCATCGGAACCGCCTCATTGACCGGCATCCCCTTGAGCTTGCGGGCCACCTGCCGCGAAAAGAGCGCGAAGAACGCACGGTTGAACTCCAGGATGCGCCCCTCGGGGTCAGTGATGAAGTACGCATCGATCACGACATCAGAGATCTCTTTGAAGGCGTCAGTCAGTTCCATAGCTTTGAAATCTATCACCGCCGATGCCCGAAAGTCAAAAGGATACGCGGCGCTAGAGCGCCGACCGGTTTGAGCTCCCTTCGCCGGATCGGGCGGCATAGGGCCGTTTGCCTCGTCGCTCCTCAGTCAAATATGGCCCGATATTCTCCATCGTCGCTCCTTGCACACGGCCCCATGGCGCTCCGCCCGGCTCGGTCCGCCCAAACCGAACGGCGCACTAGGCGTTGTCCCCCTTGCCTTCGACGGCGGCCTTGGGGGCTGTCGGCCGGAGGGCCGTGCGGATGCCGAAGACGCAGAGTCCGATGATGATAACGCTGATTTTGCGCAGGCGGCGCACCAGCTCCATGAGCAGGCCGGTCTGCGGGTTGTAGTTGAGCAGCTTGAAGATCACGGTGCTGCCGAGTTCGTTGGCGCCCATCTGGGACGGCACGAAAAAGAAGATGACGTAGACCAGGAGGCTGGACGCCTGCAGCAGCATGAGCGTGGCGAAACCCGCCGGGTGGCCGATGATGAGCAGGATCAGCCAGATCTCCACTACGGCCATGGTGCGGGCCATGAAGATCCAGCCGAAGGCGCGCCAGAAGGACATCCGCCGCTCCCGGGCGAAGGTGCGGGCCTGCTCGTCGACCTGCTTGGCGCGCTCGATGACGGATTCGATGTTCTTGATGGGCAGCCGGAGGAAGCGCAGCGCCCGCATGAATCGCTCCGCCATGCCCCATCGAATGGCGAGGGTGAGCCCCGCCAGGATGGCGGCCACCACGACCGTGACCGCCAGGGTGCCCCACATGAGCAGCGGCGACATGTCGAGCCAGATCAGGCCCACGAGGGCGCCGATCAGCATCTGCAGGAAGTTTGTGATCAGGTAGAGGTAGTTGTGCAGGATCAGGGAAGAGACGATGTCCTCGGCCGGGATCTTGCCCCGAAGTTGCGCGCCCTTGATCGGCTCACCCGCGACGGACCCCGGGGTGAGCTCGTTGATGGAGAACCCCACGAGGCTCGCCAGGAAGAGATCCAGGATCGTGGCGGTGGAGCGCTCTGGATAGAGCAGGTCCTTCCACGCCAGCGCCAGAAAGAAAAAGGAGCACAGCCCGGCCAGCAGCACCCAGAAAAAGGACGGCCCGATCCTCATCAAGTCCGTCCAGAGCCTGGTCGGGCCCACCTTGTAGATGAGGCCGCCGAGCAGGGCGACGCCGAGGATCAGGAAGACGATGCTGAGCTTTCTCATGGGCCAATTGCGGGGCATACCTTTCCCAACTGGGTCTGTCAAGTCGCCCTCCGCTATCCCCTTGGCAAGCGCGGTCAGTGTGGGTACTGTCCGGAGGATCCAGTGGCAGCCGCGGCAAAATGCGCTTCAACAGCTTAGAATTCGTCGTTTTTCTCACCGTTGTCTTCACGGCGATGTGGGCCCTGACCCCGGTGCCCATGGTGCAGACGATCTTCCTGATCGCGGCCAGCTACTTTTTCTACGCGAACCTGTGCCCCTGGTTCCCGGCGCTGCTCTTTTTCACCTCCATGGTGGACTACGGGCTCGGCGGTAAGATCCATCGGACTCCCGAGCCGGGTCGGAGAAAGCTGTGGCTCATCCTGTCCATCAGCAGCGACCTCGGGTTGCTCGCCTTCTTCAAGTACTTCAACTTCTTCGCCGTGCAGACGGCCGCGGCGCTGAACGCGCTGGGCTTGGGCGTGGATCCGATCCTGCTGCAGCTCGCGTTTCCGGTGGGCGTCTCGTTCTTCACGTTCCAGTCGATGAGCTACACCATCGACATCTACCGCCGCCGGGTGGAGCCCGCAGGCAGCTTCCTGGAATATCTGGCGTACCTCGCCTTCTTCCCACGGCTGCTCGTCGGACCCATCGTGCGCGCCGCCGACTTCCTGCCGCAGCTCCGGGTCCCGCGCTCGCTCACGCGGGCACAGGGAGGGCTCGGCCTGATCCTGATTATGACGGGGCTCGTGAAGAAGGTCTGCGTTGCCGACTACCTGAAGGTGAACCTGGTGGACCGCGTCTTCGACACCCCCACCTGGTACTCCTCGGCCGAGGTGCTGGTCGGAGTGTACGCCTACGCGCTTCAGATCTACTGTGACTTCTCCGGGTACACGGACGTGGCCATCGGCGCCGGGCTGCTGCTCGGCTTCCAGATCCCGGAGAACTTCCGCGCCCCCTACGCCGCGATCAATCTCCGGGACTTCTGGAGGCGCTGGCACATCACGCTCTCCACCTGGTTGCGCGACTACCTCTACATTCCGCTGGGGGGCTCTCGGCAGGGACCTGCGCGCACCTACGTCGCGCTGGTGATCACCATGCTGCTGGGGGGGTTCTGGCACGGCGCGGCGTGGACCTTCGTCATCTGGGGCGCGCTGCACGGAGGGGCGCTGGCGGCGACCCGGCTGTTCCAGCGAGTCCGCGGCGAACGCAAAGGGGAGCCGTCCTGGCCCCTGCGGGTGGTGCTGGTGGTGGGGACGTTCCACTTCGTGTGCTTGGCCTGGATCTTCTTCCGTGCCAAGAGCTTCGGGAGCGCCTGGGCCGTGATCGCGCGCATCGCCGAGCTTCGACCCGGGCTGGGGCGCATCGCGCCGTCCATCGCGGTCGTTCTGATCGCGGCCCTGGCGCTGCACTACTTTCCGCGACGCTGGACCGACCGGGCGCACGGGCTCTTCTCGCGATTGCCGGCCCCGGTGCAGGGCCTGGCGATGGTCGCCGTGGGAGTGCTGGTCTACCTGGTTGCCCAGAGCGACTACGTGCCGTACATCTACGAGGCGCACTGAGGATGAGATGACCGGCGACGAGCAAACCCAAGACGCGATCCGTGACGACTGCCCCGTGGAAGGCGCCCGGGTGCTCGTGTCCCGGACGGGGCTCGCACTCTGGAGCTTCTTGCTGCTCACCGCCGGGCTGTACGTCGGGAAACAGCTCTACACCGGCAGGCCCGTGACGGTGCCCAGGCCGAAGTTTTTCGCCGGGTCGCCGGCGGGAGGCGGGCCGCTCCCCACCGCGGCGACGCGAGAGTTCCAACCGCCTCCGGAGCTGAAGACCACGGTCAGGGAGATCGAGGAGCCCTCCGGCAAGGCGGTGCTCGTGCCGTTCTTCCAGGCCCTGCGGCGAACGGAGCGCCGACAGCCGGGCGCCGTCACCCGGGTCTGCCACTGGGGCGACTCCCAGATCGTGTCCGACAACATCACGACCACGCTGCGGCGCCGGCTGCAGAAGCGCTTCGGGGACTCCGGACACGGCTTCGTCAGTGTGGGGCGCCCGGAGAACTATCTGCACTCCGACGTCAAGCACTACGCGGCAAAGGCCTGGCGCTTCGCCGGAGTTGTGCAGCCCGTCTTCGGGGATCGGATGTACGGGCTTTCGGGAATCCACACCTACGCGCGATCCTACGGCCCGGCGTCCACCTTCGGCACGCGGCCGACGTTCGAGGTGGGGCGGCGGGTTTCCCGGTTCGAGGTGTCCTACCTCGAGCACCGGGAGGGCGGGCGGTTTCAGCTCTGGGTGGACGGCAAGCTGCACCAGACCGTCAACACCCGCCGCCCGGAAGGGGCTCGCGAGGCCGTGGCCCGCGTGACCGTGCCCGACGGAGACCACAGCCTCACCCTCCGCGCGGTCGGCTACGGCACGGTCCGGCTGTTCGGGGCCGTGCTGGAGCGAGACGAACCCGGTGTGGTCTACGACTCGCTGGGGCTGAAAGGCGCCCAGCTCCACGACCTGCTCCGCAACAACCCGGCCCACTTCCTAAGGCAGCTCCGGTGGCGGCAGCCCAGCCTGCTGGTGTTCGGGTTCGGCACCAACGAGTCCTACCAGTCCATTCCCATGACGGAGTATCTCCCCAAGTGGAAGAAGCTGTTCCGATTCGTAACCACTGCGCTGCCCCAAACGAGCTGCCTCGTGCTGGGCCCGGTGGACCGCGTGTATCGCGGGCGAGAGTCCCATCCGCGGATCCCCCGGCTCACGGGCGCCCTCCGCGTGGCGGCGCTGTCTTCCGGATGCGCCTTCTGGGACACTTTCGCCGCCATGGGGGGAGCGGGGGCGGCGATGCGGTGGCGGCGGGCCGGCCTCGTCTGGGGAGACCTCGCTCACCTCAAGCCGGAGGGGGGTGAGCGGCTGGGGGGCATGATCGCCAAGGCCCTCGTGGAGCGGTATCAGGCGTGGCTGCAGCGGGCGCGGTACGAAGAGAAGCGCCGGGGCGCCAGGTAGCCCATCGGAGAAATCCGGAGATCGGGAAAACCGGGGGAGGAGGGAGTCGGGACGTCTCGCGCTACCGGCGGCGGCGGCGCGCCGGAACGTACTTCCCTGTCCGCTTCTCGATGCGGAACTCCACGCGCCGGTTGATGGCGCGGTGGCGTGGGGTCAGCTCCGGCACGAGGGGTCGCTTGGAGCCGTACCCCCTGGCCACGAGCCGCGCGGGGTCGACGCCTTGGGAGATGAGGTAGTCTCGCACGGCCTCGGCGCGGGACTGCGAGAGTGTGATGTTCCGCTTCCAGCCGCCCCGTCGGTCGGTGTGGCCCTCGATCCGGATGCGCGCGATCTCCGGGTTCTCCTGGAGCACCGCGGCCACTTCCTCCAGGATTTGCAGCGAGTCCGGCCGGATTTGCGCCTTGTTGTAGGCGAAATGGATCTTCTTGCGGATCGTGAGCCGGGTTTTCTGGATGATGACGACGGGCCGCGCCGGCCGCTTGGTGAGCTTGAATTCCAGCGACTGCTTGGTGCCCGCGTTCACCACGAAGGCGTTGTATTTGTTGAAGTACCCGCTCATGCTCGCCTTGATCTTGTAGGCGCCGGGCTTCAGGATCATGTTGAAGGCCCCGGTGGAGTCGGCGGAGACTTTTTTCGTCTCCGTGCCTTCCACCTCGACAGTGGCGGCAAGGGGTGTGCCGGTCGCGTCGGTGACCGTTCCGATCACGGTCCCGGTCTTCGGGGCCGCGGGAATGAGTGGGATGTTCAGGGTCACGGTCTTTTCCACCAAGACGATGCCCACGCCGCTCCAGGGCTGATAGCTCGGATGCCGGACCTCGAGCTTCACCTTGCCCGCCTTGAGCTTGTAGGTGGTGTAGCTGCCGTCTTCGGCCGTGGCCAGGTCGGTTAATCCCAGCCCCGGGAAGGTGATGATCGCGGCCGCCACAGGCACGCCGGTCTTGCTGTCTTTGACCACGCCGCGGATCTTGCCCTCGGTGGCGGGCGGCCGGATGATCTTCGGCACCTCCACGGTGTTGGTCTTGATGATCGTCTTGATCTTGGTCCTGGCCTTGGCGGAGAAGACGTAGCCGAGCTGGACGAAGAAGTTCCAGGGCGGCAGGGGCGGGCCCATGGCGAAGCCCTGATGGCTCAGCGCCACGTCGATGCCGGTGTCGATGAAGAGCCCACCCACCGGGCGCCAGCGAATGCCGAGGGCCAGGCGCGCCGAGGCCCGGCCGTCCACGTTGTAGTTCTTGGTGGTGTCCTCGAACTCTCGCCACGCCACAATGCGCTCGTCGGCATTGCCTGTGGCGACGTCGATCTGCACCTCCACGATGGGGTTGATCAGGCCGCCTACGTATGGCATCGGCGCGTCGATGCCGATGGCGGTGCGGAATCGGTTGTGGTTCAGCCCCAGGGCGAACTGCTGCACGAGGAACGCGTGGTGCGTCTCGGAGGACTCGGCCGCGGAAGGGGTGTAGTCGGCCGGATCGTCGCCCAGCACCTTGTGGGACGGGTCGTAGATGAAGCCGAGGTTCAGGTGAAACCGGAGCGGCACCTGCTTGGCGATTTTGCGCACGTCAAAGGTGAGCAGGAGGTTGAAGAAGATATTGGTCGCCTTGGCGTTGGTGCTGATGTTCCCATAGCTGTTCAAGAACTTCACGCCGAAGTTTCCACCGAGGGAAACGGCCTTGTGGACCGGATAGAAGCCTTTCAGGCCCAGGACCCAGTCTCCGAGGGCCATCTGCACCGAGGGCTCCTGCGTCGGCTCCAGGTGATTCCGCTCGTTGATGTTGGAGCTGGAGAAGAGCGTGGCGAAGATCTCGATGTACTTGTACGGAGTGAAGCCGGCCGTGATGGCGCCCTGGAAACGACGGTTCTGCTCGTTGGGGCAGTTGGGGGCGCAGCCCTCCCAGTTGGCCACGATGAACTCGTTGTGCTGGAAGTACTCGAAGTGCATGCCGACGCGCAGGTCCCAGGTGGAGCCCGCCGTGGCCGAGAGCGTGCGGAACAGGCCGGCGCCCCCCTCCAGGGTGGGCGCGTCCAGCCTCTCACGGTGCTCCTCGGACCACTTCGCCTGGGCGGTCGTCGGAACCAGCAGGCCGGCGAGCAGCGCTACAAGCGCCAGCCGTTTGATACTCGTATTCATAGTTTCCTCCAGTCCGTGTCCGAGCCTCCGGTGCTCGGTCAACGGTCAGAAACGGGCAATCTCGGATCGTCTTCCCATCTGGCAACTGCCGGGGAGTTTACGCCAGGCTCCCACCGCCGTCAACTTGCCTATGCCATTGGCTATGTTGTGGAATCGCGGAGGTTAGGGTCTGCTTCTGGGAGTGATTGAAGCGCCAACGGCGCGGCGTGTCTTCGGCGGAGCGATGAGGCGGACCGAGTCGCCTCGCGCGATGGCCATCACTGCGCCGTCAAACCTGACGGCCAGCTGGGGCCCTGGGCGCGGCACAGGACTGTGCCACAGCAGCTGCCCTGCCGACGAGACGACCAGCAGCCGACCGTTGGGCGATGCGACGTACACATTGCCCTGGGGTCCGATGACCGGGTCCATGGGTTCGGTGGACGGGCCGATGGGGAATGACCAGCGGAGGCGGCCGCGGGAGCCAACCGAGAGCAGCAGGCCGGCGGTGCTGGTCAGGTAGATCGAACCTCGATGACCGGCGACCGGCGCGCTGCCTTTTCCAGACAGGGTGAGGCGCCATTGGATTTTTCCATCTTTTGTGAAGCTGCTCAGGCCGCCGGCGCTCGAGACGACCACTGATCCCATGGGCGTGACGAGAGGGCGGGCCGTACAGCCGCCGACCGTGCTCTTCCAGAGTGTCTTGCCCGCAGCCGAGAACTTCACGAGCGAACCCTCGCTTCCGGTGCAGAGGTAGAACGATCCGCCGACCCCCATGGCGATGGCACCGGGCGCGGTGCGGCCCAGGTTATATCTCCAGCCCACGTTTCCCGTTGTGCTCAAGCTGAGCAGCTTACCCTCCCTGGTGCCGAGCAGCAGCTGGCCGTTCTGGAAGAAGGCAACGGACGAGTGGGGCTGATGGACCCTGCTGCTCCAGACGGGCTTGAAGGTTGGTGTGAGGCACTGGACCAGCCCGTTGAGGCCGATCAGCACGATGCGCCCCAAGGGGTCCAGGACCGGCGCGGAGAACAGATACTGGACCGGGTGGCGGCGCAGTCGTCGACCCGTTCCCGAGAGCTCTACGAGCTCGAAGGAGCTGTCCGACAGACGTCGCACCACGAGAACGGAATTCACGGAGCGCAGGACCGGCCCCCAGTGGACCTTGCTGTCCTGGTGGATCCACTGCAGCCGACCCTTGCGGGCGTGAACCAGGCGCCGCTTCAACTGGTCAACGACGGAGTCTTCGGCAAAGGGGAGGGGCTGCCTGTCTCCCACGGCATGGGCAGCGCCTCGAAAGCCCAAGACAGTGCCCACAACCGCGCCCAATATTAAGAGGATCGCCGCTGTGAAAGTGGTGCCGAGGTAACCGTTCATGTGGTAGACGGCACGGCGCCCCCGCGCGCAGCGCGGGCTACCCCTTGAGGGGACGGGAGGGGAGTCTTCCGCCGCGGAGCGGCGGATCTGTCGGTCTGGTTTCGGACCGAGCAATGGGGCACCTCCCGGAGATCGATCCGCCACTTCGTGGCTCACTTCGCCCCCTCCACCCCCTCCGGGGTGCGTCGCTACGCTCGGAAGGTGCCGCAAATAGCTCACCCCGTGAACTCATGCGTGCCGAGTATTCGCTGTCCGTCTATAGGCATGGCCCTACCCCGAGTATCATGGCTGGGCACCGCGGCCGTCAAGGGAGCCCGTAGGAGACTGAGAGTGTCGTCGGAGGCGACCTGGAAATGGATGTGCGGTGCCGCCTGGCGCTCCAGCCCGGTGCACCGGGTTTTGGCGGGTTTGCGAGCGCTCTCGCAACCATCACTTCAAGGGTGGTGTTTTCACGGGATTTCTGCGACAACCGGAAGACGATGCCAGGCTAGACCTGTTCGTTTGAAGCGAACGGACCTCTAGAAGTACTTTATAAAATGTGTGGTATCTGCGGAATACTATACGGTGATCTTCGAGTACCTGAATCCCGGGGGTTAGCCCGGATGGTTGATTCCCTCGCGCCGCGGGGCCCGGATGCCGAAGGTCTGAAGGTCGCCGCAGGTGTGGGCTTCGGACATCGCAGACTCAAGGTCATCGACCTCCAGGGCGCCGCTCAGCCAATGGTGGATGAGCAGGCCGAGGTGTGGCTCGTCTACAACGGTGAGATCTACAATTATCAGGAGCTGGGCCACGAGCTCCAGGGGCTCGGATTTCCGGTGAGCCTCCGGTCCGATACCGAGGTCCTGCTGCAGGGGTATCTCGCCTGGGGCGCGGACGTGGTGAAACGCCTCAACGGAATGTTCGCCTTCGGCGTGTGGGACGGCCGGACGCGGAGCCTGCTGCTCGCTCGCGATCGGATGGGGCAGAAGCCGCTCTACCTCGCGCGGATTCGAAACGGACTGCTCTTCGCCTCGGAGCTCAAGGCCATCATCGCCCATCCGGAATTCGAATCGCGGGTGGATCCCGACTCCCTTCGTCGATACCTGGTGCACGAGTACGTGCCGGATCCCCACTGCATCCTGCAAGGCGCTCAGAAGCTCGCGCCCGGACATCGGGTGACCGTCCGAGCCGCGGATCTCGACGTGACACCGGAGCCGTACTGGGACCTGTCTTTTCCCCCTCCGGGATCCACTGAGCGAACCAGGATGAAGCTGGGCGACGCGGTGGACGAGCTCGGCAGCCGACTCGCCGCGGCCTCCCGACGGCGCATGATCTCCGATGTCCCTTTGGGAGTATTCCTGTCGGGTGGGATCGACTCCAGCCTCATCGTCGGGCTGCTGTCGGGCGGTGCGCCGTTGGGGCGCGAGCTGCAGAGCTTTGCCATCGGTTTTCACGACCCGACCTTTGACGAGTCGACCCACGCCCAGACCATCGCAGACCTCTTCGGCACCCGGCACCGGGTGAAAAAATTCGATCTGAGTGAAATGATGGCCGTGCTTCCACGGGTGGCAGGGTTCGTGGATGAGCCCTTTGGGGACGCCTCGGTGCTGCCCACCCACCTGCTGTCGGCCTTTGCCCGGGAGCACGTGACGGTCACCCTCGCCGGGGATGGTGGCGATGAGCTGTTTGCCGGGTACCCGACCTTTCAGGCCGAGCGGATCGGTGGGCCGCTGACCGATCGGCTGGGGGCGGGGTGGCACGCGCTGCTGCGTCGCGCCGCCGGGCTGCTGCCCGTGTCCACGCAGAACATCAGCTTCGACTTCAAGGTGAAGCAGCTCCTGCGAGGAGTGGGTTTCCCAGAGGCGGCCCGGCACCAGGTCTGGCTGGGCTCCTTCACGCCGCGGGAGGTGCTGGGACTGCTGCAGCCGGAGCTCGCAGCGCAGCTCGGCCCGGTGGATCCGTTGGACGAGGTGCTGCGGACCGTGCAGAAGACTCCGGCGTCGGATCCCTGGGACCGGCTGCTGGTGTTCTACTGTAAATACTACCTGGCCGGCGATATCCTGGTGAAGGTGGACCGGGCGAGCATGGCGGTGGGGCTGGAGGCGCGGGCGCCGTTCCTGGATCCGGACGTGGTGGACTTCGCCTGCCGGATCCCGCCGTCCTTCCGGCTGCGGGGACTCGAGACCAAGGCGCTGTGTCGCCGCCTGGCGCGACGGATCCTGCCTCCGAGCATCGCGCGCCGGCCGAAGAAGGGCTTCGGGATCCCGGTGGCGCAATGGCTCAAGGGGCCGCTGCAGGCGCTGATGCGCGAGCTGCTGGCGCCGGAGCGGCTGCGTCGGGAGGGCTTTTTCCGCCCCGAGCCCGTGCAAGAGCTGATGCAGGCCCACCTGGCCGGTCGGGTGGATGCGCGCAAGCCCCTGTGGACGCTGATGGCCTTCCAGCTCTGGCTGGAGCACCACGGGCCCGGTGGTGCCGCCGATGGCTCGACCGTGAGCGCAGGAGGAACGCCGTGAGGCGTGAAACCTATGTGGTGGAGCGCGAGGTGGCCGAGAGTCACTGGTGGTTCCAGGGGCGGCGGCGGATCCTCGAGCGCCTGTTGGAGGCCCTCCCGCTGCCCCGCGGGGCGCGCGTGCTCGATGCCGGTTGTGGGACGGGAGCCAACGCGCCGGTGCTGGCGCGCCACGGAGAGGTGGTGGGTGTGGATGCGTCACGGGTGGCGCTGGAGCTGCGGGGGAGGGACCCGGTGGTGCTGGCGAGACTGGAGGAGCTCCCCTTCGGGTCGCAGCGGTTCGAC
>JBDRSE010000378.1:0-28262 GCA_043825095.1 bacterium
CATCGCCGCCTCGCGACTGTCCATCGATGAGGGGGGCCGGGTGGTCTACGAGCTCACCAAGCCCTGGGGCGTCACGAGGGCCACCGTGCTCCGTCTGTCGCCCAGCGATTTCTTGCGTCGGCTGGCGATGCTGATCCCACCGCCCTATCAGCGCTCTCGTGAAAAAGTGCAGCAAGCTCCTTCAACGTCGAGGCTCGGAGGGTATCATCGCACGAAAGCTCAACTCAAGTTCAGTCTTCGCAGTAGTGGCCCCATCGTCGTCGTCCGAAAGATCTTGGACCATCTCAAAATCCCCACTGATGTGTCCCCGGCCCCACTCGCCCACGGGCCCTGGCCCTGGCACAGCCAAACCGTGCTGGACGTGCTCGAGCCTGGACCCGAAGGTGACCGCGATGCGTACGCATCGTACGCATCGGCTTCCAGTGCCCGGCCGGAGACCTCCTTTGGCAAGGCCCGAGGCCCACCCTCACGGTGAATTCGATCCCCGCCGACAATCGAAGCCCTGCTTGTCGGAATCGCTTGTCGCCATGCTCAACCACCGGCCAGGTGAGCAGCCCTGGGAGCAGTGTGTCCAAGATCAAATGACGATCCGCTCTTGTTGAGGCGGGTCACCGACTACACGACCCACGACGCTCGCATCGTCCTTGCCCCGGTCTCCGATTCGGTGGTTTGTTCTTCGTAGCCGTCAATGAGCCTGCTATGCTACAGGCCGATTCCCGCGGGTTCTCCGCGGGCCGGCGCCAATCAACGCAGCGGAGTCATCGGAGGGTCACGAATGGGAAACGCAAGGGACGCCAGCAGGAGGAGTGGACAGTTCGCGCGACTGGAGCTGCCGGAGAAAACGGTGGAGCTCCCCATCATCGTGGGATCGGAGAACGAGCGGGCCGTGGACATTCGACAGCTGCGCAAGGAGACCGGCTACATCACGCTGGACGACGGGTTCACCAACACCGGGTGCTGTCAGAGCGACATCACCTTCGTCAACGGTGAGCAGGGGATCCTGCGCTACCTCGGCTATCCCATCGAGCAGATCGCCGAACAGGCGACCTTTGCCGAGACGGCGCTGATGCTGATCTCCGGCAGGCCACCCTCGGCGAGCGAGCTGTCGGCCTTCTCCGAGGCGCTGACCCGCCACGCCCTGCTCAACGAGGGGCTGCGGCACCACTTCGAGGGATTTCCGCTCGAGGCGCATCCCATGGCCATCCTGTCGGCTGTGATCAACGCCACCAGCTGCTACCACCCGGAGCTGCTGGTGATCGGCGACGAGGAACATCTGCTGGACCAGGCATCCAAGCTGATTTCCAAGGTGCGGACCATCGCGGCCTACAGCTACAAGAAGTCCCGGGGCGAGCCCATCGTGTACCCGGATCCCCAGCGGGAGTACTGCAACAACTTCTTGCACATGATGTTCACGCTGCCCTACGCCGAGTACGAGCCTTCGGACGAGGAGGTGCGGGCGCTGCGCCTGTTCCTGGTCCTGCACGCGGATCACGAGCAGAACTGCTCCACCGCCACGGCGCGCATGGTGGGGTCCTCGGGGGCCAATCTCTTCGCCTCGGTGGCCGCCGCGGTGTGCGCTCTGTGGGGACCGCTCCACGGCGGGGCCAACGCGCGGGTCATCCAGCTGCTGCAGCAGATCCACGAGGGCGACGAGACTCCCATGGCCATCATGGAGCAGGTGAAGCGCAAGGAGCGGCTGCTCTGGGGCTTCGGGCATCGGGTCTACAAGTACTTCGACCCTCGGGTGAAGCTGCTCCGCGCGGCCTGCCACGAGCTGCAGCAGGCCAAGGGGGCCCCGGATCCGCTTCTGGACATCGCCCAGGAGTTGGAGGAGATCGCGCTGCAGGACGACTACTTCGTGGAGCGGCAGCTCTATCCCAACGTGGACTTCTACTCGGGCATCCTGCTCCGGACCATCGGCATCCCGCTCGACATGTTCACCGTGATGTTCGCCATCGGCCGGATGCCGGGCTGGATCGCCAACTGGACCGAAAGGTGGCGAGAGGGCGGCCGGATCTACCGGCCCCGGCAGATCTACGTCGGCCCGGGTGAGCGGGACTTCATCCCCATTGACCGCCGCGGCTAGAGGGCCCACAGGGCGTCGCCGAGCAGGCCCACGGCGTCGGTGAGCTGTCGCTCGGAGGATCAACCATACATTTCCCCTCGCAATCCGGAAAATTCTGCCGCACTGCTTCAACAAAAAAACCAAGCTCGCGGCTGACCATTCCAAAGAGATAGACGACACCCTGCTCGTTGATCGGGGCATGCCTTGGGCCTCGGAAATCGATGGGGGCCCCGTAGAGTTGTCGGACGAGACGATAAACAGCATCATGCTGACTTTTCGTCGATGGGCCGAGTATGGAAGATGGGTGGTGGAGGGTCAGGCAGGTGGATTGGTGACAGTAGCGGGGAGGCCTTCATTTCAAATATCGACGTCGTCCGAAAGATCCTGGACCATCTCAAAATCCCCACCGAGGTGGTCAGGGCCTCGGCCACATCCAGGTCCGCCCAGGGTCACCGCGCCAGCGCTCAACCTGAACCGGCTACTTTTTCAGTAGCAACACACTGCGAATGCTGGTCCAGGGGATGTACAGGGTCGCAGTGGACTTCTTAAAATTGCTGCTCATCTTTTGGTAGTATTTCGTGCAGCTGAGCAAAAGCCCAATGTCGTCGACCGAAACCACGTTTCCGTGATACTGCGGGTCGTGATATTTCCACGCGGAGTGGTAGAGGTTGACAGCCACCTTCTTGCCCACGAGCCCAGATGACGTGCCGCCCGCTGGCGCTGTGCGACGAGGAGGTGTGGTGACCCGCTTGCGGGGCTTGGGCTGGTCCGGCTTGGCTTTCATTGGGCCGGGGCGCATGGTGTCGAGCTTGGCGTCACGGTTGGCTGGAGTCGCTTTCTTTTTGGTGCAGCCCGCACAAAGAGCCACCGCCACCGCGAGCGCAAACACACTAGTTCCGATGCGAACGATCATGATTTCCCTCCTCTGGAATGAGCGTTTCCGTCTTGCCGAGAGCAGAGCGTTTCGCGGGTCGATTGTCAAGCCTCCACGCGCCTGAGGGAACGCGTCTTCGGCCATGAGCCGCATCAGGCCGCGCGTTGGCGCACGATCTATGTCGCCGGAATAATGGTACAGGACGAGGTCAGTCCCAGCTGTTTTGCCAGCGCGGGTAGACCGTCCGCACATCGACGGCGTGCCTTGCGGGCTCCCACGAAGCGCACCAGAAACCAGGCACCCAGAACGCTAATACCAACAGCAGCGATCAACTGCGAATAGTGCTCCGTCAGGTAACCCATCGCGTACTCCTGTATTTGACGGCAAATACTAGGACTATCTGTATGATCCGCAACACAAACCGACAAACTCACTCCCGGGAATGAACGAGCCGGTCAGGGCTACGGCTAAGAAGAACACGGCCGCGGTTTCAGCCGCGGTTTCAGCGCCCCTGGCGGCTGGGAGTGTGCTAGAATTCACGGCATTCGACAGCACTGGATCCGGCACTGCCCATGAGTGAGAACATCGTCCTGATTGCGGAAGACGATCGGATGACCCGGCGCATTCTGCAGCACGCCTTCGAGTCGCACCCGGCCCTGGCCGGTCGCCAGCTCAAGATCATGATGGCCGAGGATGGCCAGAAAGCGTTGGAGCTGTTCCTGGAGCACGGCGCGGCGCTGGTGCTGCTGGACCTGTTCATGCCGCGGCTCGACGGGTTCGGGCTTTGTCAGTGCATCCGGGAGGCGCCGGCCGGCAGCTTCACGCCGATCATCGTGACGTCGGGGATCTGGAAGCAGCCGGAGATCCTGGAGACCCTGCGCCGGGACTTTTCGGTGGAGTTCATCGCCAAGCCGTTCAACGTGGAGGAGCTGGCGGCGCTGGTGGATAAAGTGCTGCCGATCGACCTGCCGTAGCCCTCGTCGCCTCAGGTACGGCGGCGGCGGCACACCAGCCCGATCAGAATGAAGAGGAGGAACAGGAGCGGGGCGCCGGCGTCTCGGTGGGCGCCGGTGGCGCAGCCGCAGCCGTCCTTCGGGTTGTCGGTGGCGTCCCCGGTGCCCTCGGGGCCGGTGGGGGTGTCGTCGTCTTGGTCTTGGACGCAGTCGCCGTCGTCGTCGTAGTCCCAGTCGTTGGGGATGCCGTCGCCGTCCACGTCGTCGTCGTCCTGATTGGGAATGCCGTCCCCATCGATGTCGCCGTCCTCGGCGTTGGGGATGCCGTCGCCGTCGAGGTCATCGTCGCAGGGCACCTCGAGGGTGCCCTGGTCGAGGGGGGTGTGGTAGTTGCCGGTGTTCCGGTTGTCGTGCTTGTAGCTCTCCCACTCGATGCGCCCGGTGGTGGGGCCGGTGGTGGACCAGGCGAAGAGCCAGCCGTTTCGGGACGAGGCGATGACGTCCAGGTTGCCGTCGCCGTTGATGTCGCCCACCGCGGGGGAGCCGAGGATCCAGCCGCCCACGAACTTGGGCCAGCCCGTGGGCTCCACGCCGTAGCGGTTCATGGCGTGGACGTAGCTGCCCGCCGAGGCCTGGATCGCCTCGGGCATGCCGTCCCCGTCGAGGTCGGCCACGGCCGGGGCCATGAAGAACTGCCAGTCGTCCACCTTCCGGGGATAGTGGTACAGGAAGCGGCCGCTCTGGATGTCCCAGGCGCCGAGCAGGTGGTCGAAGTCGATCCGGGTGCCGCCCGAGGCGAAGGCCGCGGCGATGAGCAGCCCCCCCGCGCCCTGGAGCACGTTCATGCGGCCGTCGTTGTTGAAGTCGGCGAAGACCGGGTTGGTGAAGGCGATCTGCAGCGGCATGTCCGACGAGTCGGATCCCGGGCCGTAGGAGCGGTAGGGGTCGGCGGGGTTGCCGTTCTCCATGGCGCGGTAGACGAAGCCGTCCCCGCTGTAGACCATCGGCGGCCCGACGTTGCCGTTGATGGCGAACTCCAGGATCCCGTCGCCGTCGATGTCTGCCAGGGCCGGCGCGGAGTAGATTCCCACGCCCACCAGCGGCAGGGTTTCGATGGTGAGCACGCCGATGGGAAAGGCGTCCAGGAAGGGGCCGCCCGGGTGGTCGTTGCCGTCGGCGTGCACCGCGTACACCTGCGCCATGGCGTTCTCGGCCTGGTTCGTGCCCACCACGATGTCCGGGGAGCCGTCGCCGTCGATGTCCCCGACCCCGGGGGACGACAGCGACCGGGCGAACTCGGTGTCCCCGGGCACCGACAGCTTCACCGGGAAGCCCGAGACCGTGTCGCCGGTGTGGTGCCACATGTACAGGTGCCCGTCGTAGGCGGATACGATGATCTCGTAGTCGCCGTCGCCGTCCATGTCCTCGATCACCGGCGAGGCGAAGATGCCGCTGTCGACGTTGTTGTCCTTGGAGGGGTTGATGGCCAGGGAGCGATCCAGCTCCACCGGGAACCCGGGCAGCTCGTTGCCCGCGGAGTCGAACACGTAGACGAAGCCGTCTAAGGTGGCGATGACCACCTCCTGCTCGCCGTTGCCCTGGAGGTCCGCCACGGCCGGGCTGGCCACGATCGAGGAGCGCACCTCGGCGTCCAAGGCGCCGGTCACGAAGGCGGACGAGTCGAGGTGGTTGGCCGGGTTGGCCGGGTTGAGGTGCGGCAGGAGGTTCACCTGCGCGGGCCAGCCCGGGACGTGGGAGCCGTCGCCCTTGATCACGTGCACCAGCCCGTTGGCGTCCCCGATGACGATCTCCCGCACGCCGTCGCCGTCAATGTCGGCGGTCTTGGGCGAGCTCTCCCCGGAGGCGTCCATGTAGATGGGGAAGCCGGGCAGCAGGTCCGGGTCCTCGAAGATGTGGAAGGCGCGCCGCCGCTCGGCGTAGACGCCGTCGAGGTCGGGGTTCGAGCTGTTGGCCGTGACGCGGATGCGCAGCGTGACCAGGAACCGGTTCACCACGTTGTCGGGCCAGGGCTCGGGCGGGTTGTCCACGGTGATGCCCGACACGTCCCAGCTCGCGAGCACCCCCGTCATCGCCGCGGTGACGCCCGTGTCCGACGCGATGGTGGTGAAGTCGGCGTCGTCGGGCTCGATGCCCGGGGCCCACTCGATGACATAGTCCACCGAGTCGTACAGGGAGCGGAACGCGATCTCCCCCTCGATGTCCACGGTGGGGGTCTGCGACGGGACGATGGGCTCGAACCAGTACGGGCGCGTCACGTCCACCACCGGGGGGATCCGGCCCGCGTCCACCTGGCGGACCGCCTTGGAGGCGTTGGTGCGGCCGTAGCCGAAGCGCTGCTCCCAGCCCACCCGGGTGGGGTAGCGCTCCGGATCCGTGGCCGAGGCCGGGTCGTAGATGTCGTCCACCGTGGTGATCAGGAGCTGGCGCACCTCGTCGGACCGCAGCCGCCGCGCGCCCAGCTTGTCGGTGGCGTTGGGCGCGCCACCGGGGAACGGGACGTCGGCCTGCAGGGCCATGGAGATGATGAGCCCGGCGATGCCGGCGGTGCGGCCGGTGGACTCGGAGGAGCAGGCCGTGCCCGGCGCCGACAGGGCGAGCTGGGCGCCGTAGTTGGTGCAGTTCGCGAAGTTCAGATAGGTCTTGGCCTGCCGCCAGTTCGAGGAGTCGTGCTGGATGGCGTGCACGTAGATCGTGTGGTTCCCGGTGCCCGGGAAGTTGTGGTGGTAGCTGTCCTCGTCCGCGGCGCTGGTGATGGCCACCACGTCGTTGTCCCAGGCGTAGTCGAGGGCGTCCCGGGCGAGCTTGGGGTTGTTGATGGCCCCGAGGGCCTCCTGGATCACGGCCGCGCCGGTGTCCACGGCGAAGATGGCGCCCACGGCGAAGTCGTTGCCGTCCACCACGAAGGACTCCCCGACCCGGACCATCATGATCGAGCACTCGGGGCACACGCCCAGGGAGCCGATCCCGTTGTTGCCCTCGGCCGCCGACCACTCGGCCTCCCCGGTGCCGTGCCCGAACTCGGTGTCGTCGGCGGGATCGTTGTCGTCGTTGTACACGTCCCAGCCGGAGATGTCGTCCACGTAGCCGTTGAGGTCGTCGTCGATGCCGTCGGAGAAGATCGCGATCAGGTCCTGGGGGTCCAGGAACCCATTGCCGTTGACGTCCCAGCCCCCGGGGTGGTTGAGCAGCCGCGTGTCGCAGGGGTTGTTGGGCTGGTCGTGCCCCGTGTTCGTGGTGTAGTCCTGCACGTTGAACACGCCGTCGCCGTTGACGTCGTAGGTCGTGCCGTCCCCGGTGCAGCCCGCGTCAGGCGGAGGCAGCTCTCCGGCGTTCAAGTAGAACTTGTTGGCCAGGTCCCGCGTTCGCCAGCGGATCCCCGAGTCCAGCACCGCCAGCACCACCCGCCGATCCCCGATGGTCTTCTGCCAGGCCTTGTCAGCGCTCAGGCCCGAGCCCAGCGCGAGCTCGTAGGGGCTGAAGGCCTGCACCGCCTCCACGGCGTCCGGATGGATCCAGCTCCAGTAGTTCCACCGGCCGTCGTAGGAGTCATTGGGCCAGTACTGGGGATCGCTCAGATCGATCTGATCGTCGTCCGGCGGCGGCCACTGCGCCTGGGCGTTCCCTGCCAACCCGACACAAAGCACCGCGCACAGCACGCGCACACCGTTGATCACGAACTTCTTAGTCATCGATACCCTCGTCTACGTCTACTAACCCCGTCCCAGTCTATGCCGGTCTGCGACAAGCATCAACTAGATCGGGCTTCGGACACGCGTGGTGCTTCAGTTGCCCAGGGGCATGGGCGGCTCGGGCGCCGGTGAGGGGTAGAGGTTGGCCCAGGTGGGCTCGTTGGTGACCGTGCCGCTGAGGTCGTTGTCGTCCAGGATCGTGGGCGACGAGCCCTCGTTCATGATCACGCTGTTCTCGCCCCCGCTGACCACGGAGCGGGCCAGGGTGCCCAAAGCGCGGTAGTACAGGATCCCGGCCAGCTTGGCGTCGCGGATCTCGCAGTCGTTGACGTGGAACACGGGCATGTCCCGCCCCGCGACGCCTTCCACCTGGATTCCGTAGCCATACTTGTCGTCCAGTGGTTGCGCGGACACCTGCCGGATCACGCTGGTGTCGATCCGCCCGGAGACGCCCTGGAGCGCCAGGCCGGCGCTGTAGCTCTGGTCCAGCAGGCACGAGCCGAGCTCCAGGGTCCCGCAGATGTCGTATTCCGGCCAACACCCGGCGAAGACCGCCTGGCCGTACTGCCGGCCCCAGTCGCCCGAGCCGTTGGGGGTGGTTTGCAGCACGGCCGTGCCGCGGATCGCGCTCGTAACGCCGGCGATGAAGATGCCGAGGTTCTCCGAGGCGCGCACCACAGAGTCCTGCACGGTCAGGCTTCCGCAGTACGGTGTGTCCTCGGAACACTGGGCCACGATTCCCCGGCCGATCATTCCCAGGCCGTTGGGCAGCGTGTCCCGGATGGTCGTGGAGATCACCGCAGCGCTCATGGCGTGGACAGACACCCCGACCTCGATGTTTCCGGCCACCAGGCACTCCTCGATGGCGAGCGTCGGACACGGGGCGTAGGCGATGTCCTCCATGGCCATGATCCCCCGGCCAAACTCGTCGCTGGAAACCTCGGGCAGGGTCTCGCTGACGATCGTGCCGCGCACCGCTCCTTCCACGCAGGTGGTCGAGACCCCGACGGCCCGATTCCCGATCACGGCGCTGTCGCTGACGGTAAGCGATCCGCACCCCGCGTCGGGATGGCACTCGGCAGCGATGCCGCGGCCCAGGATGTCGCCGCGGCCGCTCCGGGTGTTCCGCACGACGGTCGAGGCCACGTCGCCATCCATGCCCACGAAGATGATGCCCTCCTCGGCGTTGCCGTCAAACACGGATCCCACCACGCCCACGGCGGCGCAAGCGAGCAGGTCCTGATGGCAGGCGGCCGCGAGGCCGAACCCCGCGATGCCGTCGACCTCCTGCGGCTGAGTGTTCCGCACCAGGCTGGAGCTCACGATGGTCTCCACGCCGTGGGTTTCGATGCCCGCGTAGCGGTTTCGATCGAACACACTGCTCTCCACGCCGAGGGTCCCACACACACCGCGGCCGGTATCGCAGCTCGCCGCAATGCCGCGGCCGCTCGTGCCGTTCGGCACGGACACGGTGCCCCTCACCAGCGTGGAGAGCACGGTGGTGTCGGCGCCCTCGCTGAGCACCCCCTGGTCACCGTTTCCGGTCAGGCTGCAGTGATCGATGCGCATCCGCGTACACGAGTCCACGGCCCTGTCACAGAGCGCCGCGATGCCGGCGCCGCTGCTGAGCTCCGTCTGGTACGCCTGGGTGTCGCGGACGATGGTGGAGGTCACCTCCGCGTCCACTCCGAGGGCGAAGATGCCTGCCCGTTGGCTGTTCTCCACCAGCGAGTCGGTCACGGTGAGCGTCGCGCACGTCCCGTCCGCGGGCTCGCACTGGGACGTGATCCCTGGGCCCAGGTCGTCCTCGCCGGGCGTGGTGTCCCGCACCACCGTGGACACGACGGTGGTGTCCACGCCCTCGACGATGATGCCGGCCTCGTGGTTGCCGGAGACGAGGCAGCTCTCCACGTCGAGGGCTCCCGACACGCCGTACGTCGTGTCGCGCTGCGCCTGGATCCCGTGGCCGGCTGTTCCGTCGTCGTCAGCCACCGTGTCCCGCACGACACTGGAGCGCAGGGCGGCCTGCACCCCGGTGACGGACACCCCGGCGTAGCGATTTCCCTGGACCACCGTTCGCCGCACGGTCAGGGCCCCGCAGTGCCCGGTATAGGCGTCGCACTGCGCCGCGATTCCGATGCCCAAGGATCCCTGGCTCTCACTCTGCGTGTTCCGGACGACGCTGTCGGACACCTCGAGGGTGCAGCCTTCACAGTGCACACCCGTCAGCGTGGACTGATCCACGAGCACCCCGGACAGGAGGGCCTCGGCCTCGTTGATGAGCACGATGCCCAGAAAGCCGGCGCCGGCCACCCGGGTTTCCTGGATCGTCACGTCCTGGGGCCCGTCGATGAGCAGGCCCTCCGCCGCGCCGGTCAAGGTCACGCCGCGAACCGTGGTCCCGGAGGCGCCCGCGTTCAGCGTGACCGGCGGCCGATCCTGACCCAGGAACCTGTCTCCCTGGATCGTGACCTGCTCGGCGCAGCGGCCCTCCAGGCGGATGGATTTACCGACGATCAGGCGCTCGACGTACAGGCCGGCCGCCACGGCGATCTGACCCGACGGGGGGACCACGGCCAGCGCCGCGGCGATGGTCGTGAAGGGCGCCCCCATCGACCCATCGGCGCCCGTGGCGTCGGCGGTCTGGTCCACGTAGACCGTCGTCGGGTCGGTGATGATGCCGCCCCACGTGCCGCTTCCGCAGTCGGAGATGGGCTGGCATGTGGGCTGGCCGAGCACCTCCATGGTATCGGCCGCACAGGGCGCGCTCGGCAGGATCGCATCGCAGCCGCCCGTGCCGTCGGGCTCGAACCCGGCCGCGCACTGCATCACCCCCACGGCCTGGCAATCGGTCTGGCCGAGCACCTCCATGAAGCCCGGAGGACAATCCTGCGCGGGCAGGATCGGGTCACAGCCCCCCGCGCCGTCGGAATCGAACCCGGCCGCGCACTGCATCACGCCCACGGCCTTGCACCCACCGCCCAGCACCGAGATCTCCGCCGGCCCCGAGCAGTCGTCGAAGATGGGCACGCACGCCGGCCACTGGGCCTCGTACCCCTCGCCGCAGGCGGCGTTGTTCTGGTTGTCGTTGCCGGAGCTGTCGCCACAGGCAACGACAGTCCCGGTCACGATGAGCAGTGCTCCTATTGCCACTGCCAGATGGATGGTCCGGCGCATCGTTCGCATGGCTTTCTCCCGCCGAAGTGAGTGCTCACCCATTATCATCGATATGGGCGTGTCATTGAACCCTTGAGCCGGATCAGGGCGGGAAGGAGTCCGCGCAGCAGCGGAAGCCGAGGTCGTCGTAGCGGAAGGTCGGTGCGGCGGAGATGAAGTCGAAGCCGCAGGTCATCCCGGCTTCGATGTTGTCGTAGGAGCCGCCCCGGATGCGGTACGTCACCGGCGCCACACCGACCTGGGTCCCGGTCCACTCCATCACGTTGCCGGTGAGGTCGTAGGCGTTGTAGTCGCTCACGCACAGCGAGCTCGGCGGCGCGGGGCAGCCGTAGGACGTGCCCGTGGGCAGCACCCAGTCGTCGTCCGGCACGGTGCAGTCGTGGTCGTAGTCCTTGCCGTTACACGCCTCGGGGTCGTAGACGTTGCCGTAGGGGAAGGTGTACGCCAGCGGGCCTTCGCAGGCCTGCTGCCACTCCGCCTCGGTGCAGAGCCGCTTGCCCTGGGCCGCGCAGGCCGCGTCGGCGTCGGTCCAGCTCACACCCGTCCACGGCATCCGGTTGACCTCGGAGCACTGCGTGTGGCCCATGATGCCCTCACCGATGGCCGTGGCGTCGGGCCGCGAGGCCTCGTACACGTCGATCCAGAAGTCGAAGGGGCCGTTCACGACGTGGACCATGTCTCCGGGCGTATCGTTGTCCGGGGTCCCGTCGCAGTCTTCGTCAACGCCGTCGCAGGTCTCCGCGCCCGGCGCCGCGCCCGGGCTCGTGATGTCGCACACCGTGCCGGTCTGGGGGACGTCGCAGATGTAGGTGCCAGTGCCGCGGCACGCTCCGATTCCGCCGTCGTCGCAGGCGACGCCCAGCAGCGGGAAGTCGTCGTCCGGCGTCCCGTTGCAGTCGCCGTCGGCGCCGTTACACAGCGCCTCGAAGCCGGTGATGCCGTTGGGGTTCCCCGGGTCCACCTCCACAGCCGCCGGCCACTGACAGTACCAGGAGTGGGGAAGCCCGCCCGCGCCGTCCGGGTCCTGACACAGGGCGGTCACGCCCTTGCACGGATTGTTGGCCGCGGTCCCGGGCACACCGACGGCGCCGTCCACGCCCTGGTAACACAGCCCCGGCGGGGCGGCCACGCCCTCATCCACGATCCCGTCGCAGTCGTTGTCCACGCCGTCACAGAACTCGAGGCCCGGCGGCATGTCGGGGCAGGTGTATTCACAGCCGTCGCCGCCGCCACTGTTCAAGTCACCATTCAAGTCATTGAACCCGTAGCTGCACAGGTACTGGC
Organism: bacterium; assembly: GCA_043825095.1. GTDB lineage: Bacteria > Myxococcota_A > Polyangia > HGW-17 > JAJRWW01 > JBDRSE01. Next base: position 12,064 of record JBDRSE010000378.1, read on the forward strand.
AGACCCCACCCACGCACGCATTGGGATAGCTGTCCGCCGGCGCGCTGGTCCAACAGCTGGCACCGCAGGCGCCGCAGTTGTTCACGTCGGTCGCAGTGTCATAGCCCTCGTCGGTGCTGCCGTCGCAGTCGTTGTCCTTGCCGTCGCAGATCTCCGGCGCAGGGATGATCTCCATGTTGCATGCGCCCCAGGCGCCGCCACCGCAGGTCTGCGTGCCCTCCTTGCAGGTCCCCAAGCAGGCGCCGGGCGCGGTGCAGCCGGTCAGCGGGCCGTAGCCCGGGCTGAAGCAGGTCTGCGTCAGCGGCGATCCACCGGCGTCCTCGTCGGTCAGGCCGTCGCAGTCGTTGTCCACACCATCGCAATTCTCCACCCCGCCGTTGGTCACCGTGCAGGCGTACTCGCAGCCGTCGCCGCCACTCCCGGATTGGAGGTTACCGTTGAGATCCCAGAACCCGGCGTTGCAGGCGTACTGGCAGACCCCGCCCGCGCAGCCCGAGGCCGACGAGTTGTTGCCCGCGCTGGCCGAGCACGCGTTGCCGCAGACACCGCAGTTGCTCGCGTCGGTCTGCAGGTCGAATCCGTCGTCCACCGTGCCGTTGCAGTCGTTGTCCACGCTGTCGCACGCCTCCACGCCGCCGTTGGTCACCAAGCACGGGTACTCGCAGCCGTTGCCGGTGTTGCCGTTCAACACGTCGCCGTTGAGATCCACATAGCCGACGTTGCAGGCGAACTGACAGGCCCCCAGGGCGCACCCGGTGGCGCTGGAGTTGGGCCCGGCGTGGGAGACGCAGGCGTAGCTGCAGGCCCCGCAATTCGCGATATCGTTCTGCAGGTCGAAGCCCTCGTCGGTCACGCCGTCGCAGTCGTTGTCGATCCCATCGCCGCACTTCTCCACCCCGCCGTTGGTGATCGTACAGCCGTACTCGCAGCCATTTCCGCCGTTCCCCAGCGCGATGTCGCCGTTGACGTCCCAGTAGCTCGACTGGCACGCGAACTGGCAGACGCCGCCCAGGCAAGCCGTGGGGAAGGAGTTGGCCCCGGCGGTCGCGACACACGACGTGCCGCAGGCTCCGCAGTTGGTCAGGTCCGTCTGGGTGTTGAAGTCCTCGTCGGTGGAGCCGTCGCAGTCGTTGTCCAAGCCGTCGCAGGCCTCGATCTGCGGCGTCACCACGCCGGAGCACACGCCCCACACGCCGCCGCCGCAGGTCTGCGTGCCGTCGCTGCAGCTCCCGACGCCGCGGGTCGCCGGCGGGCCGGTGTAGCAGACCTGGGAGAGCGGCGCGCCGCCGCCGTCCTCGTCGGTCAAGCCGTCGCAGTCGTTGTCCACGCCGTCGCAGGTCTCCGGCTGGTCCACCACCTCGCCGACGCAGGCGCCCCAGGCCCCGCCGCCGCATGTCTCGGTGCCGGAGCGGCAGGGGCCGACGCCGGCCGTGCCGGCCGTGCCGCTGTAGCAGCTCCGGGAGAGCGGCGCCCCGCCAGCGTTCTCGTCCGTCGCGCCGTCGCAGTCGTTGTCCACGCCGTCGCAGGCCTCCACACCGCCGTTGGTCACCGTGCACCCGTACTCGCAGCCATTGCCCGCGCTGCCCTGACTCACGTCCCCATTCAGATCGATGAATCCCGCGTCACAGGCGAACTGGCACACCCCGCCCGCGCACGCGGTGGCGCTCGAGCTCGCCCCGGCCAGGGTCGAGCACACCGTGCCGCAGGCGCCGCAGTTGACGAGGTCCGTCTGGGTGTCGAACCCTTCGTCAATGGCGCCGTCGCAGTCGTTGTCCAAGCTGTCGCAGGCCTCCACACCGCCGTTCGTCACCGCGCAAGGGTACTCACAGCCGTTGCCGGCGTCGCCCGTCGTCACATCGCCGTTGAGATCCACGAAGCCTGCGCTGCACACGTACCCGCACACACCCGTCACGCAGCCCGTGGTGGTCGAGTTCTGTCCGGCGTGCGAGCTGCAGGCATAATCACAGGTGCCACAGTTGTTCGGGTCGTTCTGCAGGTCGAAGCCCTCGTCGGTTGCACCGTCACAGTCGTTGTCGATCCCGTCGCCACACTTCTCCACGCCGCCATTGGACATCGTACAGCTGTACTCGCAGCCATCGCCGCCGGTCCCCAGGGCGATGTCGCCGTTGAGGTCGTAGAAGCCGGACTGACACCCGAACTGGCACACGCCCGCGACGCAGGCGGTCGGGTACGAGCTCGGACCGGCATTGGCGAAGCACGAGTTGCCGCAGCTGCCGCAGTTGGCGGTGTTGTTGCTGAGGTCGAAGTCCTCATCGATGGAGCCGTCGCAGTCGTTGTCCGTCGAGTCGCAGGTCTCCAGGGCGGGGGTCACCTCACCCGCGCAGCCGCCCCAGAACCCGCCCGCACAGGTCTGCATGCCGTTTCTACAGGTCCCCACGCCGGCCGTGACCGGTGGGCCAGTGTAGCAGGACTGGCTCAGCGGGCTCCCACCCCCGTCCTCATCGGTGAGCCCGTCGCAGTCGTTGTCCACCCCGTCGCAGGTTTCCGGCTGGTCGATCACCTCACCCAGACACGCCCCCCACGCGCCGCCGCCACAGGTCTGCGTGCCCGCCATGCAGGGCCCGACACCGGCCGTGCCGGCGGTGCCGGTGTAGCACGGCTGCGTGAGCGGCGCGCCGCCCGCGTTCTCGTCGGTCGCACCGTCGCAGTCGTTGTCCACTCCGTCGCAGGCTTCCATCCCGCCGTTGGTCACCACGCAGCCGTAGTCGCAGCCGTTCCCGGCGTTCCCCAAGCTCACGTCGCCGTTCGTGTCGACGAATCCCGCGTCACAAGCGTACTGGCACACCCCGTTGGTACACGTAGTGGCGTGGGAGTTCGCCCCGGCAAGGGCGGAGCACACCGTGCCGCAGGCGCCGCAATGGCTCAGGTCGGTCTGGAGGTCGAACCCTTCGTCGATGCTGCCGTCGCAGTCGTTGTCCACGCTGTCACAGGCCTCCACGCCGCCGTTGGTCACCAAGCACGGGTACTCGCAGCCATTGCCCGCGTCGCCCGTGCCCACGTCTCCGTTGAGGTCCATGAAGCCGGCGCTGCACACGAAGCCGCACGCCCCGGCCACGCAGCCGGTGGAGGTCGAATTCTGTCCGGCGTGGGAGGCGCAGGCGTAGCTGCACACCCCGCAGTTGACCGGGTCGGTCAGCAGGTCGAAGCCCTCGTCCGTGGCGCCGTCGCAGTCGTTGTCGATCCCGTCGCCGCAGGCCTCCACGCCGCCGTTGGTCAGCGTACAACTGTACTCGCAGCCGTCGCCGCCGCTGCCGAGAGCGACGTTGCCATTGATATCGAAGTACCCGGACTGGCACGCAAACTGGCACACCCCGGCCACACAGCCGGTCGGGTACGAATTCGCGCCGGCGTTGGCCGAGCAGGAGACCCCGCAGCCGCCGCAGTTGTTCAGGTCGCTCGAGGTGTCGAAGCCCTCGTCACTCGAGCCGTCGCAGTCGTTGTCCAGGCTGTCGCAGAACTCGATCTGCGGAGTCACCTCACCGACGCAGCCGGCCCAGAACCCGCCCGTGCAGGTCTGCATCCCGTCGGCACAGATTCCGACGCCCCGCGTGGCCGGCGGTCCTGTGTAGCACACCTGGGTCAACGGCGCGCCCCCGGCGTTCTCGTCGGTGGACCCGTCGCAGTCGTTGTCGACGCCGTCACACACCTCGGCGGCCGGAACGACGTCGCCCACGCAGGCGCCCCACCCTCCGCCGCCGCATGTCTGCAGACCCTGCTGGCAGGGCCCGACTCCGGCCGTGCCGACCGGGCCGCTGTAGCACACCTGGGTAAGCGGCGCCCCCCCGGGGGTCTCGTCCGTCTGGCCGTCACAGTCGTTGTCCACGCCGTCGCAAATCTCCACGCCGCCGTTGGTCACCGCGCACGGATACTCGCACCCGTTGCCGCTGGTTCCGTTGCTCACGTCGCCGTTGAGGTCCACGGAGCCGGCGTCGCAGGCGAACTTGCACACCCCGCTCAGGCACGCGGTGGCGTGGGAGCCCGGCCCCGCGAGGGACGAGCACACCGTGCCGCAGGTGCCGCAGTTGCTCAGGTCGGTCTGCACGTCGAAGCCTTCGTCCGCGGTGCCGTCGCAGTCGTTGTCGATGTTGTCGCAGGCCTCCACGCCGCCGTTGGTCAGCGAGCACGCGTACTCGCAGCCGTTGCCCGCATCGCCGGTGGTCACGTCCCCGTTGAGGTCCACGTAGCCGACGTTGCAGACAAAGCCGCACACGCCCACCGCGCAGCCCGTGGAGGTGGCGTTCTGTCCGGCGTGGGAGGCGCAGGCGTAGCCGCACGCCCCGCAGTTCGTCGGGTCGGTCTGCAGGTCGAAGCCCTCGTCTGTCTGGCCGTCGCAGTCGTTGTCCACGCCGTCGCCGCACGCTTCCACACCGCCGTTGGTCAGGATGCAGCCGAACTCACAGCCGTCGCCGAGATTGCCCAGAGCGATGTCGCCGTTGAGGTCGTAGTACGTGGACTGGCACGCGTACTGACACATCCCCGTCGCGCACGACGTGGGGAATGAGTTCGGCCCCGCGTTGTCCGAACAATTCACGCCGCAGCCCCCGCAATTGACCACGTCGTCGTCGAAGTTGAAGTCCTCGTCGATGGAGCCGTCGCAGTCGTTGTCCGTGCCGTCGCAGGACTCCTGATCGGGGATCACTTCGCCCGTGCAGCCTCCCCAGAACCCGCCGGAGCACGTTCGAATGCCTCCGTGGCAGGTCCCGACGTCCTGCGTGCCGAACGGGCCGGTGTAACAGGGCTGGGGCAACGGCGCACCGCCCGCGTCCTCGTCGGTCAGAGTGTCGCAGTCATTGTCCACGCCGTCGCACACCTCTACCGCGGGGAGCACCTCCCCGACGCATGCGCCCCAGGCACCCCCCGTGCAGGTCTGCGACCCCTGCTGACAGGGTCCGACCCCGGCCGTTCCGGCGGGCCCGGTGTAGCAGGCCTGCACCAGAGGTCCGCCGCCCGCGTCTTCGTCGACCTGTCCGTCGCAGTCGTTGTCCACGCCGTCGCAGGACTCCACGCCGCCGCCGCTGATCACGCAGCCGTACTCACAGCCGTCACCACCGGCGCCGAGGCTGACGTCCCCGTTGAGATCCAGGAATCCGGCGACGCAGGCGAACTGGCACACGCCGTTGGCGCAACCGGTCACTGTCGAGCTCGCCCCGGCGAGGGTCGTGCAGACGGTTCCGCAGGAGCCGCAGTTGTCGACGTCCGTCGCGAGGTTGAAGCCTTCGTCGACCTGTCCATTGCAGTCGTTGTCCACGCCGTCGCAGGACTCCACGCCGCCGCCCGAGACCACGCAGCCGTACTCGCAGCCGTTGCCGCCCGCCCCCAACCCGAGGTCCCCGTTCAGATCGTAGTAGTTCGCCAGACAGACGTACTGGCACGCGCCGCCCATGCACCCGGCGACCGAGACGCCGAAGGGCTTGATGGTCTCGCAGGCGGTGCCGCAGGTGCCGCAGTTGTTGACGTCTGTCTGGTAGTTGAACCCGTCGTCCACCAGGCCGTTGCAGTCGTTGTCCACGCCGTCGCCGCACGCCTCCACGCCGCCGTTGGTCAGGTTGCAGGCGAACTCACAACCATCGCCTTGGTCCCCGAGGCCGACATCCCCGTTCAGATCGTGGTTTCCCGGCGCGCAGATGAACTGGCAGGCGCCTCCCACGCAGCCGGCCGGGAGCGTTTGTGCCCCCTTGTGCACGAGGCAGCTGTAGCCGCAAGCTCCGCAGTTGGCCATGTCGGCCTGCAGATCGAAACCTTCGTCCACGACGCCGTTGCAGTCGTTGTCGGTGCCGTCGCACACCTCGACCGCCGGCGGCACCTGATTTCCACAGATCACGTTCCCGCCCACGCAGGTCGGCACGCCCGCCCGACAGGTCCCCACGCACGTGTAGGCCCCGGGCGCGACCTCGGTGCAACCCACCGGGTGGTTGTAGCACTGCGTGCCGCCGAGCAGTGCCGTCGCGTCCTCATCGATCTGTGCGTCACAGTCGTTGTCCACGCCGTCACAGATGTCGATGGGAATCGCGGCGCAGTGGGACACCCCGTCGCTGTCGCCATCGGCGCAGACCTCGCTCGCGGTGTCGCAGGTCACGGGGTTTTGCTGGTCGCACACAATGCCCGAGGCGTCCTCGGTGATGCTCATCAGGCACTCGCAGCCGTTGTCGGGATTGCCGTCCTTGTCCACGTAGCCGCCCTGGCAGGAGTCCAGCTGGCACGTGCCGCCGACGCACGCCCCCACACCCCGGAAGAAGCTGCAGGCACGCATGCACTGGCCGCAATTCAGCACGTCGGTGGTGAGATCGAAGTCCTCGTCCACGAGGCCGTCGCAGTCGTCGTCGAGGTTGTTGCACACCTCGGAGGCATCGGTGTTGCCGTAGCACTGATATTCGCAGCCGTCGTCGTACTGCCCGTTCAGATCCCAGTAGTTGGGGAAGCAGTAATCGATGACACAAGTGCCGTTGTCACAGTCCGCGATGGCGCTGGCGTCCAGCAGATCGCAGACCGTCCCGCAGCTGCCGCAGTTGCTGTTGTCATCGGCGAGCAGCGTGGCATCGACGTTGTCGACGACACCGTCGCAGTCGTTGTCGGTGCCGTCACAGGTTTCCACGGCCGGTACACAGGGCTCCGCGTCCTGCTGCACAAAAGCGTCGTTGTCGTTGGTGCCGCCGTCCGGGATCTCCCAGCCGGCATCGGTTCCGCCCCACCAGGGGTCGAGCTTACACCCGGAGCCGAGCAGCACCACGCAACACAGACCGAGCACGAGGGTTCGATGGGTGGAACGCATCACACACCCCCCTCCCGTCGCTCCGACCCGGGACGTCTTCGCCGCCTCCACAACAGGCCCAGCACCAGGAGCAGCAGCACTCCGGTCCCGGCGCCGCCGCCCGCTCCGGTGTCACAGGCGCAGCCACCGCCGCCCGTGGCCAGGTACTCGTCCCCGTCTGTGCCCGGCCGGTAGTACTCCGGATCCGCCTGGCAGATGGGGTAGGCCACGGTTTCGCCCGTTCCGTTGGTGTCCGGCACCAGCACGCAGTCGAAGAAGGGCGGGCAGTTCACCATGCGGCAGGGATCGCTGATGCACTCACCCTCGTAGCACATCTCACCCGGCTGGCAGTCCACCTGGAAGCAGGGGTCATCCTCGCAGAGCCCGGTGGTGATGTCGCACCGCAGGCCCATGAATTCGTTGCACTCCTCGAGCTCGCAGAGGTTTTCCTCGCAGCCGCTCTCGGCGTTGCAGATCTGACCCTCGGGGCAGAAGCACAGGGGCTCACAGGAGGCGGTGCAAGCCGCGTCGTCACACCTCGGCAGGCAGTACTCCGTTGTGTGATCGCAGTCCAGGCCGGTGCACGGATCCGCCACGCACTGGTGGTCCACGCAGAACTCGTTCGGTGGGCACTCGTGCCCCAGCGCGGTGCAGCTCGTGTCGAGGCACTGGCCGCCCACGCAAGACTGCCACCACTCGCAGCTCACTCCGTCACAGGGATTCACGCAGGTGCCGCCCTGGCAGACCTCCCCCTCCTGGCAAATCTCCCCGCCGCAGAAGTCATCCACGCAGATGGTAATCTCCGCCTGCACGTCCTCGACCCAAGTGAGCTCGCACCGCTGCCCCACCGGACAGGGGAACTCGGACAGGGGGTCACACTCCTTGTGACAGGCCGCCTCGACACAGTGGAAATAGGGCGGGCACTCGGCCTCGTTGTCCGTGAGCCCGTCACAGTTGTCGTCCAGGCCGTTGCAGATCTCCGGCACGGGCCCGACCGCGCCGATGCACTGGATCGCCCCGCCGATGCAGATGGTCTGCCCCGGCTCGCACTGGCCGGTGGCGTCGCCGCAGGGCAGCCCCTCGAAGGGCGCGACCTCGTCCGGCTCGTCCGTCTCCCCGTCGCAGTCGTCGTCAAGCAGGTTGCACTCGCCCGGGTAGGGACCTTCGCCGCCGTCGCAGATCTCCGTGCCATCAACGCACAGCAGAACCCCCGGCGTACATCGCCCGTAGGGCGACCCGCAAGGTTGGTTGAGCCCGGGGATGTCTTCCGGCTCGTCCACGGTGCCGTCGCAGTCGTCGTCCAGCGTGTTGCACACCTCCACGGCCGGTGTGGTCTCCCCCACGCAGCTCGACCAGGTGCCCGTGTTACAGGTCCGCGTGCCGGTGCTGCACTCGCCCAGGCAGGACCACGTGGTGCTGCCGCTGTCATACTCACAGCCGGTGGTCGACCCTGATCCCGGGGAGTAACACACGCTGGTGAGCGGCAGCCCTGTGGCGTCCTCGTCCACCAGGCCGTCGCAATCATTGTCCACGTTGTCGCACAGCTCGGGGCCCGGCCCCACGGCGAACTGACATCCACTCCAGGTGCCGCCGCCGCCGGTCTGGCAGATGTCCACGCCCGGGGCGCAGACCCCTTCGCAGCTCCACACCCCGGGGCTCGTCTCCGTGCAGCCGGATCCGAAGGGGTAGCAGGTCGTCATCAGTCCGTCGGCAATCCCGTCGCAGTCGTTGTCCAGCCCGTCACACACCTCCAGGGACGCACCCTGCAACGGATCACACGTCTGCGGCACGCCGCCGACGCAGTTGGCCACCGTGTGGTTGCACACGCCGAGTCCGCAAGTGGTCTGGCCGAGCCCCTCATCGACCTGACTATCGCAGTCGTTATCGAGGTTGTCGCAGACCTCGGTCACCGGCACCACTTCGCCCACACAGCCGCTCCAGGCGCCGCCGGTGCAGACGCGTGTGCCGGCCGTGCACTGCCCGACCCCCTGCGTCCCGGCCGGACCGGTGTAGCAGGGCTGCGACAGGGGCTGTCCACCCGCGTCCTCGTCCACGAGGCCATCGCAGTCGTTGTCCACCCCGTCGCACACCTCGGTCTGCGGCACCACCTGCCCGGCGCAGAAGCCCCACACGCCCGCGGTGCAGGTCTGGGTCCCCGCGTGGCAGATGCCGACACCATCGGTGCCCGCCGGACCGGTGTAACAGACCTGGGTCACGTTCTCGTCCACCAGCCCGTCGCAGTCGTCGTCCACGGTGGTGCACGTCTCGGCCGCCGGCGTCGCCGCCGTGCAACCGATCCAGCTCCCCGCCGCGCACGTCTCCGCGCCGAGGCACGTCCCCGCGGCGTTCGTGATCGAGCACTGCTGCGACAGCCCCTCGTCCGTGGCGCCGTCGCAGTCGTCATCGATGTTGTTACAGATCTCCGCCGTCGGCGTGACCGCGCCGAGGCAGCCCGTGTAGGAGCCACCCGTGCAGCTCCGAGCTCCCTCCACGCACGCCCCCACGCACGTGCCGGGCGCCGTGCAGCCGGTGTTCGGGCCGTACCCGGACGGGTAGCACGCCTGGGTCAATCCCTCGTCGATCTGGCCGTCGCAGTCGTTGTCCGCCCCGTCGCACACCTCCGTGGCCGGCGTCACCTCACCGATGCAGGCTCCCCAGGCACCGGCGACGCAGGTTTCGACACCGGCCAGACAGATGCCCACGCCGGCCGTGCCGGCAGGGCCGCTGTAACAGCTCTGCGCCAGGCCCTCGTCTACCAGCCCGTCGCAGTCGTCGTCGAGGCTGTTGCACAGCTCGGCGGTAGAACCCTGGAAGGGATCGCAGGCCTGCGGCACACCGCCCACGCAATTGTCCACCGTGTGGTTACACACGCCCAGGCCGCAGGTCGTCTGGCCTAGATTTTCGTCCGTGGCGCCGTCGCAGTCGTTGTCCAACCCGTCACACACCTCCGCGCCGGGCGTCACCTGTCCCACGCAGGCGCTCCAGGAGCCCGCCGTGCAGGCCCGGTTCCCCGCCAGGCAGATCCCCACGCCGGAGGTTCCCGGCGGGCCGCTGTAGCAGGTCTGCGTCAGGTTCTCGTCGACGGCCCCGTCGCAGTCATCGTCGAAGCCGTTGCAGACCTCGTCCGCCGGCACCTGGGCCGTGCAGCCCACCCAGCTCCCGGCCGAGCAGACCTCGGTGCCGAAGCAGGTGCCGCTGGCGTTGGTGACCGAGCACGCCTGTGACAGGTTCTCGTCTGTTTCACCATCACAGTCGTCGTCCACGTTGTTACAGATCTCAGCCCCCGGTGTGACCGCCGTGCAGCCGCCCCACACGCCCGCACTGCACGTCTCGGTGCCCAGGCACGTGCCGTCCGTGTTGGCGATCGAGCAGGCCTGGTTCAAGTTCTCGTCCACTGTGCCATCGCAGTCGTCGTCCGCGTTGTTGCACGTCTCCGTCGCCGGAGTCACCGCGCCGGTACAGGCGCCCCAGCTCCCGCCCGTGCAGGAGCGCGTGCCCTCCAGACATGAACCGATGCACGTTCCCGGTCCCGTGCAGCCGGTGTTCGGGCCGTACCCCGCCGGGTAGCAGCCCTGGGTCAGGTTCTCGTCGGTCTGGCCGTCGCAGTCGTTGTCCAGGCCGTCGCACGCCTCGGTCCCCGGAGTGACCTCGCCCACGCAAGCGCTCCACAGGCCGCCGCTGCAGGTCTCCGTCCCGGACTGGCAGATGCCCACTCCGGCGGTGCCGGCCGGGCCGCTGTAGCACGTTTGCGACAGGCCCTCGTCCACCAGTCCGTCGCAGTCGTTGTCGAGCCCGTCACACACCTCGGGCGATGCGCCCTGGAACGGATCGCACACCTGGCCCACGCCGCCGACGCAGTTGCCGATGCTGTGGTTGCACACGCCCAGGCCGCAGGTCGTCTGGCCGAGCCCCTCGTCGGTAGAGCCGTCACAGTCGTTGTCCTGGCCGTCGCAAACCTCGCTCGCCGGTGTCACCTGCCCCACGCAGCTGCTCCACGAGCCGGCCGTGCACGTCCGGGTCCCGGCGACACAGAGGCCCACGCCGGCGGTTCCCGGAGGGCCGCTGTAGCAGGACTGCACCAGGTTCTCGTCAATGGACCCGTCGCAGTCGTCGTCGACGTTGTTGCACACCTCCGCCGCCGGCGTCTGCGCCGTACAGCCCACCCACGCCCCGGCGGCGCAGGCTTCCGTGCCGTTGCACGTCCCGTTCGCGTTGGTGATCGAGCACACTTGGCTCAGGTTCTCGTCCACCGCGCCGTCGCAGTCGTCGTCCACGTTGTTGCACGTCTCCGCCGCCGGTGTCTGCGCCGTGCAGCCCCCCCAGATCCCCGCGACGCAAGTCTCAGCGCCGTTGCAGGTCCCGTTCGCGTTCGTGATCGAGCACGCCTGGCTCAAGCCCTCGTCCACCGCGCCGTCGCAGTCGTCGTCCACGTTGTTGCACGTCTCGCCCGACGGGGTCACCGCGCCGAGGCAGCCGGTCCAGGAACCGCCGCTGCAGCTCCGCGTGCCCTCGTGGCAAGCGCCGAAGCACGTGCCCGGCACCGTGCATCCGGTGTTCGGGCCGTAGCCCGCCGGGTAGCACGCCGAGCTCAGGTTCTCGTCGGTCTGGCCGTTGCAGTCGTTGTCCAGTCCATCGCAAACCTCGACACCCGGTGTCACCTCGCCCACACAGGCGCCGTAGGCACCGCCCACACAGTCCTCGGTACCTGACGCGCAGATCCCCACACCGGCCGTGCCGGCCGGGCCGCTGTAGCAGCTTCGGGCGAGCCCTTCGTCGACCAGGCCGTCGCAGTCGTCGTCGAGGCTGTTGCAGGTCTCGGCGCCGGCGCCCTGGAAGGGATCGCAGCTCTGCGGCGCGCCGCCCACGCAGTTGTCCACGGTGTGATTACACACGCCCAGGCCGCAGGTCGTCTGGCCGAGGCCTTCGTCGGTGGAGCCGTCGCAGTCATTGTCCAGCCCATCGCACGCCTCCGTGGCAGGCGTCACCTGCCCCGCGCAGGCGCTCCAGGTGCCTGCCGTGCAGGTCTGGTTGCCGGCCACGCAGTTGCCCACTCCGGCCGTGCCCGCCGGGCCGCTGTAGCACGACTGGCTCAGGTTCTCGTCGATGGAGCCGTCGCAGTCGTCGTCTGAGTTGTTGCACGTTTCGGCCGCGGGAGTCGCCGCCGTGCAGCCCACCCAGGCGCCGGCGGAGCAGGTCTCTGTGCCGTTGCAGGTGCCGTTGGCGTTGGTGACCGAGCACGCCTGGGACAGGTTCTCATCCACCGCGCCGTCGCAGTCGTCGTCATTGTTGTTGCAGGTCTCGGCCGCAGGCGTCGCCGCCGTGCAGCCTCCCCACACGCCCGCGGTACAGGTCTCGACGCCGTTGCAGGTACCAGCGGCGTTGGTGATCGAGCACGGCTGCGTAAGCCCTTCGTCGATGGCGCCGTCACAGTCGTCGTCCACATTGTTGCAGGTCTCCGCCGCCGGCACCACCGCGCCGGTGCAGCCGCTCCAGGCGCCGGCCGTGCACGTCCGGGAGCCCTCCTGGCACGCGCCCAGGCACGTGCCCGGCGCCGTGCAGCCCGTGGCCGGACCGTACCCGGCCGGGTAGCACACCTGGGTCAACAGCTCGTCCACCGAGCCGTCGCAGTCGTTGTCCAGGTTGTCACAAACCTCAGCCGTCGGCCCCTGCTCGCCCAGACACACCCCCCACACGCCGCTGCCGATGGGGCAGCTCCGCGTGCCCGTCTGGCAGACGCCGACACAGCTCCACACGCCGCCACCCACATCGGTGCACCCGTTGCCGCTGCCCGGCGTATAGCAGGTCTCCGAGAGCCCGTCGGCGAGCCCGTCGCAGTCGTCGTCCAGGGTGTTGCAGGTCTCTGGCCCGGCACCCAGCATCGGATCGCACACCTGGGCCACGCCGCCCACGCAGTTGTCGATGGTGTGATTGCACACGCCCAGGCCGCAGCTCGTCTGCCCGAGCCCCTCGTCGGTGGACCCGTCGCAGTCGTTGTCCGCGCCGTCGCACACCTCGGTCATCGGGGTCTGCTCACCCGCGCAAGCGCCCCACACGCCCGCGGTGCAGGTCTGCGAGCCGCCCACGCAGATGCCCACACCCTGGGTTCCGGCGAGGCCCGTGTAGCAACCCTGGGTCAGGTTCTCATCGATCGACCCGTCGCAGTCATCGTCTGAGTTGTTGCACGTCTCGGCCGCGGGCACGGCTGCCGTGCAACCGCCCCACACGCCCGCGGTACAGCTCTCGGTGCCGTTGCACGTCCCGAACGCGTTGGTGTTCGAGCACGCCTGCACGAGCCCCTCGTCGACGGCGCCGTCGCAGTCGTCGTCGGCGTTGTTGCACGTCTCATTGGCGGGCGTCGCCGCGTCGCAGCCGATCCAAACCCCTGCGTTGCAGGTCTCGGTGCCGAAGCAGGTTCCGCTGGCGTTGGTGATCGAGCACTGCTGCGTCAGGTTTTCATCGATGAGGCTGTCACAGTCGTCGTCGGCGTTGTTGCAGCTCTCCGGAGCCGGCGTCTGGGCGGAGCAGTTCACCCAGGTCCCGTCCACGGCGCAGGTCTCCAACCCATTGCACGTGCCGTAGGCGTTGCTGCGCTGGCAGGCCCGCGGCGCGATGCCGTCGTTGTTCACCCCGTTGCAGTTCTGGTCGTTCGCCGGAAGGTCGGCGTCACACACCTCGGGGGCCGGGTCGGAGCCGGTGCAGTCGATCACCCCGCCGGGCAAGCAGACGGTCACGCCCGCCGTGCAGGCGCCCGTGTCCGTGCCGCACGGCTGCCCGATCCGCGAGTCCTCCGAGCCCTCCGGGTGGCTCGCCCACAGGTCGCAGTAGTCGTCGAGGTCGTTGCACAGCTCGGGCCCGTTGCACAGACACACGCCGTCCTCGTCGATCTGCCCGTCGCAGTCGTCGTCCAGGCCGTTGCAGGTCTCGGTCGCCGAGGTGCCCGCCGGGGCGTTGCACTCGGTGCCCAGCTCATCCGCCCGGCAGACATAGACGCCGGTCTCGTTGCAGATGCCCAGCTCCCCGTTGTCGCAAACCGCGCCCAGCTCCGGGAAGTCCTCGTCCACGAGGGTGTCGCAGTCGTCGTCGGCGCCGTTGCACCGCTCCACGAGGATGGAGTCGGTGATGATGTCCGAGATGGCCGTGGAGAGCGCCACCTCGTCGTCGGCAAAGACGGCGCTCGTGGTGCCGCCCGCCGCGGCGATGGCGTTGAGGTTGGCGATGATGCCCACGTCGCTGGTGGCAAAGCCGATGACGTACACCGGGAAGCCCGCTGCGGACAGCGCCGTGGCCCGCGCCACGGGATCGCCGCCGCAGGTCTCCCCGCCGTCGGTGACCAGGATCACCCGGTAGGGCCGGCACGCGGCCTGCCCGTCGGCGCCCTGCACGCCGTTGAGATAGGTGAGGGCGGAGTTGAGGCTTCCCGCCAAGGGCGTCGTGCCAGAGCCGCGGAGCTCGAAGTCCATGCCGGGCGGCGGGTTCCCTCCCGGATAGTTGGACGAGAAGTCCATCCACTCGAGCAGGTCGTTGGCGTTGTCAGTGGAAAAGCCCACCAGCAGATCACCGGCGTCGAAGCCGCCGCTGCAGGGCTCTGCGCCCGCGCCCTGCCAGCCGCCCGACTGCAGGCTCGCGTTGCTGGTGGGGCACTGGAACGGCATCGCCCGCTGGTGGAACCGCATGAGACCCCAGTCCACGCTGCCATAGGCGGCCACGGCGTCGGTGATGCCGAGCTTCACCTTGGCCATGCGGCTGTCGTCGGCGATCCCGTTGCCGCACCCCGAGGACGCGCAGGTTCCGCACAGCACGTCGTCCCCGGAGCACTCGTTGGAGCCGTCTCCGCCCGTGAAATCGTTGGCGCAGGTGTGCCAGTTCATGGAGCCCGAGGTGTCGAACACCAGCAGCAGCCGCGGCTTGATGGGCTCACTGGGGAAGGTGAAGTCGGTCTCGTCGTCGTCGTTCCAGGAGTGGCAGCCCGGGTCTGTGAGGAAGTCTGCGAGCCCGTCCCCGTCGGCGTTGTCCACGAGGTCCTGGCACTCCCGGAAGTTGGTTTCGTTGGGGTCGTTGGGGCCGGTGCAGCCCGTGTCCGCCGGCCAGTCGATGAGCCCGTCGTTGTCGTTGTCGATGCCGTCGGAGCACTCCGGCGCGCCGCCCTCGGAGTCGTCGTCCGGGCCGGAGCAGGACAGATCCGCCGGCCAGTCCGTGTCCCCGTCTAAATCGTTGTCCACGCCGTCGGAGCACTGGGGCGTGGGGGGATCGTCCTCGCTGCCGTCAACGGGCGAGCTGCAGCCCGGATCCGCCGGGAAGTCGGTCAGGCCGTCCAGGTCGTTGTCCACCCCGTCGGAGCACACCGGACGGGTGGTCACGAAACAGGCATTGGATTTGACACTGGGCAGCTCCGCGGCGGGATCCGCGCTGGCCCGGATCTCCAGGCCGGCGTACAGCTCGCCGAAGGTCGCCGGGGTGCCGTCGTCCCAATCCGCCTCGTCCAGGGTCCACGTCCCGCCCGTCACCGTCGCCGTTCCGCGGGCGATGCCGTTGAAGTAGATCGTGATCACCGTGCCGTCCGCCTCGGAGCTCGTGCCGGTGATGGTCGTGTCCAGCTTGTTCACGGGGCAGTCGATGGCGGGCGGGTCGCTCCGCACCTGGCCCACCACCACCGTGGTGATCCCTCGCTCATAGGTCTCGAAGGGCTTCCACTGCGCGGACTGGGTCCCCCGCACCGCCATGTCGATGTCGTACAGGGCCGTGGGTGTGCCCCCCGGGATGTTCACCGTGAACACCACCGGCCGGGTCTGCCCGATGGCGAAGTCGTCCACTGCCGCGTTCACCGCGCAGGTGACCAACCGGTTCACCGGCGCGCCGCAGGCCAGGGCCACGCCGCTCAGAGTGCCGCTCGCCACGGTCCACCCCGTTGGCAGAAAGAGCTCCACCTCGCCGAAGGTGGCCGAGTTGTTGCCGTCGTCGGTGATCGTGCCCGTCAGGGTCGCCGTCCCCCCCGCGCTCGCAAAGGGCAGCGGCGCGGTCCAGTCCAGGGTCATTGAGGTCAGGGCCACGTTCTTGATCGCGGTCACGGCCATGGTGGTGTACCCGGGCGCAGGCAGTGAAGTCGAAGAGTAGTTCGCATAGGCCGCCGCGCCGATGCCGCCGCCGCCACCGGCGGTGAACTGCGCTGTCAGCTCCCACTCGTCCGAAGGCTGGAGCGTGATGCCGCTCCACACCAGACAGCTGAATCCGCCGCAGGTCGTCTGAGTCGGAGCTCCCGCCGGCACTCCCGCGATGGTGCCCGAGGCTGAACCCACCACGTAGGTCATTCGAGTGGACTCGTACCGCAGCTCGATCCTGGCGTTGGTCTGCGGGTTGATGGACAGGTTCTTGCCCCTGATGGTCTCGGTGATGGTCTCGCCGCCCACCGCGATGAGCCGGTCCGCCGTGATGT
>JBDRSE010000379.1:0-11150 GCA_043825095.1 bacterium
CCCCATGCTTCGATTCTCCCCATGCTTCGATTCTCCCCATGCTTCGATTTTCTCCCTACGCGTGATTGACCTGGTGCTGGCAGACTGCTAGCATGTTGATAGCAGTCCCGAGAGGGCTCGAGGGTCCACATGGCGAACATCACCATCCGCAACCTCCCCGACGAAGTGGTGGGCCGGCTCAAAGAGGTCGCGGCGCGAAACGGTCACTCCATGGAGCACGAGGTCCGCGCCCTGCTGGCTCGGCGGTACGGTGGCAAGGACGACATCATCACGCGAGCGCGGCAGCGGTGGACCAGGCTGCCGTCGCCCGAGGCGGCCGATGTCAGTCGTTGGCGACGCCAAGGCAGACCGTGATGGGATGACCCCGAAGGACCTGGTCGTCGACACGATGGTGCTCGCCTACGGGCTCCTCGGCGTCGAGGAGTTTCGCGAGGAAGCGTTGGAGGTACTCCAGCGCGGGGACATCATCGCCCCGGACTCCCTGCGGGCGGAGCTGGCCAACGTGGTCTGGCAGTGGGTCCGCAGCACGCCCGTGTCCACCCAGACGGGCGTGGACATCCTCTCCGATGCGGATCGGCTCGTGTCCGCCTTCGTGCCCGCCGACGTGCTGTGGGAACGCGCGCTGGAGCTCGCCGTGCGCCACGACCACCCGGCGTACGACACGCTGTTCATCGCCCTGGCCGAGCTGGCCGACGCCAGGCTCGTAACCTACGACGCGAAACTGCTGACGAGCTTCCCCGAGCGGACCATCACGCCGTCGACCCTTCTCGCCTGACGCGCACGCTCGGGCCGACGCCGAATCCGGCCACAGCCACCTGCTTCGTGCGGTTCCAAACCGAGAACCGCGCGCTCTTGCCCCGACGCGTTCGTTTGCAGTCCCGCCTCGCGCGTGTGCAGCGCGATCACCGGGCAACGACTCACGCGCTCGACCAGGCTGGCGCGGGGCTCGCCGCTGTCCACCGTGGGGGCGCGGCGAGCCCCTGAAGGAGGCACGTCGACGCGCCCCGCGGTGGACCGCTTGCGAGCACCGTGACAGCGAGCGTGCAACGCTGGAAGGCGACTTGTCGGACAGGTGACAAGGGTTGGTTGAGTTATCATCAGGTGGCTCTGGTCGTAATGCGACACATCTCGGGAGGGGACGCCACCCCTCGAGAGTTAGGTCGCGTAATGCGACACATCTCGGGAGGGGACCCCAACCTCGGGAGTTGGGCCGCACTGGGCGATCGAGTCGGGGAGCAGTCCTTTTTTCCAAGTGTAGCGAGCTGGATGGACTATGGATTGCGACGAATGAGACACGGCACTAGCTCATTTTGATTTGTTCAATTGCCTACCCAGGCGCGCGCTTCGTCGCCGCTTCCGCCGCCGGACCCGCCTCTTCCGCCGACGGGTCCAGAGTCATTTTCCGGGAAGAGAAGCCGGATCAGCTCGGGAATCGCTTTCTTGATCCGTAGGCGGACCAGACCGAGGGAGGTACGCTGGTCGAAAACGACCACCAGAACCACTTCACCGCGAACGCGGGTGAGGTGATTCGACTGTCGGCCGCCCTCTCGCATCGGAAGCCCGACCACGGTGGATTGCTCCTCTTCAACGCCTTCTATATCGACTACTGCCAGTGCCTCGAGATCCGAGGGTTCGAGAATGTCTGTACGACCTGCTGAAGTGACGGCCACTCCCGCGCGGTCCGTTAAATACACCGCAACGGCATTCGAGTCCCGATGCAGGCGTTCCAAAACGAGCTTGAGCTCTAGCTCGTTTCTGGATGGGGGAGCCATAACAATTACTATCCACGGTGCTTCGACGTTGAGTCAAGGTTGTCGGGTTCGAGGGCGGCCCTCGTGATCCATTGACCTTCGCGTGTTCAGCGTGGGACCATGAGAGAGATGTCCGGATCCCGAGCACACGCTCTCGTACGACTACTCGCGCAACCGCGCGTGCTCCCGTTCGCGCTCGGTCTTGCGGCCGGCCTGGTTGGGATGGCGTGCTCGGATGACGACCTGCCGCACTATCCTGACGAATACGTGTACGCGGCCGTCTATTCGCCGGCGCTGTTCCCAAGAGACTTCCATGATGGGGACCGCGGCGACTACTTGGCCCAGTACGTTGACTCGTACATCTTCAACCCTGACGGTCGCTTCGAGGAGGATGAGCACTGGTACAAGCTCTGCACCGACTCCCTGGAACAGGCGGTGGAGTGGTCGAGGATGAAAAAGGAGCTGCACCTGGATCCGTGGTCACCGCCGCCGCCGGAGCCGGTGGACCAACGCCAGACCGGGAAGTACTTCGAGATCGACTATGGTGAGAGTCCACACCTGTATGGTGATGGTCTACACCGGGTCGATCGGTGCAGTTACATCGACCGGACGGTCTACGATCGCCTCTCGCCCGGCAATCTCATCGGCATCTTCGGGAGGCGGCCGGTCACGCCGGAGAACGTGAAGGAGCTGGTGGAGTACCTCTGGTGCACGAGCCATCGCCTCGGCTTCGACCGGCTCCTGGACTCGGACATTCAGGTGGGCGATGAGACCATTACCTACTGGATGGATCTGACTTACCTCGTTCAAGGGGACTGGGGGATGTGCGACGAGATCATTGTGTTTCGTCGCACCTACCGGATCAGCCGGACCACAGGGGCGATCACCCTCGAGTGGACGGACATCCAATCCGTGCAAGGGGTGTGCGAGCCCGATTTCGCCGGGCGTTGACGGCCAACATCCCCTCACAGCTGCTCATCCCAGATACCCGTCCCCAGATACCCGTCCCAGATTTCCTTCCCCCAACGCGACCTACACATGATCCCACCCTCTCCCGAAGAGCCCCCAAGCTCGGTGTCTCTGTCATTTTCGTCTGCTTGGGGTATCATCCTTTGCGGATGGTGAATGATGTCACTGTCGGGTCACACAAACTTGGGGGTTTGTCTTGTCGAATTCTAGCGAACGGATGGTTTCACAGTTCATGGAGATGGTGCGGATCGATTCGGAGTCGGGGAACGAGGCGGCGATGATGGAGTACCTGCTGGGGGAGGCGGAGAAGCTGGGCGGGGAGGCGGGGTTGGACGACTATGGGAACTTCATCGCCAGGTTTCCGGCCAAGGGGTGTGAGGGCAAGGAGGCGATCCTGCTGTCGTGCCATGCGGACACGGTGAAGCCGGGGGTGGGGATCGAGCCGGTGATCGTGGACGGAGTGATTCGTTCGAAGGGGGAGACGATTTTGGGGGCGGACGACAAGGCGGGGATCGCGGAGGTGCTGGAGGCGCTGCGGGTGGCCGAGGTGTATCCGCCCATCGAGTTCGCGGTGAGTCGGCAGGAGGAGGTGGGGCTGCTGGGGGTGAAGGAGCTGGACTTCGGGCGGCTCAGTGCGAAGCGTGGGTTCCTGATGGACAACGACACGCTGGAGACGATCGTGATCGGGGGGCCTTCGTACTTTGCGATCGATGTGACGATCAAGGGCAAGGCGGCGCATGCGGGCATGGAGCCGGAGAAGGGGATCAACGCGATCCTGGCTGCGGCGAAGGCGATTGCGGCCTTGGAGATGGGGCGGCTGGACCACGAAACCACGGCGAATGTGGGCGTGATTGAGGGGGGGTTGATACGAAACGGAGTGCCGGCCCAGGCGACGTTCATGGCCGAGTGTCGGAGCGCGGACCATGAGAAGGGGGCGAAGCTGGCCGAGAAGATGGAGACGGTGATTCGTGAGCAGGTGGAGTCGGTGGGCGCGACTGTGACGATCAAGATCGACAACCTGTGCCGGGCGGTGACGATTCCAGCGGACGCCTGGACGGTCCGGACTGCGCAGCAGGGGTTGAAGAAGATCGGCATCGACGCCGAGCCCATTTTAATTACCGGGTTCACCGATGCGTCGATCTACAACAACGAGGGGATCGAGATGGCGGTGGTGGGCATCGGCGCCAAGGATGAGCACTCCACGGATGAGAGCATCGCCGTGGAGGACATGGAGAAGGCGTTGACCGCCCTGGTGGAGATGCTTCGCCTCAGCGCGGAGTAGCCGCGATTTCGGATCGACGACCGCCGGATCGGCGGCCGTCGAATCACCGTGAGAGAACCATGACGAATAGAGCGTTGCTCCCGCTGCTGATCCTGTTGGCGGTGACGGGGCTGATCGGCTGCCCTGGTGAGGAGAAGGTGGCGCCGCCCACGACGGAGACGTGGCCGGGGCGGATCGTGAGCCTGAACATCGGCGAGGCCGGTTGGGTGCTCACGCAGTATGGGCTGTACGATCCGGATCGGAACCCGGTGGCGCTGCCGCCGTCGGAGGTCGGGCATCGGCTGACCACGGCCTGGGTGGATCCCGACGGTACGCTCTGGCTGGGCTACGAGGTGGGGCGCGTCTATCGATCTCCCGATGGTGGGCATAGCTGGGAGGTGCTGCTGGACGGGTACGTGGTGCCGGACTTCCTGCTCATCGACCTCGCCCTGCGGCGGCCCATCCCGCGGCAGTTCGTGCGGACTCGGGGCGGCGACCTCTACCTGGCGACTGTGGGGCGGGGGCTGGTTCGCTTCGATGAGGTGAATGAGCAGTGGGTGGATGGGACCTGGGCCATGGGCATCGAAGGCGAGGCCCACCCGCTGACCTGGTCTGCCGGGCGGCAGGGGGACGCGGTGGTCGCGGGGTTCGTGGATCCGCTGGGCCTGGTCCCTCCCCAGTACGAGATGCTCTTCGGCGACCTGGTGCGTCGGCTGGACGGGCCGGACGCCGAGGCCGAGCAGATCGCGGTGGACAGCCACGTCAAGCTCGTCGCAGACCTTGGGGAGCGGGACGGCCGGCTCGTCATGGCGAGCCTGGGCCGTGGCGTGTTCGAGCGGATCGGGGACGAGTGGGTGGCCCTGGGGCCCACGCCGGAGCCCGCGGATCTGATTGCCATGGACATCGACCCGGCGGGGCAGATCGGCGTGGTGACCCTGACCGGTGACGTGTGGGTGCTTCGGGGCGAGCAGTGGGATCGGGTCCGCTGCGGCAGCACCGACGGGCCCCGGGGAGCCGACCTGCGCTGGGACGGCGGCCGCCTCCAGGTGGCGGTCGGTGATACGATCGAGTCCTTTCACCCCGAAACGGTCGAGTGCGCCGAGCGGGGAGGGGCCACGGTGCTGCTCGCCTTCAGCCAGCACACCAGCCTGTTTCATTCCTATCGCGGTGACACGAACGACGATGACGGCTTCGGCAAGGACATCGAGATCATCCGCTCCACCATCGAGATCTTCGACCGCCACCCGCAGTTCTGCAACGACTGGGACCCGGACAACCTGTTCAGCCTCGACGGCTGGATCCTGGAGTATGCGCCCGACATCCTGGACGACATCCGGCGCCGCGTGGAGGACGGTCAGGACGGCGTCCGTCTGATGAGCTGGAACAACGGCCTGATGACCAACGAGACCCTGGACGAGTTCACCGCCTCGGTGGAGCGCGCCAAGGACAGCCTCGAGGCCTTCGTGCCCGGCCTGTGGACGCCCGGCGTGCAGCCCCAGGAGAACACGCTCACGCCGGCGCACGTGGCGATGTATCCGGCCCTGGGCATCGAGTGGATTACGCTGTTCTACAGCGCGACGTCCTTTACCGGCTTTCGGCACGAAGTGGCGCTGAGCATGGCCGAGGCCCACGGGGTGTTGACCCTCGAGTCGCCGCTGTACCCGAACGCCTCCATGAAGCTGGTGCCGGTCTACCACCACGCCGACATGCTCGAGCACGGGGGGCTCGCCAACTGGCTGCGCCAGCTCCACCAGAACCTGACGGGCACGGTGGCCCTGGTGATCCACTTCGACGCCGACGGCGACACCTGGCTCGGCTTCGAGAGCGAGCTCGAGGCGGTGGAGGAGCTCGACGCCGACTGGGTGGTCCCGGCGCGGCTGCAGGACATCGTCGCCCAGCTCGCCCCGGTGTCCACCGTGACCCTGCACCGGGATCTCGCGGACGGCAACTTCGACGGCCTCTCGTCGTGGACCGAAAAGCCGGTGAACCACCGCTTCTACACGCGCATCGTGCGCTCGCGGCTGGCAGAGCGGTGGGCCCTCGAGCTGGCGCCCACGGTGGACGCCACCATGCAGCAGGCCCTCGACGACGCCTTCGAGGCGCGGCTGTACAGCCTCAGCACCACCCACTTCGGACTCGCGAACCCGCGCCTTCATCCGGACCGCGAGGCCACCGGGGACGCTTCCACCATCGAGGCGGAGACCCGGGCCACAGATGCCCTGGCGCAGGTCCTCGACGCCTCGACCTTGCCGCCCCTGTCGGCGCGCAACCTCTCGGGCAGCGAGGTCGCCTTCCTGCAGCCCATCGCCGGGAGCTTTGCCGGCACGGGCGGTGAGCTCCGCACCCTGCACAGCTTTGACGGGAGCCGGGCCTGGCTCGCCGGGTCCCTCGCCCTGGGACAGACCGCGGCGCTGACGTTGGGGGACGCGAGCCTGGTGGACGACCCCGTGCCCTTGGGCGGCTGGGGACCCGACCTGGTGGACGCTACGCCGCTGGGACCGATGATTCGCCTGGCGGGCGTCGAGTACCGCGCCGAGCTGGGTGACGAGCAGCGCGTGACCGGGAATGGCGGAGAGGTGATCACGATCCTCGGGGACTGGCAGCCGGGGCACGGCGGCACCGGCGGCAGCGTGCGCTACGACTGGATCCGGTTCGACGCGGACCCCGACGCCTGGTGGGTGGAGGTCACGGTCACCTTCCCGACCTTTGGGGACGAGGACGTGGTGCTCTGGTGGGACGACGCCCTGCCGCTGGAGCTGCAGCTCGGCGCGGCCGGGTCCTGGACGGTGGAGCGGCCCCTGATCACGGGAGAGGTGGCCCGCTACACCGTGGCCGAGGCCTTTGACGCGCTCAACAGCCACGCCGCCGACGGCTGGGTGAACCTCCTGCCGGACGGCGCTGAGGCCGGCCTGTCCATCACCACCTTCCAGCCCCTCCGCGCCGCGCCGGGCTTCCTCCCGCTGCGCAGCCGGGCAGTGGGAGACACTGCCTACCGGCTCTCTGCCGCGCCCTTCAGCGCCCTGTGGGGGGAGCTCCTGGATCACCGACCCCAGTCGACCCTCGGGGCAGGCCTCGCCGAGCTGACCAGCCGGCTCACCGGGTCCCAGTTCCACCCCACCGCGCCGGCCTGGGAGGGCGTCACGACGTGCTTCCTGCTGCGCATCCAACCCGGCACCAATACGGCCGACCATCCGCAGCTCAGCGCCGCCTCCCAGGGTGTGCTCGTGATCGACGCCGACGGTCGGCCCGCGGCCGGCCGGCCCCACTGCTGGTAGCGCCCGCCGGTACGCGATTCCGGGCCCTCAACGCTCGTCGGCGGGGATCGCGCCCATGCTGGGCGTCGGGGTGGCGTCCCGGGTGGGGCGGGGCTGGAGTGAAACCGTGGTCCGGTCGGCGTTGAAACGGCCCGCGAAGCGCAGCAGGAACGTTCGCCCGAGCACGCCGTCGGTGAAGAAGGGCGGGCTGTCGATGACGAGCGCCTCCACCTGCTTTGCGCGCGCCTTGTCCCAGCGCACCTCTTTGAGAATCACGAACTGCCCCGACTGCCACCGGTCTCCGTACCAGGCGAGGAACGGCTCCTCCCCGGCGGGCGGCTGCGGCAGCCCGAGCTTGTTTGCCAGCGACCGGGAGATCAGGGTGAGCCCGGTGTCCAGGTCCAGCGCGAAGTGGCCGAAGGCGCGGTCGTTGATGCGCGCCTCCACCGGGGGGGCTTCCCAGCCGGCGGCCAGGGGGCCCTGGGCGACCCCCGTCCCCAGGGTTTCGGGGCAGGCTGTTCGCGTGTACTTCTTGCGAAAGGCCAGGTCGTCGTCGTCCAGGTTCCAGTCCGCGTGATAGTGCTCGTGCTGGAGCATTGGGAACACCCCGCGACAGGGCTTGCCCGCCCACTTTGCCACCCGCGCCAGCTCGAAGGGGATGACCTGGAGCGTGGGCCGCATCATCACCGACTGCCAGTAGTCCCGCAGCGACCGGTCCCAGTCTTTCTTTCGGTAGTACAGCTCCCCGCGCCACCAGCGGAAGTCCTTGTCGAACGGGTGCACTGCGATGATGCGGCTCACCTCGCGGATGGCTTCGTCCCAGCGCCCGTCGCGCTTGTGGCAGGCGTAGGTCTCCCAGCGGAGCCGGACCCACGGCTCGCACCGATCATAGAACCACTTCACCCGGGCGAGGATCTGGTCGCAGGGAGCGCCCTCCTGGGTGACCCACTCCAGGATGATCTTCCGGTTGCAGGGGTCCTTGGCGATCCGCTCCCGCAGCTGCTCCGCCAGGCTGACGGGGCCGTGCCGTTGGCCCTTGGCGATCTTCTCCGTGTCCGCCGTCTTGAGGGCTCCGGAGGCGAGGTAGCCGATCCCACCCACCAGGGCGAGCACGCCGATCGCGATGCCGATCTTGACGAACCGCCCCTTGCGTCGGACGGCGCGCGCGCAGTCCCGGCACAGGAACAGCCCGCCCACGGGCGACAGGCAGTACTCGCAGATCGGCTTGTCACAGTGGGGACAGATCTCCTCCGCCATGGCGTGGGGATGCTTGTGGCAGAGCTGCTGCGGCTGCACCGACTCGGGGTTGGTCATCTCGTTCAGTCGCCGAGGTATCGGCGCTTGAGCTCCCGCCAGGAGGAGTGGGTGAGCTTTTGCAGCAGCACGCGGTTGATCTCCTCCCGCAGGCCGCTCTGGTTGGGCAGGGCGATGCCGTAGTCCTGCCGCTCGAAGATGATGGGCAGCACCCGCACCTTGCCGCGCAGCTTGGACTTGGCCAGGTACTGCATGATGGGCGCGTCGTACACCGCCGCGTCTACCTCGCCCTTGGCCACGCCCTGAAGCGAGGCGAGCACGTCCTTGTAGTACTTCACCGCGATGCCCTCGCGCTTGAGATAGGCTGCGCTGGTGGAGTTGGGCACGGTGCCCACCTTCTTGTTGGCCAGGTCCTTGGGGCTCTGGATGGACGACTCGAGACGGCTCACGGTCAGGGTCGTGGTAATCGAAGCGGTGAAGCTGGAAATGATGATGATCGAGGCGAACATCCATAACAGCCCCACCAGCCGGCCGCCCAGGGTCACCGGCGCCTTGTCCCCGTAGCCGACGGTGGTCATGGTGACCGCGGAGAACCACAGGCCGTTCCCCAGCCCCTGGGGCACGCTGCCGCCGAACTGCTCGTGGTTCCGCTTGCGCTCGAAGAGCCACACCACCATCCCCACCAGGGTCAGCAGCCCGAGCAGCGCCAGCAAGACCTTGATGAAGCCCAGGGAGAAGATGCGCTTGAAGAACTGCCAGGCGCCGGACTTCTCCTTGGTCTGCACGGCGATGCCCAGTCCGGAGGTGTAGAAGGGGTGCGTGAAGTCGATCTGCTTCTCCCGGGCCGCCGTGATCGTCAGCGCCGCCACCGCGGCGTCGAGCTTCCTCGACTTGGTTTCGGTGATGAGCTGCTCCAGGGTCTGCTTCTTGAACTTGAACTTCAGCTTCAGCTCCTGGGCGATTCCCCGCCAGAGCTGGATCGAGATGCCCTGCCAGTTGCCCTCGGGGTCCTGCATCGAGAAGGGCGGCGCCGGCTTGGTGCCGATGATCAGCACCCGATCCCGATCCACCTTCCTCGCCGCCTCGGCGGGCGCGGCGGGCGCGGCGGGCGCGCCGGACCCGGCGGGAGCCATGCCCTGCGCCGGGGCAGCCATGGCGTCCGTCCTGCCATCGGCCTTCTTCTCCCCTTTGGCCTCGGCCTTTGGGTCTGCCGTCCCGGCCGCCTCGGCGCGACGGCTCTTCCGGCGGCGTTTGCGGGCCCAGGCCACGTCGGACGCCAGCAGCAGCGCCAGCGCCATCACCAGCAGCCCCACCAGCGATCGGCGGGCGCGAATCGAGCTCATATGTTCCTTGCGGTGCACAACGACCTCCTCTCCCTGAAGTGGTCCGAGTTTAGAGGAGCCCGGAACCGAGCACAAGCGCGCGAAGCCTGGCGCGGGAAGGGGAGCTGTTTTGTGATAATATCCCGGCGTGGACTGCGGCGGAGACGGCGAGAACGACCTGCTCAGCGTGGGCTACCGCATCGTGGGCGCCGTGCCCGTGACCGTGGTGCCCTGAACGTCCCGATCCCCCTGGGCAGAGGGGCGGATCACTTCGTCTCGCCAGACTTCGGCTGTGAGGGGCAGATCGTCGAGACGCTGCTCGGCTACGCCTTGCCCTGACGGCGGCGGCTCACGAACAGGAGTACTCCCAGGAGCAGCACCAGCAAGGGCAGGGAAGTGGGGGAGGTGGTGCGGCAGCCGCATCCGGAGTCGGGCTGCTGGCCGGTGGTGCAGTCGTTGTCCGAGGCGGAGTCGCATCCGTCGGGGCAGCAGCCGTCGTCGCTCGCGCAGGCTGTCACCGGGTCGAAGGCGCAGGTGGCGTCACAGGTAGACGCGCTTCCCTGAAGCCTCCCCACGAGGCAGGAGTCGGCGCTGTCGCAGGTCGCGGGGCAGCTCGAGGGCGGGTCGCAGGTTTCGCCGGGATCGAGCGTCCCGTTCCCACAGGTGATGGAGCAGTCGTCGTCAGTGGTCTCGTCGCACCCATCGGGACAGCAGCCGTCGCCGTTGACACAGGCGGAGATGGTGTTGTAGCTGCAGGCGACGTTGCAGTTGGCGGCAGAGCCGGTGAGGATGTCGTCGGTGCAGGCGTCACCGTCATCACAGTCAGTGGGGCAGCTCGCCGGGGGGTCGCAGGTTTCCCCGGCGTCCACCGTGCCGTCTCCGCAGCTCGCAGAGCAGTCGCTGTCTACCGAGGCGTCGCACCCGGCGGCGCAGCAGCCGTCACCGTCGTGGCACTCCGAGATGCTCGCGTTGGAGCAGTCGACGTTGCAGTTTACGGCGGAGCCGGTGAGGGTGTCGACCGTGCACGCGTTGCCGTCGTCGCAGGTCGTGGGACAGGAGGCGGGCGGATCGCAGGTTTCGCCGGGCTCGAGCACGCTGTTTCCGCAGCTCGCAGAGCAGTCGTTGTCCACCGAGGCGTCGCACCCGGCGGCGCAGCAGCCGTCGCTGTCGTGGCACTCCGTGATGGGCGCGAAGCTGCAGGCGGCGTTGCAGTTGGCGGCGGAGCCGGTGAGGGTGTCGTTGGTGCACGCGTTGCCGTCGTCGCAGGTCGTGGGACAGGAGGCGGGGGGGTCACAGGTTTCGCCGGGCTCGAGCACGCTGTTTCCGCAGCTCGCAGAGC
>JBDRSE010000380.1:0-7654 GCA_043825095.1 bacterium
CCACGCACGTGGGGATGAACCGTAGGCCCTCGGAGCTGAAGAAATGGCGACAACCCTGATCCCCACCCACGTGGGGATGAACCGGTCAACGGGATCCTCCACTGTAGCTTGCGACTGCGTGTTCCCCACGCACGTGGGGATGAACCGGAGCAGACAGATGGCGAACGGCCTGACAGTGGAGCGTGTTCCCCACGCACGTGGGGATGAACCGGTCGACGAGGCGTGGAACCTGCGAGGGGACTACGTGTTCCCCACGCACGTGGGGATGAACCGTCGTGGTCGCGGCACATCGTGGCGATTCTGTTCGTGTTCCCCACGCACGTGGGGATGAACCGGTGGTGGTAGCGGAGAAGGTAGTGGAGCTTCCGTGTTCCCCACGCACGTGGGGATGAACCGAGTGGCTGGCTAACGAGGGGCGGCGCACCATCTGTGTTCCCCACGCACGTGGGGATGAACCGCGGGTCAGGTGCGGTTGCCTTGGGTTTCGTTCCGTGTTCCCCACGCACGTGGGGATGAACCGGTGTGGTTGGACCCTGTGGCCCCGGCCAGCGGACGTGTTCCCCACGCACGTGGGGATGAACCGGTCGAGGACGCCGGCACGTGGACCGACAACGGCGTGTTCCCCACGCACGTTCAGGCCTTCACAAACGCGTTGATTTGTGTAATCTTGTTCACTGTTATTCACTGGGGCAATAACAGAAACATCTGCCATCGGAGGCAAAACGGTGATCAAGCGCATTCCACTTCTGCTGCTCTCGCTCTCGCTTTCGCTCTCACTCCCACTGCTGTTTGTAACCTCGAGCTGCGGTGATGACGACGGCCAGAGCCAGAACGATGCCGCGGTCCAGGCCGACGCCGACACCCAGAACGACGGCGCCGCGCAGGACGGGGAGGTCCAGGCCGACGCCGGTCAGGAAACCCTGGGCTGCACCGGGGACACGCCGGCCGAGCCCCAGGGGCTCGGCGGCTGCTGCAACGAGAACGCGGACTGCTCCGGCGGTGGCGCGTGCATCTCGGGGTGGTGCTCGAAGAACTGCGACACCGACGCGGACTGCGGGCCCATGGTGCCGGGACCCTTTGTCACGGGGACGCCCGCGCGCTGCAACACGACCCAGCTCGGGTACGTGAACTGGTGCGTGCCGGGGAGCCTGCAGGACTGCGGCGGTGAGAACGACTCTGCCTGCCCTGCCGACGAGGTTTGCATCGGCGGCTGGAACGACGACGGGACGGACCGGACGCAGGCGTTCCGCGGCGTCTGCGTCACCAAAATGACCCAGCCCGGCGTGCTCAGCGCCGGCCAGTCCCAGGTCGGGAGCACGAACCCCTCGGAGTACCAGTGCGAGGCGCCCACGTACCACTTCACCGGCTTCTACAGCCGTCGCTGCTCCCACGCGTGCGACCCGGCCAACCCGGTCGACCTCTGTCCCACGGACATGCAGTGCTCCGAGACCTGGGCGTCGCAAACGACCCAGGGGGTCTTGAGCGGCGTCGGAGTCTGCGTGGGCGCGTCCTGCGGCCGAATGGAGTTCACCGGCGATGACGTGAACGACGTGCGGATCCCGGGGCTCAACGACGAGTGCCCGACCGGTGAGGTGTGCCTACCCACGGGACAGAACGGCGCGGACGGAGAAATCCTGAACCACCACTGCTTCCTCTCGGACCCGTCCCTCGGCCAGATCGGCGACGACTGCGAGCACTCCGCCAAGTTCGACATGGGGTGCGACAACTACATCTACTGCATTCAGGCCGCCGCGACATACACCTCGGCCGGCGCGGTCTGCAGCGTGGACGAGGACTGCGGCGCCACCGAGGTCTGCGTGGGCCACTCGGCCCTGCCGAGCCGCTGCGCGCCCAAGCCCGAGACCGGCGTGTGCAGCGCCCCCTGCCGGACCGACGCCGACTGCCCGGCGCTCAACGGCGCGCCCTCCTACTGCGCGAGCGGAGCCTGGCAGATGCCCAACGGAGAGGAGGGCTACGTCACCTACTGCCTCGCCTGGCGCTTCGTCTCCGACGAGCCCGCCGTCACCTGCGACACCAACGCGGACTGCGACACCGACATCGGCGAGGGCTGCGTGATCATCGGCGGCCACAGCGACACGCAGTTCTGCCTCCCGCACGTGACCCAGGACGCCACGGGCGCCGACTGCGCCACGAACGGCGTGGCCGACTGCCAGGCGGCCGAGGCGTGCGTGGAGGACACGGACGCCTCGACCTTCCAGTGCACCGCCGTCCAGGCCTTCGGCGATCCCTGCGACTCCGCAGCCGAGCACCGCTGCCTGGGTGGAAGCTGCCTGGACATCGAATGGGAAGCCGACGACGGAGGCGCGGCGACGAACACCTTCTGCGCCGGCTGGTGCCTCTCCAACGCGGACTGCGGGACGGACCAGGTCTGCGATTGGATGGTGCTGGCGCGGAACGACCACTCCACGATGGACGACGACGTTGCGGACGGCCACTGCCGCACGATGGTCGTGCGGAGCGGCGCCGGTTGCTCCGGGCCGGGGGACTGCTCGAACGGCGACGCCTGTGACACCACCACCGGGCGCTGCTACACCTCCACCGCGGCCTGGGGGCAGGCCTGCGCCCAGCACAGCGACTGCCCCATGTACGGGCTCTGTGACACCAGGGCGCTGTCGACCGGCACCTGCTACCGCCCCGGGTGCGACCCTGCGAACGGAAACACCGGCTGCGACAACACGGGCGCGTGCAGCGACGTGGTCCCGGTCGGCCTCTGCCTCGAGGACTGCACCATCACCACTGACTGCTCCCGCAGCGCCGAAGGCTTCACCTGCGTGGGCGGCGCCTGCATCCTGCCGTAGCCCTACCCTACAGTAAATCTCACAACCCCTCTGGTCTAAGGGCTCGGGGGAATGTCGCCGTAGTCGTTCTGTACCGGGGGCTCGGCGTCGGGCTCGGGCTCGATGCCGGCGTCGTCGGGCTCGGGGATTACGCCGTAGTCCATGTGCGCGGGCGGCTCGGCGTCCGGCCCGGCGTCCACCGGCTCGGGGAAGAAGCCGTAGTCCAGCACGCTGGGGGGCTCGGCGTCCGGGTCCGGATCCGGATCCACGGCGGCGTCCTGCTGGACGTAGGCCGCGGCGTCCTGCTGCACGTAGGCCGCGGCGTCCTGGTTTGGATCCGGGTCCCCGACCGCACGATCCAGACAGCCGCCGAGGCAGGCCGCGGCCCCGAGCCCCAGCCCGACGGACACCACCGCGGCGGCGGCGCGCTGACGCACGGCTCCGGCGACCTTGGACCGGCGAGACTCGGCCTGGGACACCCGCCAGTAGCAGTAGGGGTCCTCGCTCACGCTGCCGGTGAACGCCGAGGAGACGCACTTGGCGCCGCCGCGACACATCTGGGCGTGGCGACAGCGGCGACAGCTCCCGGTGAGGCTCTCCAGGGGCTGCTGCCGGTTGAAGGCGAACGCGTTGTCGTCGAACCAGATCTGTTCCAGGGAGCGGCTCCGGATCGTGTCCTCTCGGAAGGGGTCCTCACCGAAGCACCCCACCAGGCCGCCCTGCAGCGACAGACACCCCTTGATGCCCCCGTCGCTCTCGATGCCGATGGCCCGGCGTCCGGCCTGGCAGCCGCCCCACAGCGGCCGCATGTTCCCCCAGCCGGTCTTGCGCAGCACCTTCTCGTGGGGGCCGTAGTAGCCGATGGAGTCGCCGATGTCGACGCGCAGGGGTGAGGTCTTCTTCAGGGTCGCCAGCCGCGGCACCGCGCTGAGCAGGTCCCGGGGCTGGATGCACAGCCCGTGGTTGTCCGCCAGGTTGCCCATGGCCTTGCCGAGCTGCACCCGCCAGGAGAACGCGCCCAGATCCACGGCGAGCTGGTGAATCTGCTCCAGCTCGGCCAGGGTGTCCCGGTTGAGGTGCGTGAGCAGGGAGAAGGGCACCTTGGCCGCGTGCAAAAGCGACACCGCCCGCAGCAGCTTGTGAAAGGTCCCCTGCCCGCGGATGGAGTCGTGCACCTCGGGCGTGCCGTCCAGCGACAGCCCCACGTTGGACATGCCGCTGTCCGCGATCCGCCCGGCGAGCCGCGGCGTCATGGTGGTGCCGTTGGTGACCATGTTGACCACGATGCCGCGGCCGATGGCCGTGCGGGCGATGATGGACCAGTCGGGACGCAGCGTGGGCTCGCCCCCGGACAGCGTGATGAGCCGGCACTCCAGGTCGGCGAGCTGCTGCACGAGGTCCAGACACTCCCCGGTGGTGAGCTCGTTGGGCCGCGGCCGCCCCGCCCGGGACCCGCAGTGGGCGCAGCGCAGGTTGCACCCGAGGGTGAGCTCCCAAACGCAGTAGTAGGGTCGATAGTCCTGGTTGTCGACGGTTCTCATGACCTGTGGTCCTCGCGTTAGAATAGTGCCGCGCCGCCCATGCACTGCAGCTTCCGTGCCCACGACTCGGCCTCTGCCCCGGCTCTGAAGACGCCCCGCTGAGATCCGCTTTTTGCTGTTTGTTTTCAGTCGGTTGTGCTGTCGCCTGGAGTCATGCAACTGCCGCTGCTGTTGCTAGCGCCCCTCAGGAATCTGAGTCATGCCGACCAACGGATCCAGCACAAGACCAGCAGCAACAGCAGCAGGGTGAGGCTGGGAATGTGAGTGTCGCTCGTCCGGCAGGCACAACCGCCTCGCGCTGTTCCACCGCCTGGGTCTTGGGCGTCGGCGGCCTGGGCGCCGTCGACCCCGGAATCCGCGGCGGCTCCGTCCGCTCCGATGGCGCCATCCGGATTCGTTGGGGTCGAACCGTCGGCCCCGGCGTCCAGGTCCCCGCCGCCTGCGTCAGGCTGCACTGCCGCGTCCACGTCGCCGTAGATCTCGAGGCGCACCGCGGAGTAGGTGACGCCGAGCGGGCCGCCGCGGTTGGCGGGTTCGTCCCAGGACCCACAGATCACGGCGCTCGAGCCGCCACAGACGTTGATGGTGAGGATCATCTGATCCTCTTGGAAGACACCGCCCGGGGAGGTGGGCGAGAGGTCCATGGTGCGGCTCACCTGCCCGTTGCCCCCGAAGGTCACCCACTGGGTCTGGGCCTGCCAGTCATGGGTGAAGGTGAAGGCGCCGGGAGCGGACACGTAGTTGGCGCCGCTGCCCGTCTCGGTGGTGCAGTCCTGCCACGCCGTACAGGCGGCGTCGTAGAGGTTCCAGAAGGCCTGGGCAACATTGTCCGCGCCCGCGTCCCAATAGCCGCGATATCCCGACGCGAGGTGCGCATGACCCACCGGCGGCATGGACAGCAGCGCCCCATAGGGGTCGATGGCCACCAGCTCGAACTGCCAGTAATGGGTCGTGAACGGCGGTGACATCTCGAGGTCGGCCACGGTCACCTCGAGGTGACCTTCCCGGGTGTCGAGCAGGTATGGCAGGTCGACCTCGATGAAGTCGTCCCGGGTCTGCGTGGTCCAGCCCCCCGGGCCGAACTGCCCGCCATAGATCTGTCCCCCGTAGGTATTCACTGCTGCCTGCGTGTCCGCCTGGCTGGTCAGCGGCAGGTCCAGCGAGAAGATGGTGTCCGCCGGTGCGGGGGTTGCGGGGAGGAGCATCAAGAAGGCCCCGATCACCGCGGCCAGCGCGAATTGTCCGAAACGCATGGCACGATACTCCCACACGCGCGCCCTCTCGATCAAGTCGGCCCGCTGCATGGTCGGAATGTCTTACCCGCACGGTGCACGTGCCGCCGCCCACGCGGGAGGTCACGTCGGCTCGGCCGAAGGCCGACCGGAGGGGTTATGAGATGTGCTCTAGGGGCAGTTGACGTTCAGGTCGTAGTCGAGCTGGGAGATGAGGCCCCAGTACACGGTCTCGACGACCACGTAGTAGGTCATGCCGGCGGTGACCGGGAAGGTGAACAGCTCGTCGCCCCAGGTGTTGCCCGCGGCGATGCACTGGCTGGGCACGCAGGCGCCCTCGAGCACGTACAGGTCGATGTCGTCTCCCAAGACGGGGTCTTCCTCGATGACGTTCAGGGACGCGTTGGCCAGGCCCGTGGCGCCGGCCACGAAGGAGTAGACGTGGTCGCCCAGGGCGGCGGCGGCGGTGCCGCAGCTGTAGCCCGTGATGTCGTCGGGCGCCATGAGCAGGGCGCCGCTCACGCCCACGCCGCAGGTGAGGGTATAGTCGGCTGTGCACTGGCCCTCCCACTGGCAGGTGGGCGAGCAGCCGTCACCGGGCGCGGTGTTGCCGTCGTCGCACTGCTCCCCGGGCTCGACGTTGGCGTTCCCGCAGATGTTGTGGGCGCAGCCGGAGGTGTCGAAGGTGCAGCCCGCGGCGCACGCCAGGGTGCCCGTGAGAAATCCCCGGGAGACGCAGTCCTCGCCGTCCAGATCGGTGCCGTCGCAGTCCTCTCCGGCGTTCACCGCGTTGTTGCCGCAGGGATCGCTGGAGCAGCCCGACGTGTCGAAGGTGCAGCCCGCGGCGCAGGCCAGGGTGCCCCAGTAGAACCCCTGGTCGACGCAGTCCTGGCCGTTGAGGTCGGCGCCGTCGCACTGCTCACCCGAGTCGATGGCGCCGTTGCCGCAGGGATCGTTGGAGCAGCCCGACGTGTCGAAGGCGCAGTCCGTGCCGCACGCCAGGGTGCCGTAGAGAAAGCCCTGGTCCACGCAGTCCTGGCCGTCGAGGTCGGCGCCGTCGCACGCCTCGGTGGCGTCCTTGGTCCCGTTGCCGCAGGGATCGTTGGAGCAGCCCGAGGTGTCGAAGGCGCAGTCCGTGTCGCACGCCAGGGCGCCCCACTCGAAGCCCAGGGTGGCGCAGCTCTCCAGCGCCAGGTTGTCCGTGTCACACTCCTCGCCGTAGTCCAGGTTTCCGTTGCCGCAGGGCCCGCCCGTGCAGGAGCTCACGTTGAACGTGCAGTCCGAGCGGCAGCTGAGCATGCCGCCGTCGAAGCCCAGGCTCAGGCAGGTCTGGCCGTCCAGGTCCCCGAGCTCGCACTCGTCGTCGCCGTCCACGACGCCGTTCCCGCAGGTGTTGCCCGTGCACACCGAGGGCTCGCCCTCGCAGGTGAACCCCGGCTCGACGTTGCAGTTGAAGTCGCAGCCGTCGTTGTTCTCCAGGTTGGCGTCGTCACACCCTTCACCGCCGTCCAGGAGCCCGTTGCCGCAGTCCCGCTCGATGTTCTCGCAGTGCTGCGTGTCGAACTGGCAGTAGGAGTCGCAGGTCAGGATGCCGGTTTCGAACCCCAGCGCCAGACAGCTCCCCGAGCCCAGCTCGTTGCCGTCGCACTGCTCCCCGGTTTCGATCACGCCGTTGCCGCACTCCGGATCCGGCACCACGGTGTTGTTCTCGGCGCAGCTCCAGGCCGCGAGCGCCAGGGCCGCCAAGCAGGTCAGCGAAATGGAGCGGGTCTGCATCGTGCCGGTCCTCCGGTCTCTGATAGTATCCCGAGCCCCGGACAATCTCCAGGCTTCGTGGATGGCGCCCTGATCGTGGACATCTGTCACGGACATCTTGACCCGATATGTTTGCGCACGTATATACGGTCAACCACTGACCGCCATACGTAGGAAATCACCCGGGAACACGCGCATGACAAGGTATTCCAAGGCCCAGCTCCACCCGCTTGTACTGCTCGCCATCGCCTCGGTTTGCCTTGGGGCGTGCAAAAAGAAGGAGTTCTGTGTGCGGTTGTACGACCGCACGGTCAAATGCTACGAGAAG
>JBDRSE010000381.1:0-24790 GCA_043825095.1 bacterium
CACCCCCCCGCTCGCCGCTGATCCTGCTCCACGCCCCGCGCGTACTGGTAGCTCCAGGACACGTCGGAGACGAAGATCTCCTGGGCGGCCGTGCTGTAGCGCTGTCCCTGGGTCACCGGCTGGCTGAGCGGCGCGACCCAGGCCTCTGCGTCGAGCGCGAGCCCCTCCACCGTCATGCGCTCCGCCGGGTCGTCGCTCCAGCCGAGGTCGATGCCGTACCCGCGCTCGCGATGCGCCAAATGACCGCCACCCGGCGTGCTGCGCAGCGTGATCCGCGGCAGGGCGCCGCCCAGGGTCCACTCCGCCGGATCGCCCACCCGGCTGTCGCGGTGCCAGCGCAGGTTGATGCCGCGGCTCCGCCTGGCGTACACCAGGGAGTCGCTCGCCGCCCGGTTCCACAGGGCCAGGCGGCAGCCCGGCTCCACCCACTGCCGCTCGTCCTGTGGCCGCAGCTCCCACTGCGCCTCGGCGCGCTTCGACCAGCCCAGGTTGATCCCGGCCTCCCGCTCCTGGTAGCAGAGGTAGCCCTGGGCTCCGACCCGCAGCGCGAACGGCTGCCCTGCGCGCAGCCGCTCCAGCGGTCGAGCAAGGTCGTGCCCGCGCGGCGCGTTCACCCGCCAGAGCACGGTGGCCGCGCTCGAGGTGACGTTCTGGAGGTACGGCGCCCGCAGCGCGCAGGCGTAGGCGTCGAAGTTTAGCCCCACCCGGTCGTCCCACTCGATGTTCCAGCTGCGCGGGCGCCGCGGGGAGATCCGCCGCTCCCCGGGTTCGTGGCTCCCGGGGCCCGGGAGACGGCGCTTTGCTCCTTTGCCCTGCGCCACTACTTCATCCTAGAACACCGGGATCTCCTGGAGGTCCAGGCCGCCGGGGTACCAGTAGCTGGTGGCGTGGCCGTAGCCGTACACCGTGATGCCGAAGGGGTCTGCAGACTCGGCCCAGTGATCCCCGGTGCCGCTGCTGTCGAGCTGCACCCGGGCCACGCCGAAGCCGGAGGAGCCCACGGGAGTGAAGTCGGCGATGAGTGTCCCGTCCAGGGTGACCGTGGCGCCCGCGAGCGCCGTGATGTTGACGTAGCTCACCTCGTAGTTCGGCGGCGCGTGGAACAGGTAGGAGGTGCGGTACTGGTCGGTGGCCACGGCGAGGGTCATGGCCGGGTCTCCCATGTCACCGCCGGCGTTCTGGCCCACCATGTACTGGGACACGAGGATCTTCTTGTCGGCGGTGAGGTGATAGTCCCCCACCTGCCGGGGCAGCTCGAAGAAGTCCCCCACCTGGCTCAGCGTGGTGGGCAGCCCGGCCACGGGCGGGTCGCTGTCCACGGTGGTCTGATCCTGGGCGGCGATGATCCGCACGAAGGACTCGCGGCCGTCGGGCATCAGGGGCACGGCGGGCGCGGTGGCGACGTAGGAGTTGCTCAGGGTCTCCACGGGGAACATCTGCTCCTCGAGGTGGTCCTGGCTCGACACGTTCTCCGGGATGTTGGTGGCGTAGTGCCCGGCGATGACCGCCACGGGCTTGTCCGCCTGCACCACCGAGCCGGTCAGGTCCCCCTGGTTGGACAGCAGCTCCAACGCGTCCCCGGCGTGGATCGTCACGTCCCGGCCCACGCCGGCCTCGAACCGGCCGAAGGCGCCGCCCCCGGCCGAGGCCCGGGTGGTGACCGTCACCGTGGTGTCGTCGGCGGTGCCGACGATGGTCATCATCGATGGATAGGGATACCCGGCGTAGAGGTAGGGTTGCCAGGCGGCGATGACGTAGCTGCCCGTGAGCACGTTCACCGGCAGGAGCAGCGACGAGTCGTTGGTGTACGAGTAGGCCGTGCCGTCGGTGTAGTCCAGCGGGTTGAATTGGTAGACCGTGACCGGCGCCGTGGACCGGATGTGATAGGCGCCCCGGGTCACGAAAGCGCCGTCGTCCGGCGGCTGATTGCAGGTCGGCCCCATGGAGCCCTGCTGGCACACCTTGAGCGCGAAGTCCCAGGGCAGCGGCTGGATGGCCACGGTGCCGGCGTCCACGTCGAAGGTGAGCGGCTGCGGGAGCTGCCCGTCCTCGATGGTGACCGTGGCGGTGACCGCGGAGGCGTTGGAGATCACCACCGCGAAGTCGAAGTCGTAGCGCAGCAGGTTCGCCGTCACTACGGCGTAGTATTCGCAGCCGATGTAGCTCCGGCCCAGGGTTCCGAGGGCGCAGTCCCCGGTGCAGTACCCGTTGTCCGGATTGCACGTCACTCCCTGGACCGGATCGCAGAGCTCGGTCTCGTAGCCGCTGCCATCCAGCGCGCAGACGTAGCTCAGGTCCCCCTCGCAGTACGCCGTCCCCGGCACGCACTCCACGCAGCCGAGCTGCGGGTCGCATTCGGCCGCACACTGCTGCTCGTCCTCCCAGGCCTCGTTCACGCAGGTCTGCCAGGTTCCGCCCACGCACTGGTGGGCGCCGGTCAGACACTCCCCGGCCGTTCCGTCGGCGGCGCTCGCATCCGAGCCGGCGTCCGCCGGCGGGTCGCCCGGGCCCACCTTGCCGCAGCCCACGTCCACGAGCAGCGTCGCCGCCAGCGCGACTACCAGAAGTGACGTTGCGTGTCTGTTCATCTCCACCCCCTTTGCTCTCGACCGCATTTTGCCACGGTGGGGCGCCAGACGCCCAAGCATTATTGTGGATACGTCTTCCGGATGAACTCCCGCTGCGATTTGAACCAGATGAGGAACTCAATCAGCTGTGGAAGGCTGCCGAGCCCGTTGCGGAGCGAAATTCGCAAGGCCGATAGAAAGAACCTGCGTTTGTTTCCGTTCGTACTGAAGAGGTAGTGCCTGAGTACGCGCAACGCGATTTTCAGATCGTCTGCGTTGACTGCATTCCTGCTGGGCCGTCTTGTGTCCTGGACCTCGGGATTGTGTGCGTTCCAGCGGAGCTGTTGTACGTAGCTCCCGAGCCGCTTGAGAAAATGCTCGTAGCTGAACACCTCCCGCAGTAGCTTTCCATACTGTTCCTCCAGGACCTCTTTTTCCATGAGCTTCGGGATGATGTTCGTATCCGCATAGAAATTGCCGTCATCGAATGTGGTTACCAACCGGTGCTCTTTTTTCAATCTACGCCATAGCTTTGTTCCCTTGGGGGCCTGTAACAAGGAGATGACGCAGACCATGAGACCGGCCTCGATCAAAAAGTCGCTTTGTTGCCGAAAGATATCCAGATCGTCGGAATCAAAACCCACACACATCCCGGCGATCACGAACATTCCCCGCGCCTGAACTCTCTGGATCGCCTCCCGCAGATCGAGATTGGTGTTTTGCAGCTTGTTGGCGCTGATCAGGCTTTCGGTATTGGGTGTTTCGATTCCGATTAAGACGGCTTTGAAGTTGGCTCTCTTGAAGAGATCGAGCAGCTCCGTATCCCGGGAGACGGTCAGGGTCACCGACGTGGTGTAGGACATGGGGTGTTTCAAGCGGTGATTCAAGTCCGCCAGTGCCCTCAACAGATCTTTTGCATAGCCTTTGTTGCCGTTGAAGTTGTCATCGGCAATCCAGACACTGGTGCTGCCGCGCTGGGAGAGTGCTTCCACTTCCCGAAGAACGTTTTCAATGGGCTTGTGCCGCAATGTTCGACCGAACAAGGAAACGATGTCGCAGAACTCACAGTCATAGGGGCACCCCCTCGCGGTCTGCAGAATCGCGCCCGAGTATTTTTCCAAGGGAATCAGATCCCACCGCGGAACGGGCGAATCCTTCATGTCGATCTGCGTGTCCGCGACATAGCAATCTGAGTATTTTCCCTGTTCCCAGTCCGCAAGGAACCTGGGCCAGGTGTACTCCGCTTCCCCGATCATCAGGACATCAAAATGGGGACGGCATGCTGCCGTATCCACTTTGCAGTACGGTCCTCCCCCCACGGTCAGAATGCCCCGTTTCCTGAACTCGTCGGATAGTTCGAACATCCGCGCGGCATTGTACGTATATCCGGCGATGCCCACGATGTCGTATTTGACCCCAAAGTCGATTGCCTCGATTTCCTCGTCGACGATTTCGACTTCGTATTCCCGTGGTGTCAGCGCGGCCACCGTAGCGAGTCCCAGCGGCGGCATCAGCGCATCTTTTTTCATGAGCTCCAGCAGGACAGGCATGTGCCACATGCTCTGGGGAGATTTCGGAAACACCAATAGTATCTTCCTCATTTGCGCGTACTCACCTTCCTCGCGTCTTGGGTCCCACGACGTACAATTCTTCCAGAAGCAGCCGCCCGTCAAGCTGTTGATGACCTGCGGCGCCCCACCGTAATCTCGGCTTGGAAAAGAGACCGGAACAGGGGACACTGGACAATGGAGTCCCGGAGGCACACCATGACCACCAAGCTTGCCAGAGCACTGTTGATCCTCGCCGCGCTGTGCTGGTGCGGCTGCGGCAGCAGCGGCGGGAACGACCCCGACGCGGGCGGGGACGCCGGTGGCGGCGACGGCGGAGCGGACGCCGGGCTCGGCTGCACCGTCGGGCTGCCCCAGGCGGTGGAGGGGGCGCTGTGGGCCAACCCGGAGGTGTACCCGGTGATCCCGCTGCACATCGAGGTGGCCGGGCAGGCCGTGCTCGTGGACGTGGCCACCGGGGCCACGCCGGTGTACGCCCAGGACAACGGCGACGGGACCTGGACCGCGGACGTGTCCATCGCGGCCATGGCCGACGGCACGTACCCGGTGGAGGTGACGGCCACCTGCGGCGACGGCGCCACGGCCACGGCCAGCGCCGAGCTCGGCATCGGCACCGAGGGCGTCCAGCTGACCTTCTTCGACGACGTGGGCACGGCCACCACGCCGCGGATCCACCGCCGCGGCGCTGAGCTCTGGGTCACCTGGGTGGCCCGGTACGACGGGCTGCGCGAGGCTTGGATGCAGCGCATCGACGGCGCGGGCCGCTGGATCGGCGATCGCATCCCGCTCACCGACAACGCCGAAGACACCTTCTACGCCCGCACCGCCTTGGGAGCGGACGCGGTGGGCGTGCTGTATCAGGAACCGGGCCAGCCCTACGACAACATGCTGCGGCTGGTGGACTACGACGGCAACGAGGTGCTGGCTCCCCGGGAGCTGAACCCGCCGGGCTGGGTGGGGCGCCCGCGCGGGGACATCACCCATGACGGGTCGGGCTTCATCGCGGTGTACCGGGTGGGCGAGGCCACGGGCATCAGCGAGATCCACTG
Source organism: bacterium (assembly GCA_043825095.1). Lineage (GTDB taxonomy): Bacteria > Myxococcota_A > Polyangia > HGW-17 > JAJRWW01 > JBDRSE01. The sequence continues at coordinate 5,185 of JBDRSE010000381.1, forward strand.
GCTGCGCGTGGACGAGCAAACCCTCGAGGTGACCGGCCCGGTGGTGGTGGCCGAGTCCGGGGACGGCACCCCCATCGGGAGCTTCGACCCCTACGGCTACATCAAGGTGGCCGCCCTGGACGACGTCTCCCTGGTCAGCTTCATGCGCGGCCGCTACGACCCCAACCTCGACATCGAGGTGCCCAAGGCGCAGCTCACCCTGGTCCAGGCGGACGGCACCGTGGCCCTCGCCGAGTACGCCGGCGTGATGACCGACTTCACCTTCCACTGGGAGACCCGGGTCTCCCGCATCGGCGACGAGCTGGTGGCCTACTGGGCCCTGGACGATCTGATGGATCCCTCGAACGATCCCCCCACGCTCTTTTACGGGACGCGCACCGACGGCGCCGGGCTCCTGGATCCCGGCCGGGGACGGGGGGAGCTCATGCTCTCCGCGCCCTTCGACCGGGCCGACCCGTTCCTGCTCGCGCACCCCTGGCACCCGGCGGTGCTGGCTTGGACCGATCTGCGCTCCTACGAGCTGGACCCACTGAACGGTCGGATCGAGCTGTTCGTGGCCCCGGTGGACGAAGCCCTCGCGGTGGGCGAGCACGTCGTGTTCCCCCACGCCCGGTTCTTCATGGGCTCCTCCCAGCTAAACGCCGTCCTCGCCGGCTCCAACGTGCTGCTCCTGTGGAAGGACGAGCGCCACGGCAACGGCCTGATGGACCCCCGCCCCGAGGTCTGGTTCGAAACCGCCTGGTATTAGCAGACCCTGAGCGCCTACTCCTGCTTCATGCGGAAGCTGAGCAGCTCGCCGAACTCCTGCTCCATCTGCTCGAAGTACCCCTCCTTGCGGCCGATGGCGACGCCCTGACCGAGGGCTTGCGCGCCGAAGCCCATCTGGCCCAGGAAGAACGTCAGGCCGATGCCGGCCTGGCAGATGACTGCGAGCCCGGCCTGGGCTTGGCCGAGGCCGAAGAGCAGGCCGATACCGGCCTGGGCAAAGCAGATGATGCCGTAGCCCACCTGGGCAAAGACGATCACCCCCATGGCGTCCACCTGGCCCGCGGCGATGATGCCCCGGGCGCCGCTGCTCTTGAAGGAGAACAGCGGCCACCCCCACAGGGTGGTCACCGAGTCCCCGCCCGAGTACTGGGTGAAGATCGCCAGCCCGATCACCGTGGCCACCATGCAGCCGATCGCTTTGCCGAGACCGATCATCCGGGTCCTCCTACAGCTTCCTGATCACCAGGGGAGTCTTGGCCGATCCTTCGACGAGCAACCCCTGCCATCTTCCCTGTTTCGCGGACCTGACGCCTGTTGCCGACTCCGGCGGCGGCACCGTCAGTCTGTGACCGACGAGTGTGATGTGCCTGAGATCCGCCAGCCGGGTCCCGCCGATCAGGCTGATGAGCTCCACCTCGTCTCCGTCCTCGATCGTCACGCCGGTGCCGTCAGTGAGGAGCTCGTCCAGCTTCAGGCTGCGCTTCGACGCGCCTTGGAGACGGGCCTCCAGGGATGCCCGCAGCTGGGGCTCCAGCCCTGGGCCGCCGCCCTGTTCGTACTCCGCGACGATCCACGGCGGATGCTGGGGCGCCACCACCACCGGCGGCCCGTCCAGCTCGAGCCAGAAGGCCTGGATCGAAGACAGCCGGGCGACCCGACCTTGCCTGGCCAGCCACACGTCGCGGACCACGGCGCGATCCTGTCCCGGGGACGTCTCGAACGCCCGCACCCGTCCGCGGAGTCTCAGCTGCTGTTTGGGGTTGCTCTTGTTGAGCTGCGACTCGAGCACCGGGCGCGAGGTTGGCTCCACCTGTCGGCCTCGGGGCAACAGCAGGCGCAAGGCGTCCTGCACGTCGTGGCTGCCCAGGTGCGTCTCCAGGTGCGCCTTGCGCTTGTCCGGCGGGCCTACGAGCATGTACAGCGCACCGAGGATCACCAGCACCAGGAAGAAGAGCAGGACCAACCCCACGAAGCCCACGGTGATCCAATCCCCGGCGGGATTGTCCAGGATCCACAGCACGAGCTTGGGCGCGATGAGCAGGGGGCTGAGATACATCATCACGACCAGCAGCCGCATGAAGCGCTTCAGGGCGTAGAAGACGCCGATCAGCCCCGAGTGATCCACGGACAGGTAGAAGCGGTCGAGCTCCAGCGGGGACTCCTTGGGAGCCAGCCCACCGGTGCTGCTGTACGCGCTGCTCTTGTCCGCGCCGAACACGCCGAGCGTCACCCAGTCGCGTCGCAGCCGCCCGGCCAGCTGCTCCGCGGCCTGCTGCGCCGCGGCCAGGGCCTCGTCGAAGGCGTCGTCCCGGATCACCGCGCTGTGCGTAAGGTCCATGCGCAGCCGGGGGTCTTCGATCACGGCGACGGTGGACTTTGCGAGCGCGTCGTGCTCGTGGGTGCCCATCCACACGCCGTTCCGCACAAAGCGCACCTGCCCGGTGACAACCGCGGGCAGGCAGGCGCACACGCCCTGCTGGTTCGGCTCCTGGATCTCCACGCTCGCCACGGCCTCGGGCAGGGTGAAGCCCGTGGAGATCACCTCGTCGTTGAGGCGCACCTCGATCCGGGCGTAGCGGCACCGTTCCCGGATCAGCTCCGCGGTGTGCCGGGCGCCCTCCCGGCGGGACGACGCGTGGGGGGTGCCTTCGGGCAGCGCGCCGTACTCCACCTGCACCTCGGTCCAGCTCACCCCGTCCAGGGACTCGATGCGGTCGTCCTCGCCCGGGCGGAGCTCCAGCTCGGTGGCCGATTCCCCGTCTCCGCTGACGATGTGGATCCGACGCGGGGCCAGGGCCTGGGCGGCGTTCACGGCCACGGCGAGCTGGCGGCGGGCGTGGATCTCCACGTCGTCCTGCTTGGAGAACATCGCTCCGTAGAGCTCTTCGAAGTCCACCCGGCCGAAGGGCCGGCCGTCGAAGCGCATGCGGAGCCGGGTCCGCTCCACCTCGAGGTCGATCTTCGAGGCGCCCTTGAGCACGGCGGCCTGGACCAACTCCAGGCAGTAGGACCAGGGATCCGCGAGCTGGAACTGCCGCAGCTTCTCCCGGGCCACGGCCCGGTCGAGGGTGAACTCCCCGTCGGAGACCTCGTGCCCGTCGGCGCGAAGCTGCTCCACCAGCGCGTCCACGCCACGTCGTTTCGGGTCGTCGGTCATGGCTCGCCTGACAATAGCCCAAGGCGATTCCGATGCACAGAGCGCATATGCGTTACCCCTGTGACTTTTCTGACTTCCACATCGCCCCACATTGCGGTATGGAAAAAGGGATGAGCCGAATCAGGTCACGTAACGGAGAAACCATGAGCACGAGTAAATCTTTGATTGTGATTGGGGTGTTCGCCCTGCTGGCTGGGGGCTGCGGTGACGACTCCCCCGGTTCGAACACCAACAATGGCACCAACACCAACAACAACGTCACGCCCGGGCTCGTGGGCGCGCCCGGGGTGGCCATCACCTCGGTGGCCCTGTACCAGGGACCCAAGTGCGTGATCATGAACAATGGGTTGAACACCCAGTGCGACGTGCCCTTGATCAACGGGCGGGACGGGCTGCTCCGGGTGTTCTACTCGGCCGCGCCCGCGGCCGTGGGGCAGACCTACACCGCGCGGCTGACCATCGACGCCGCCCACACCTACGAGGTGACCGGCAACTTCGTGCCCACCTCCAACGAAGAGAACATGGCGAGCACCGCCAACTTCGTGTTGCCCGGCGAGGCCATCAACCAGTTCCTCGCCTACAAGGTGGAGCTGCTGCAGGATGGCACTCCGGCCGACGACAATCCCCAGGCGCGCTTTCCCCAGACGGGCGTGCAGCCGGTCACGGTGGACGGGGTGATCAACACCTTCCGGGTGATCATCGCGCCCTTTGCCTACTGGGCGGACGGCTCCGGGCGCGTGCCGAACCTGACGCCCGCCCGGGTCGAGGAGTTCCGCAATCGCTTCCTGCAGCTCTACCCCGTGACGAACGCCGAGGTCTCGGTGCGGGACGCCTACGACTGGAACCAGACCCTCGGTTCGGACGGCACGGGCTGGCAGCAGCTCGGCATGACTCTCGCGGGCTTCCGGAACCAGGACGGCACCTCCGACGATGTGTACTACTACGGCATCTTCAACCCTGCGGCGAGCTTCGGCCAGTACTGCGGCATGGGGTGTCTGTTGGGCGTGACCCTGCTCAACGACAACCCGCCGGACACGGGCAGCGTGCAGCTCCGGATCGCCATCGGGGTCGGCTTCGACGAGTACGCCGTGGACACCGCGGCCCACGAGATCGGACACAGCCACGGTCGGCGTCACGCCCCCTGCGGGCTGGGGGTGGAGGACATCGACCCCGCCTATCCGTACGCCGGAGGGCTCATCGGGGTGTGGAGCTGGGACATCGTGGGCGAGCAGCTCTTTGGTCCCGAGGACAAGACCGACATCATGAGCTACTGCGAGAACCAGTGGATATCGGACTACAACTACAAGGCCTGGTATGCCCGCGGCATGAACGTGAACCTGCCCTGGTTCCACGACGAGTCACCGATCGAGGTCAGCTACAAGGTCGTGAGCCTGGACGGGCAGGGCGGCGGCGTGATCCAGCCCGGCGTGAGGTTGCGCAGCCACAAGCTCAACGGCACGCCGCTGGAAGTGTTCGTGCAGTCCAAGGCGGGCCGAGCCAACACCATTACGGGCCAGTACTTCTACTGGGATCACCTGCCCGGCGGCTGGCTGTTCGTGCCCGAGCAGACCTTCCGTCTGGATCGTGTGGAGCTCGTGGTGGAGGGCCTGCCCACCATCGCCGAGCGCCCCCTGCTCCCCTAGCCTTCCCCTAGCCTGCCTGCAGCGTTTTGCTGAGCTGATCGGCGGTCTCGCCGACCTGTTCCACCATCTTGCGGAGCGCCGGCGCGCAGGGGCGGCCGTCGTCGCTGCTGAGCTGCGCCCCGCACAGACGAAACAGCGGGCACTCCAGGCAATAGCGACGCGCTACGAGCCAGCGCGAGGCGTCCATTTCCGCGTCCCGGGCGAGGGCCTCGGCGACCTCCTTGGCGGCCGCGCTCCCGTTGTCGGGTGACACGTCCACGGGGTGGAAGGCGCCCGGCCGGAGGCCCCAGCGGTTGGTGGCGGGGGCGAGGTGGTGCCGCAGCCCGTGGATCAGCATCTGCGCAAAGGGAAACACGCTCGCGCGCCAGCCGGGATCGCCGAGGAAGCGGTCGAGCACGTCCTGCACCTGGGCGAGCCCCTGCGGCTGGGACTGCAGGCCGTGCACGTCCAGGATCATGGACGCGCGCAGGGTGTTGAGCAGCGTGGCCGCCTCTGCGAGCCCCTCGCTTTCATAGAGCACCACCCGGGTCTGCGCGGTGCGCACGACGTCGTCCCACAGGTGCAACGCGCGCACCTGGCGGTTGGGCACCCAGAGCCGCAGCAGGTTCACCCGGCCGCGCAGCGCCCGCTCCAGCCCGCTGTCGAAGCGGAGCGGCCGGCCGTCGGTGGTGGGCAGCAGCCAGCGCTCCAGGGGCCCCCGCCGGCGGGTCGGCGCGCCCTCGAAGGCGGGATCCCGGCCCAGCTGCACGCTCACCCGCGGGGTCCCCGGCGGATCGGCCCGTGGCGGCATCACGTACACCTTCCGCGGCTTGGTGGTGCCCGACTCCATGGCGTCCCAGAGCGCGCGCCAGGAGTCGCACCAGTGGAAGCGGTCCAGCAGGTTTCCCGTGGCGAGCCAGGCGTCGTCGGGGCACCCGCCGTGGCACAGGGCGAAGTGGCGGCAGTCCCGGCACGCGCCCTTTTGCAGGGTCTTTCTCCGGCGGGCCACGGCGCGCTTCTCGTCGCTGCCGAGCAGCTCCGCAAAGGAGCTCCGGTGCAGGTCGCCCAGGAAAGCGCCGCTGTCGAGACGACGGCCGCACCCCGCCACCCGGAGGTCGTAGTCCACGCCGAGGTGGCTCTGGGAGCAGTCGCCCGCAAAGGAGCACTGCAGGCTCGCGTGCCGGTTGGGCTCGGGAAGGAGCTTCAGGGCGAAGTTCTCGATGGGCACCAGGTGCACCGAGCGCCCGCGTCGCTCCCAGTGCCGGTACAGCCGCACGAGCACCGTGCCGAACTGCTTGGGCGTGAGCTGCAGCCGGCTGTCCCGGGCGGCCCGCCCCTGGGCGTACACCGGGTTCACCTGCAGGCCGAACCGGCGCCCGGACGCCCCGCCCAGCCCCTCGGCGATCTGGTACAGCCGGCGCCACTGCCCCAGGGCCGGCCGGGTGACCACGAAGATCGCGCCGATCTGCAGCCCGTGGTCGGTCAGCCGCTTGTAGTTTTCGAGCCAGCGGGGGAACGCGTCCTCGCCCGGCCGGGACTGGCGCAGGCCGCACACGGGGTCGACGGACGAGCCGACCCGGATCTCGAACCGGCGCACCACGCGCAGCAGGGCGTCGGAAAAGGTGAGCAGGTTGGACTGCAGGTTGAAGCGCACCGGCACCGGGAGCGCTTGCATGCGCTCGCAGGCGCGGGTGAGCCAGCGCGGGCCGAGCAGGGTGGGCTCGCCCCCGTGGAAGGTGAGCGTGAGCTCCTCGAGCGGCTGCTGGCCGGCGAGCTCCTCCAGCCGGTCCGCGAACCGCTCGAAGTGCTCCCAGCGCATCCGATTCCGCCCGGCCGGGCCCACGGCGCAGAAGGTGCAGGCGCCGTTGCAGGCGTCCGAGGCCTTGAGGATGACCGTCAGCCGCTTTGGGGCGGGCGGTTCGGGCTTGGCCTGGCGCGGGCTCATGGGTTGTACCTCCGGTACACGTGGGCCGCGCAGCCGCCGGAGCAGTGCTTGCGCCGGCGATGCTTGCAATCCACGCACTCGCGCAGCGCGCCGGTGCGGTAGAGGCGATCGAACCGCTTTCGAAAGTACTGCACCAGCTCGCGGAGGTTTTCGAAGTCGGTCAGGGAGACCCCCGAGCTCAGGGTCGACAGGGGAAAGCACGCCCACACCGACAGGTCGGTGCCCACGTCCACCACCGGGCCGCAGTCGGACTTGAAACGCGCGCCGGCGAGCCGCAGCCGCCCCAGCTCCTCGGCCGTGAACATGCACAGCGTGAAGCCGCAGTCGAACCCCATCTGGATGTCGCTACGATCGCACGCCTCCATCAGCCGCATCAGCGCCGGCACCATCTTGCGGTAGTCGTCCACGTCGATGTGGGAGTTGCCCGCCTCGGCCAGGGGTTGGGCCACGCCGAGCCGGATGTCGCGACGGGTGTGATAGCTCCGGACCACCTCCACCAGAAACAGGGGATCGAGCGCGGCGGAGTGGATGTTGAAGCTCAGCGCGCAGTGTGTTCCCAGGGCCTGCAGAAACTGGTGCTGGGCCTGGCGCTCGCGCATGGGGGTCTCGAGGGGGTGGTTCAGGTTCACCACCAGGCGCAGGAGGCGGCCGGCCTCGGGCGCGCGTTTCACCACGGCCTCGAGGTGCTTTTTCGGCCAGCAGCCGTTGGTGAAGATCTTGGTGCGCAGCCCTTTGTCCCAGGCGTCCTCGAGGAGCCGGACGAAGTCCGGGTGCAGCGACGGCTCGCCGCCGAGCACACCGATGGTGCGCTGCTTACTCCGCTGGGCGAGCTCCAGGCAGGCGCCGAAGCTCTCCCGGGACATGAACCGGGGAGCCTGGTGCGGGGTGGCACCGTCGGCGTCGTAGGAGATGCGCTCGGCGGCGAAGCAGTATGAGCACCGTCGATTGCACTCGCTGGTCAGCAGGATGTTCATCTAGGTGGTCGGAGGGGGCGCGCTAGCGCGGGCCGCAGTCGGCGCAGTCGGTGCCCAGGGTGCAGAGGCTGTACTGTGAGCCGGTTCCGCCGTCGTCGCAGTCCCCGTCATAGGCGTAGCTGCACGTGTCGGAGCAGAGCCCGCCGCCGCTGCAGTTGTAGCGCACGCCGCAGTCGGTGCAGTCGGTGCCGCAGGTGCAGAGGCTGTACTGGGAGCCGGCCTCGCCGTCGTCGCAGTCCCCGTCTGACGGATAGGAGCACGTGTCGGTGCAGGTGCCGGTGTTGCTGTAGTCGCTGTAGTCGCTGTAGTTGTAGTAGTCGCTGTAGTCGCTGTAGTCGCTGTAATCGCTGTAATTGTAGTACGTGTCGCTGTAGTTGTAGTACGTGTCGCTGTAGTTGTAGTACGCGTCGCTGTAGTCGCTGTACGCGTCGCTGTAGTCGCTGTACGCGTCCTGGTAGTCGGTGTACGCGTCCTGGTAGTCGGCGTAGCCGTCCTGGTAGTTCACGTACGCGTCGCCTTGGAACTGGTTATGGTTCCCGAGGTTGTTCGAATTGCTCGGGAAGGGACTGCTCCCCGAAGCGCAGCCGCTCGAGGCGACCCCGTGCCCCACGGCGAGGCCCACCACGGCCACGGAGTAGCGGCCGCTCTGGAGCAGCATCTCGCGCCGTGAGGGCGCGCCCTTGGGGCGCCGGGACTTCTTCTTTCGCGAGGAGCGATTTTTCTTCTGCTTTTTCATTTCAGCACTTCCAGCGCATGCGACGCGACGCCTGCGAGTAGCTCGGCACGGCAGACGAAGCGCTTCTGTCAGGATACAGGAGGTGGCGGCAGGTCGTCAACCATGCGGACTTTCGCCATGCGGACTTTCACCATGCGGACTTTCACGGTGACGCCCTCCCCGTTGCCGGTGCCCCGGCGACCTGATATCGTTGATCCTCATGGACAGTCCTAGACGACGTCACAAGCGACGATGGATCCGCGGTGGGCTTCTCCTGTGCGCCTTGGCGGGAGTGGCGGCGTGCGGAGACGACGACGGTGGGAATGGGAACGGGAACGGCAACGGGCTCCAGTTCGTGGTGCTGACCTTCAACAGCGGCACCTCCGAAGGGTTGGGCCACGGCGACGGACTCGACGACGGGTACTCGACCCTGGACGCGTCCTATTCCGACCTCTACTACGGCGATGGGCTCGCCTGGTCCCCTGCGGTGGAGGCGACCACGGCGTTCTTTGCCGACGTGAGCCCCGACGTGGTGGTGTTCCAGGAGATCTTCTACACCGGGGACTGCTCCGGAATTCCCCCCGAGGCGCTGGAGAAGTTCATCTGCGATACCTGGCAGCCGGGGGATCCCACCGTGGCGCAGCTCGTGCTCGGGGAGGGCTACCAGGTGATGTGCAACCCGGGCAACAACGACAAGTGTGCCGCGGTGAAGCGGGCCTTCGGCTCCTTCCGCGGCTGCGCCGGGGACTTCTGTCTGGAGGGCATGGAGGGCTTCCGGGTGAACGACTGTGGCCACGGTGCGCGGGTGGGGCGGGCCGTGATCGAGCTCGTGGCCGGGGGGGAGCTCACCCTGGTGAACTATCACGGCTCCTCAGGGATCGATCAGGACGAGATGGACTGCCGCCGCCAGCAGGTGGATCAGGTCTTCGTGGATCTGGGCGACGGCGAGCCGGGCGCCAACGGGGCGCGCAACCTGATCATGGGGGATCTCAACACCGACCCGGGTCGGCTCGCCTCCATGGATCCCAGCGCCCTGCGGTGGACCGACTTCGTGGGCGAAGGGCTGCCCTTCCACTTCATCACCGAGGTGGGCATGGATGCCGAGCCCACCTACCAGGGCATCGTCAACATCGACCACGTCATGAGCGACACCGCCACCGGCACCTGCTGGGTCGCCGGCCTCGATGGCGGCCCCCCACCCATCATCGAAGCCACCTACTTCGACCACCTCCCCATCGTCTGCACGGTACAGATGTAAATGCCGTGATGGGGTCAGACCCCATCACGGCATTAATTGGCGATTAGGTCTAGGGAGGTGAAGAGGTTGCGCATTTCTAGGGTGGAGGCGTCGATGGGGGCGGCGGCGGGGGTGGGGATTGTGACGAAGTCGGTGGGGTGCGTGACTTCGAAGAGGCCGTCGAGGGAGAACAGCTGGATGCGGCCCGTGGGGATGCCCTCGGCCAGGGCGGCTGCGATGTCGGCCTGCAGGTCTGCCGCGTCGGTGTAGCCGTTGATGCCGCCCACCCCGGCGGAGCCGATGGTGCCGAGGTCGATGGCGCCGCGCTCACCGTAGTACTCCACGATGGAGCGCGCGTAGGAGGTGATCAGGCCGGGCGGGAAGTCCACCGGGGCCTCAGCGATGCCCTGGCCCCAGATCTGCTGGAAGTGCGTGCGGTAGACCTGGAAGGAAATTTTCTCCCAGGGGATGTCGTTGATCGGCGTCCAGAGCGCCTTGGCGATGGACTCGTCGCCGTCCCCGGGATCGTCGGCGAGGAAGGCCAGGGTGGACGCCGACACGAGGTAACCGCGACCGTTGAGGTCCTCCACCAGGTCCACGAACCGTCCCCGCGCCGCCTCGAAGGCGTCTTCGTCCACGCCCAACAGCAGGAAGTTGAGCAGATCGCCCGTCGAGCCCCCGGTGTCGAACAGGGCCTGCATCTCCTGCGCACGATCATACGGCATCTCCAGGTCGACCACGAACCCCTCGAGGCGCGGGCAGTCCGCCTCGGCCCAGTCGCGCAGCAGCCCCACGTAACGGGCGAAGTCCTCCACGTTGGCCTGGTTCGCCCAGTACCCCTTGTCCTGGGTGAGCAGCGGCCACAGCCGCAGCGCGACGTCGTGCTGCTGGGCCGCCCCGCACACCGCCGCCAGGAACGCCCGGTCGTGCACGTCCTCGGTGATCGCCACGTTGACGTTCAGCCCGTGCGCCCCGGCCCAGCCGAGCCACTCGTCCACGTCCCCGAGCTCCAGGAACTCGGCCCACACCGTGAACCGCTCCGGGTGGTGGATCGGCGGCGCGTCCTCGCCGCAGGCCGCGCCCCCGACGACCAGCAGCGTCGCGCAGGTCACGCTCCATCGCTTCACGCCCATGGCGTTCCTCTCGCGGCTCATCGCCCGACCGTACACCGCGCGGGCGGGCCAGTAAACCGTCCGTGTCAGGACAGCCGGTGCACGAAGACCCCCGCCTCCGCCTCGAGGCCCTGGGCCAGCTCCACGACGTGGTGGTGGTGCGTGAACAGCAGGATCTGGGTCCGCTTCGCCAGCTCGGCCAGCACCTCCAGCGTGGCCTTGCTGCGCGCGTCGTCGAAGTTGATCAGCACGTCGTCCACGACGAAGGGCACCGGACCGACGTCCTGCAAGTGCTGCTCCAGGATCGCCAGGCGCAGCGCCAGGAAGAGCTGGTCCCGGGTGCCGTCGCTCATGGCGACCACGTCGAGCTCCTGTCCATCGGGACGGATCCCTACGAGCACGGGCTTTCCCCCGGCCGGGACGTCGGCGCGCAGCGACGTGAAGGATCCGAGCGTGAGCGCCGCAAAGTGGTGGCTCGCCTTGCCCAGCAGTGGCCCCTCGTGCTCCTTGCGATACCGCTCGAGCTGCTGATCGAGGATGGACCAGGCGGCGCGCAGCATCAGGTACTGCTCCGCTGCGCCGGCGATGTCCCCGGCGATCTGCTCGGCCTGGGCAGCCACCTCGGCCGCGGTCGCGCTGCCGCTGTGCCGGTCCAGCTCGCCCTTGAGCTTGCCGCGCTCCTCCCCCAGCGCGAGCTGCCTGAAGGACCGCTCCTGCTCTCGCGACTCCAGCTCTTCCCCCTCGGCGACGATGCTGTCGGGGTCGGTTGCCGAAATCTCCCGTTCCAAGGCCTCGATGGTCAGGCCGTCCCCCTGGGCCGCCAGCTCCGCGGTGATGCCCGCCAGCTCTGCGGTCAAGTGGCGGTGGCTCCGCGAGCGCTCCCCGGCAGGCTCCAGCTCCTCGTTCCGAACCACGCCGGCCAAGCCGCGCAGCTCGGCCAGCTGCTCCTCCACCGCGGCCAGCTTTTGCTTGGCCCCGGCGACCACGCCCCGTTGCTCCGCCAGCGCCGCAGAGTGCAGTGTTCGCTGATCCTCCAGCTTCTGTTGCGCCTTGAGGTGTTGATTCAGCTGCCCGACCAGCTCGTCGGCGGGCCGATCGTCGTGCGGAAATCCGATCCGCTCTGCGAACTCGCGAAGGCCGCCCTCGAAGGACGCGACGTCGCGGTCGATCTTCTGCACCCGCTTGCCCTGCGTCTCGGCCGATTCAGACTCCAAAAGGAGCTCGGCCATGCCCTCCAAGGCGTCCTCCACCTGGGTCGACGGGACTCCCTCGAGCAGCTCCGCTCCGGCCACGGCCCGCGTCCAGTCAGCGTCCCAGGCGGCCAGGTCCGCCTCGGTCCGGGCGCGGGTGTCTTCGGTCTTTTTCAGGCTGGAGTCCAGGGCGTCACACTCCCTGCGGGCCGCCTCCGCGTCGTCGGCGAGTCGCTCGCAGCGGTCCATCAGCTCGCCCAGGCTCGAGTCCTGGGCCGCGGGCGCGCCCGCGCGCTCGAGCATCGCGCGCAGGGCGACATGGTGCCGCCGGATCACGTCCTGCAGCGCCTGGGCCTCACCGGTGAGCGAGGAGAGCGCCGCGCCCTGCTGCTGCAGCGCCGCCCCGCGCTGCCGCCAGGCGCGCATCTCCTTCGGCGACTGCGGAGACACGTCGCACGCGGCCCACAGCGTCGACCAGTCCTCGTCCAAGGCGGCGCGTCGCCGGGCCAGGGATTCGCGCGCGTCGGCGAGCGCCCGCTCCTGCTCGCCGAGGGAACCCTGGACGACCTCGAGGCGCGTTCGCTCATGCACCTTGTCGGCGTGCTGCCGCATGACATCGGCAACCTGGTCCGCGGCCGCCACGGTGTTCTCGTAGGCCGTCGGGAGGTCGTCGTCGGCGTCGTAGTCCCGCGCCAGCGCGTCGACGTCCTCGCCGTCGAGCCACTGCCGTTTGAGCAAAGACCACCCCTGCTCGCGGCGCGATCGCGCGCGATCCAAGTCCTCCTCCGAGGGAACGCCCTTGGTTCGCCTGAGGATCTCCAACCCCTGCTCGCACTCGGTCCGGAGTCGCTGCAGCTCCAGCTCCTGTCGATCGCACTGCTGCCGGCGCTCCTCCAGGGCGCGAAACGCCTCTGCGAACCGGTCGATGCTCTCCTCGCTCGGCAGCGCGAGCGCCTGGAGCTGCTCCAGGGTGCCCTCCCAGAGCCCGAGGCGCCCGAGCTCCAGGGCGCAGCGACGGGCGTCGCGGGTCAGCGTCTGCTGCAGCCCTGAAAGCCGCTCCTCGAGCTCTCCCTGGCGACGCGCCGAGGCCACCGCGGACCGCAGCTCCTCGGCGACGTGGTCCGCCGCGAGGGACGCCAGGCGTCGGCGCCCCTCGTCTCGCGCCTCACGGAGCTGCCGGAGCGTGATCTCGGCGGTCCGGCGCTCCCCGACGAGCTTGTCTCGCTGCCCGGCCAGCGCGCGCAGCTCCCGTGCGCGGCTGAGCAAGGGCTTGAGCTTCGGCGCCGCCGTCTCCAGCGTGAGCGCCGGGGCCACGCGCTGCAGGACCGCGTGGGCTTGGCGGAGATGGTCCAGCTGCTGCTCCACGAGCTTGACGCGATCATCGAGCGCCTTCTCGGTGGAACCGAGCTTGCGCTGAAAGAGCTCGATGGCCGCGGCCTCGCGCAGCAGGGGTCCGGGCTCTCCGAGGTCTGCCAGCTTCTGTTGCAGTGTCTGCACCTGGGCCTCGGCGATCTCCAGCCCCTGCCGCTCGGTGAGCCGCGCCTCGAGGGTCGCGCGACAGCGCAGACCAAAGTCCTCGGGCAGCGCGATCACCGGGCCCAGCCCGTCGACCTGCGCCAGGATCGCGTTTCGCTTGCGCAGCAGCGGACCGACGCGTTTGAGCCGCCGGAGCTGGCTCTGCCGGCGACGTAGCTCTCCCAGCTCCTGGGTGAGGGTTTCGAGCTCGCCGTTCAGCAGGTCGAGTCGCTGGGTCAGCTCGTGCCAGTCCTGGCTGGCCAGGGTGGCGCGCAGGAGCTGCTCGTGGGCCTGCTGATACTCCGCCGCCAGGGTGTGGATCGCCTTCGTCGACGCGCGCGCCCGGAAGAGCTCGTCCGCCCGCTGCGCCAGCCCGCCCAGCACCCCCTGTAGGTCAGGGCCGCCGCCCGCCGCCTGGAACAGCGCCTTGGCCACGTCACCCTGCTGCTCCAGGATCGCCAGGCCGCCTTCCACGAGCTGCTTGTGGCCGATGCCGAACACCCGCTCGAAGGACAGCCGGTCCAGGCCCCGGAGGAAGGGCTTGAGGATCTCGTCGTCGAGCACCTCGCCACCAGCCCCGCGCAGCTCCTGACGCTTCTTGATCCGCTCGAACGCCAGCTCCGCGCCGTGCGCATCGCGGAGCACGGCCTTGAGGCGCAGCGCGTCCTTTCCGTGCTTCCAGGCGTCCCGCGGGACGCTGTGGCCGATCCCGAAGAGCGTCAGGTCCAGGGCCCGCAGCGCCGTGGACTTGCCCGCCTCGTTCAGCCCGTACAGGACGTGCAGCCCCTCGCGCCCCTGGCGCAGGTCCAGTTCCAGCTCGGCAAAGGGCCCGAAGGCGATCAGGCTGAGCTGCTGGATCCTCACGGCTCGCCCCCCGTTACCAGGAGTCGCGTGATCAGCAGCAGCTTGGCCTGGTGGATCAGCTCCTTGAGGACCGCCGGATCTTCGGGGTCGAACCCGTCCTCGCTCCGCATCCACTCACCGAGCTTCTTGGACGCCAGTGCTTTTTTCAGCGCGGCGGCCTCTGCCTCCAGACCCGGCACGGCGGCCGGCGTTTCCTCGAGCTCCTCGATCGCGCGCAGCAGCCCGGACAGGGGAGAGCCCTCGGTGAGGACCTCCTCGAGGCTGAGCCTGCCCTTCGTGTCGATGCGCACCTTCTCCACCCAGATGTCGTGGTGCACCAGCTCCCCGCTGAGCGAGCGGACCTGCGCCGCCCACTCGTGCGGCGCACTGCGGAGCGTGTCGTTCATCACCGTCGCCCCCCGCAGGATCACTCGCATCGCCACCGGTCGGAGCTCCGCGGCCTCGGCCTCGCGGTGGATCGCCTCCCGGACGCGGTCCTTGAGCGCGCCTTCCGTCTCGACCCCGTCCAGGTCCACCACGCACTCCGACCAGCGCAGCACGTCCAGCACCCGGCGCTCCACCGACGCCACCCGGCCGCTCCGGACCTTCACCAGCGCGCAGCCCTTGGGGCCGGTCTCCCGGGCGTGGCGCCCCTGCAGGCAGCCGGGGAACACGATGGGCGGATCGGCGGACACCTCCTCCCACTGGTGCACGTGCCCCAGGGCCCAGTACTGGTAGCCTTTGGCCTGGAGGTCACCCACGGTGCAGGGCGCGTACGGGGCGTGGCCGGGCCGGCCGGTCAGGCTCGTGTGCAAAAGGCCGATGTTGAAGGTGCGGCGCGCCTCCGGAAAGCCGGCCGCGAGGTTCTCCGGCACCTCCTGTCGGGTGAAGCTCTGGCCGTGGATCGCCACCTCGAGCCCGTCCAGGACGACGGTCTCCGCCCGCTCGGCGGCAAAGGTGGTGACGTTGTCCGGCAGGATCAGCGTGCGGCTGATCTTGCTCACCGCGTCGTGGTTTCCCGCCACCAGGA
Organism: bacterium; assembly: GCA_043825095.1. Taxonomy (GTDB): domain Bacteria; phylum Myxococcota_A; class Polyangia; order HGW-17; family JAJRWW01; genus JBDRSE01. The sequence goes on from JBDRSE010000381.1 coordinate 20,513, forward strand.
ACACCGGGATGTCCGCGTCGGCGAGCCGCGACATCTGCTTGGAGAAAAACAGCCCGGTGTTGAAGTCCGGCCAGTCCCCGTCGTAGACGTCGCCGGCCAGCAGCACGAAGGCCACCTCCTCGTCCAGGGCGAGCTGCACCAGGTTCTCCAGCGCCCGGCGCGACGCGCCTCGGATCGCCTCCACCGGCGCCGTGTCGTACCGCGCCAGCCCCCGCAGTGGGCTGTCCAGGTGCACGTCTGCGGCGTGGATGAACTTGAAGTCGGGCATGGGCTCAGCGGTTTCTACGCCAGGGCATGTTACTTGATCCGCGGCGGCGGCGCCCACTGTTTGTGGGAAAAACCGGGCCGGCGGATTCGTCCGTTCGAACCCAGCCTACGGCGGGGGTGCGACAGGATGCGTCGCAGATCAAGATCGACGTCCGGCGGGGCGGCCGAAGTGGACAACGGCGAGGCGGCTGTACTAGGATGGTGCCTGATCGAAAGGTGATGTCGCAGTGGGAGGTCGAGGCCCTGCTGTATCCGTTGCCGCTTGCGAAAGGACGAACCCGTGAAGAATCGTATTCAGTACCTGACTTCGTTTGCCGTGCTGGGCGCGGCGCTGCTGCTGGTGGGCGGATGTACGGGGGGGGACGATGAGCCCGAGCCCGAGTGTGGCAACGGCATCCGGGAAGGCCTGGAGCTCTGCGACACCGACGACACCGTCGACATCAGCTGTGAAGATCTCAACGTGGGTCAGGGGATCGTCACCTGCACCTCGGATTGCCTGCTGGACCTGTCCATGTGCTCCGAGCCGCCGGAGTGCGGCAACGGCATCCGGGAAGGCATGGAGGAGTGCGACGCGTCCGCCCTCTCGGGCGCTGCCTGCGACGACCTCGGCTACGATGGCGGGGAGCTCAGCTGCGACACGAGCTGCGCGTTCGACACCGGGATGTGCTGCGAACACAGCTGCCCCGGGGCCGGGGACACCCAGTGCTTCGGGGACGTCATCCGGTCCTGCACCACCCAGCCGAGCGGGTGCCTGGCCTGGCAGGACGCCCTCGACTGCGGCGCGAACCTGCCGCCCCAGGTGTGTGACGCCTCCGGCGGGGAGGCGAGCTGCGTGCTGCCCTGCACCGACCAGTGCACCACCGCCGGGCACGAGCGCTGCCAGTGGGACGCCGTGATCCAGACCTGTGAGCTGCAGCCGGGCGGCTGCCTCGACTGGTCGCTCACCGACGACTGCTCGATCCACGATCCCGTGGAGGTGTGCGACGCCTCGGGGAACGCTGCCAGCTGCATTCCCGCCTGCACGGACAGCTGCACCACCCAGAACGAATTCCGCTGCGCGGGCGACGCGCTCGAGAAGTGCGACCTCGTCTATGGCGGCTGCCTCGAGTGGACCAACATCCATGACTGCACCCTCAACCCCTGCGGCAGCTGCTACGACTGGGGCGGCGGTTACGCCGAGTGCACCTACGGCTGCTGACTCGCCTCCCGATCCGCTCCGGCGTATACTGACGTTGGAGAGCCGGACCCATGAACAGACGCTTGTTGCTCCCGATGCTCGCGTTCCTGGCGGGCTGCCCTTCCAGGCCGGTGGGCCCCTCTGACTGGCCCTACGGCGCGACGCTGGATCCCGCGGAGCCGAGGCTCGCCTACGAGCCGGCTCCCGGCGAGGCGCTGGACGGTCCGGACCCGCTCGAGCTGCTCTGGACCGGCGAGCACTTTGTCGCGCTCTACGGCGTGAACGACGCGGGCGCGGTCTACGTGGGTCTGAGCCTGCTCAGCCCCGAGGGGGAGCTCGTCGACGCCACGCGCGTGACCGACGACTACGCGGCCTTGGAGGACGCGCCCGTGAGCGCGGTGATGGTCCAGGCCTACGACGCGGTCACCGTGCTGTGGTCCGACGGCTGGGGCAACATCCACGCCCGCAAGGTGGGCACGGCCAGCGCCATGCTCCAGCCGGAGCCCCCGGAGCAGCCCTTCGACGCGGTGGCAGCCCAGGTGAGCCTCGCCGGCGCGGTGTTCGAGAACGAAGGCTACACCCTCGCGTGGCTCGGCGACCGCGCGCCCCGGGTGTCGCAGCTCAACGGCGGCCTCGGCCGGGTGGGGCCCATCGTGGAGCCGGTGCCCGACCTGCCGGCCAACGTGTCGGGGCGGATCACCGACCTCCACGCCACCCCGGGCGGCTTCGCCCTGCTGTGGAACGAGCGCACCGTGCAAAGCGACGCGGTGTACGTGATCCGGCTGCACGTCAACGGCCAGCCCGACGGTGAGCCGATTCTGGTGTACGAGGCCGAGGACGTGATCAGCGCCGAGCTGCTGGTGGACGGCAGCGAGCTGTTGACCGTGGCCTTCTGGGATCTCGACGTGGCCAGCGGCGTGGTGGAGATTGTCGACGCGAGCCAGGTGGGCGAGCCCGTGTACCTGTCCAACGGCTCCTTTTCGCGACCCACCCTAGACGCGGTGGGCGAATCGACCTATGCCATGCTCGGCCTCGCCGGAGAGCTGCGCCCGGAAAACCCCATCGAAACCCAGCTGTGGTTCCTGCTCGTGGAGCGCAGCGGGCTCATTGCCCACGAGCTGCGCGTGAGCGACAGCCCGGCCGAGCCCCGCTGTATCGAGGGCCACCGCATCGCCCGGGGCCACGACGCCTTTGGTGCGCTGTGGGTGGAGGGCTGCGCCGAGCTCGACCGCCAGCTCCTCTTTGCCCGCATCGTGCCGCAATAGCGCAGCCCGCTAGTCCCTTGTAAATATTTAAAGCATATTTACAGGCACTCTCCGGAGTGCTATCAAGATTACAGAAAAATAACATTTGTTCGATCACTGGTTTCGGGAGGAAACCGCACCTGTGAAACCTGCTGAGGAGGTTGACATGATTACTGAATCCAGATGCTCATTTGCCACGCTCACGCTCCTGGGCTGCGGCTTGTTGCTGGCCGCGGGCTGCGGGGACGACGACGGCGGCACCAACGACGTCAACAACAACAATGGTATGACCGTGGACGCCGGCGTGGACGGCGGCACCGGGGAGTCGCTGGACTTCATCATCCTGGACTCCACCTACGGGGCCAACGTGGGCGACGACGGGACGCCGCTGCCCCTCCAGGGCGCCCGGGTGGCAGTGGATCTGCCCGGCGGCGAGCGGGTGGAGCTGGTGAGCGGCGCCGACGGCAAGGTGACCGTGGACGGCATCGACTGGTCCCTGGGCAACCTGTCGATCACCGCGCACATCGCCGACTACGTCATGGTCAGCTACACGAACCTGGACGCGAGCCTGCTCGCGGACACCACCATGTACATCAACAACGCCATCGGGATGTACCTCGAACGGCTGATACCCGACGTCCCGGAGCTCCAGGTCACTGGCACGGCCATCGGCCTGGTGGATCCGGCGCACCGCTACCAGGTCAACGTGCTGTTCACCGAGCATGTCGGCACCGAGCACGACAATGTCGGCGGGATCAGCTCCTACACCGTCGAGGCGCCCGGGGGGCTGCCCTTCACCATCCAGGGCATCGAGCGGGATTACGTCGAATCCGCCTCGGAAAAGGGCTACGACACCACGGTGTACCGGGTGATGCAGCAGGAGGTCGCGGCGACCTCGAGCGCCTCCCTCGTGCTGGACCTCGACTTCGAGGCGTACGAGGTGCCGACCTACACCGCGGACGCCTCGATGTTCCTGCCCGCGGATCCGAACAGCACCCTGCGCGACGGCAGGGGCAGCGCCTTCGTGTGCTCCGCCAACTCGCTGTACTGCTTCGGCTGGGCCTCGCACATCGACGTGTCCGCCGACGGGAGCTACTACGACGTCGACCTCGTGTACACCCAGCCCGCCCTGGCCGACACCGTGTACACCGTGTTCCGGATCATCAACTTCGACACCTGGGAGTTCTCCATGGCCACGGTGCTGGGGTTCCCCGATGCCAACCTGCCGGACGTCACGCTGCTCGAGCCGCCGCAGTGGATCACGCCGGCGGATCCGCTGGTCGCCCACCCCGTGCACGAGACCATGGAGCTCGACTCCACGGACGGCCTGGACGGCGAATGGTTCTACATTCAGCGGAACGGCCGGACCATCTGGCGCGTCGGCGCCGGCACCGATCGGACGGCCATCACGGTGCCTGCCGCGCCCTCGTCGGTGAACGAGAACCAGTTCCTCGGCACCAGCTTCACCGGCTACGTCGTGGGCCTCGTCTTCCACGAGGAAGAGTCCATCGCGTCGCACTACCTCCGCTCCCAGTTCATCCGACTGACACACTGACAAATGCCGTGATGGGGTCTGACCCCATCACGGCA
>JBDRSE010000382.1:0-13676 GCA_043825095.1 bacterium
CCCGGCCGACAGATCCGAGAACGACAGGATCTCCTCCCCATACATCTCGACATCGGGACACGCGATGTTCGGCCCCAGCTCCTCCCAGAGGAACCCCATCAACCGGATCGTCTGCGACTGCGAATCCACCTCGTAGTCCACCTGGGCCAGCCGCTGACACCCCCCGAAGGTCATGCCCGCCGCAATGCGAATCGTCTGCCCCTCACTCAGGGGCGTGTTCTCCAGCACGTACAGGCTCTCCAGCCGCCAGGGCCGGAGCCATTGATACAGCTCCACCACGCAGGGGCCCGTCCCCCCGTCCGGAACAATCCCCGCGTCCGGATACACCGATCCATCCTGCCCCGGATCCGAGTTCCCATTGTTGTTCCCTCCCCCACCAATCGTCCGCCCGCCACACCCGAACCCAACCAGGACCACCACCGCCAACAGGCCCATCTTACGCCGCATCATATGCCGACTCCTTCCGCAGCCCGGGGTTCGGAGGAACTATAGCACAGCCTCGCGGAGCGGGGAGTGTCCGGCGGGGCTGCCGCAGGACAAGCACATCGGCGAACCCTGGGTCGTCAGCCGAGCAATGGCGTGTACCCGGCCTCACGGAAGTGCTTGTCTTTCGTCAGGGCCTTGCTGATCTGGAGGTCCTTCATGATGTCAAATGAGTGGATTGCAGGCTACCGCAGGACCCCTTTGGCCCGGAGCATGATGGTGACGGCGTCGCGGCTGGAGTAGCGGAACCGGAAGCCGAGCTCGTCGATTAGGCGGCCGGGGTCGAGGACCCAGGGATAGCGCAGGTAGTCCAGGAATGGCGACGGGGCGCCGAGCAGCTTGATGTGGGCCCGCCACATGAGATCCGCCAGGCCGGTGAGCACCCGGTCCGGCAGCTTGACCACGGGCTTGCCGGCGAGGTGCAGGGTCTCCTCCATGCTGAGGCTGTCGGGCGGGGCGATGTTGAAGGCCCCGCGCGCCTCCTGCTCCAGGATGGCGCAGATCGCCTCGCACACGTCGTCCTCGTGCACGAACTGCAGGTCGGGGTTGTACCCGGCCAGGCCGATCACCACGGGCAGGCCCGTGAGCAGCCGGGCGAGATAGTTGCGCACGCGCGGGCCGTAGAGCACGCAGGGGCGGATGACGCTGAACACCACGTCCGGGTGGTCGGCCATGAACTGGGCGCAGATGGACTCCACCTCGGCTTTCTCCCGGGCGTACTGGAAGGTGGGGTGGGGCCGGATGGGATCGTCCTCCCGGAGGGGCACCGGGTTGTCCGGCCAGGCGCCGTAGGCCGTGCCAGAGCTGGCCACCATGATCTGTGGGACGAAAGCCCGCACCGCGGCGGCGAGCACGGCGTGGGTGCCGTCCACGTTGATCCGGTGCATGAGCGCCTCGTCGTGGATGGGGTCCACCACATAGGCCAGGTGGATGAGCACGTCCGGCGCGCACTCCACGATCCAGTCCCCCAGGGCGGGATCGTTGATGTCGAGGCGCCGGAAGGTGACCTTGTCCAGCCGGTCCAGGGGCGGCCGGATGTCACAGCCGTCGACATGAATGCACCAGGCCCGATGCTCCAGCGTCCGGCACAGGGCGCCGCCGATGTATCCCGACATTCCGGTGATGAGGACTTTCTTCGGTTTCACGAGCTCCCTCTTCCTGTCCGCCTGGATGCGAACCGCTGTCACCCCTGTCACGGCCGGCCGACGCAGCCGTCTGCCGCTCTGCACTCGGCGCAGCCGGGGTGACCCGCGCCGAACTCCGCGCCGAGCTGGCCCTCGAAGATCGCGAGCCGGTTGATCTGATTCGTCCCCTCGTAGATCTGGGTGAGCCGCGCGTCCCGGGCCGCCTTTTCCACGCTGTTGGTGTGCACGTAGCCGTGATCCCCCAGCAGCGACAGCGCGCTGTTGCACACCTCCCAGGCGGTGTCGGAGCAGAACACCTTGGCGATGGCCCCGGCCGCCTGGAAGGGCAGCCGGTACCGCGTGGCCTGCCACACCGTGGCCCGCATGGCCGAGAGCTTCATGAGCATGTCCGCCAGGGTGAGCTGCACGTCCTGATAGGCCACGAGGTGCCTGCCGCCGAGGCGCGTCTCGTTGCAGAACCGCGCGGTGTGCTCGAAGGCGCCGCGGGCGATGCCCAGGGCGATGGCCCCCACCACGGGCCGGGAGAAGTTCAGCACGTTGCGGTTGATGGCCCAGCCCGCGCCGAGGTCGCCGATGACCCGCTCCTCGGGCACAAAGACGTCCTCCAGCACGAGCTCCGAGGCGTCCGCCGCCCGCTGGCCCATCTTGCGCTCGTGCCGACCCACGCCAAACCCCTCCAGGGAGCTGTCCAGCAAGAAGCAGGTCCAGCTCTCCACCCCCCGCCCCCGCTCGGCCGCGAAGAGCGTGACCCAGCGCGCCACCGCGCCGTTGGAGATGAAGCACTTGCGGCCGTTGATCCGAAACCCGCCGGACACGCGCTCGTAGAAGCAGCCGAGCCTGGCCCGCGCGGCGCCGTCGGTGTCCTCCACGTCCGATCCCGCGCCCGGCTCGGTGATGGCAAAGGCCGCAATGGCCGGCTCGCCGGCGCGGATCTCGCCGTAGATCCGCCCCAACCAGTGGAAGTACGCCTTGAGGTTGCCGGCGACGAACAGCGGCCCGATGCCGAGCTCATGACCGAGCAGCGCCAAGCCGAGGCCGCCGTCCGCGGCGGTGAACTCCTCGGCCTTGAGGGCCGCGGGCAGGAGCAGCGACCGCACCACGGCCGACACCTCCATGGTGCCCCAGGGCGGAGGCATGAACTCGGTCTGGAACCCTTCCCGGGCCGAGCGCAAGAACAGCTCCCGCACGTCCACGATGCCCGGGCTGCGATCCGCCGTGAGTCCCAGGGGCGCCAGGTGCGCCTGGGCGAAGTCGCGATACCGGGTGCGCAGCTTGCGCATCACCCGGGGCAGGGTCTGGGTGTCGTGCTCCCACAGGGTCGTGGGCTCGGTGTGGTAGAGCAGGCGACCGAGCGGCCCCAGGAGCAGCTTGGCCCGGTCAGGGGCGAGCGCGTCGCTCATGCGTCACCTCCCGGGTTGGCCGCGCAGAGCAGCCGCAAGGTGTTCGGCTCGATGGCCATGGCCTTCAGGGTCATGGCGTCCCGGAGCCGCTTCTCCAGGCGGTAGTCCTCCATGTATCCGTAGCCGCCGAGGACCTGCAGACAGTCGGACACCGCCTGATCGCACTCCAACGTAACCCGGAGCTTGGCCGCCAGGGCGTGCCAGAGCGCCACCGAGGTGTGGCCCTGGAAGCGGGCCGCGTCCGCGAGGCAGCCGCCGGCGGTGGCGATCCGCGAGCGGCTGTCGCCGAGGAGCAGCTGCACCGCCGGATGGACCTCGATCTGGGCGCCGCCCTGGTACCGCTCCCCGGCGTACTGGACGGCCGCCTGGAGCGCGCCACGGGCGTTGCCCACGGCGATGGCGCAGAGGCCGAGCATCAGCCGCCGCAGGTACCCGTGGGGCGCGTCCGGTCCGAGGCGCCGGCTCTGCTGGATCTGCACGTCCTCGAACGCGAGGTGGTTCACGTCCACGGCGGAGAGCCCGGTGCGCTGTCCCACCTCGCGCGCCGACACCCCGGCACCATCGACGCGCACCAGGACCCGCTCCCATCCCGTCGCTCCGGCCGCGTAGACCACGTAGGACTCGGTCCCCGGAGGCGTATAGACGAACGACGCAACGCCCGTCAGGCGGCCCTCGGCGAGGACCGGCGCGCCGGCGGGTGGCTCGTCCAGCGCGCTCCAGTCCGGGCGCCACTCCCCACTGAAGAGCGCCACGGCCGCAGGGGACGGCGTTCCCTTCGCGCCCGCCTGTTCCAGGCTGCCCAGCCCGGCGACGTGGACGCAGGTGGCAACGCCCGCGCACTCGACCGCCAGCTCTTCGAGCACCAGCAGGGACGCCGCGTCCCCGCCCGTGAGGCAGGCCTTGCCCCAGACGCCGTATTCGTGGCCGGGGCTGTCCGGATCCGGAGACGCAAGGAGCCCGACCCGCGCGGCCCGCTTCAGCACGCCCCCGAGCTTGGACAGCTCGCCGTCCCGCCCCTCGGTTCCGACCATCCGGGCCACCTCGCGTCGGGCGAACCGACGGGCCGTGTCCCGCACGGCATCAAGCTGCTCGGCATCCACTACACGTACTCCACTTCGTGCACACCCTCGCGGTCCCTGCCGCGATAGCCGTCCAGGGGCCGCACACCCCGCTCCACAACTTCTCCGACCGGCAGGATCCCGCTCCGTTGCAGGTAGTAGCGGGTCAACAGCGGCCGGTCCGACAGGTCCAGCGCCCGCAGGGACTGCGCCACCTCGTGGCTGCCGAGCTCGAGCCCACAGCCCCGCGGGCTGAGCGCGTTGCGCGCGATCCCCTGCTGGGGAATCACCGTCTTGATCAGGTCCCCGTCCCGCACCGAATAGGTTACGAGGGGCTTGCTGTCCTTCATCACCAGCCCCTGCTTGGCCACCCGCAGGGTCAGGATGTGCGCGTCCTCTTCCGAGAGCCGGCACTCGAAGTGCTCCGGCGTGGACCGGAAGTGCATATCCGCCACGAACTTGGTGTAACCCCACTCCCCACGGCCGGCGTCCCGGGCCGTGGTCTTGGTCACCGGCAGGTGCAGCACCACGTTTCCGAAGCCCGGGTAGCGCGCCTCCAGGAACCCCGGAAGCATCGGCACCCGGGGCTTGCTCCCGTGCACCGCGGGAATCGCCACGCCCACCTCACCGTAGGGCCCGATGGACGTGTCGATGTAGTTAAACGCCACGATCCCCACCAGCGCCCGCCCCCGGGGCAAGGTCACCGGGAACAGCCGGTCGGAGGGCAGCAGCGCCCGCACCCGGCGCTCGTCCGCCGTGTAGAACGCCGCAAAGACGTCGTCCCGGAAGTACAGGATCGGCAGCTCGAAGGTCGCGCCGCCGTGCGTAACCTCGGCTCCGGGTCGCGTGCTAGCAAAGAAGTCGGACATGGGTTCCCTCCAGGCGATGGACGAGGCCCAAACCTAGCACAGGCCCCGCCGCGTCTCTACGGCGTGGCCAGGTGGTCCATGAGGAGCTGGCCCCACTCCGTGGGTTCGAGCGCCATGTCCACCCCGCAGCCTCCCCCGGAGTTCTCCACCAGGAGATTGGGTGGGCACCGCATATGGAATGTCCATGCAAGGTGCGGCACCTGCAGCGTGTCGGCGCTGTCCATGAGGTTCTGGCAGTCCACCAGATCCATGTAGCCGCTCGCCGGGCCGTACTCGCCGATGACCACCGGCAGCGTCTGGGAAGGAGTCTCGAACCGGTCGGCAAAGTCGGCGGTCGGATCGTACACATGGGTTTCGTAGGCGACGTTGTCCCCTCCCCCCGCAGTAATCGGATTGGCAACATAGTAGTCCAGCACCCGGGCCCAGGCGCGCGTGCCCTGCACGGCAACGATGTGATGCGGCGATCCGGCCGCGTCCTCCACGTCCCGGATGGCCTGCACGGTGTCGTTCATGGCCGCCCAGCAGGCCGCGTCCTGGCTGCCGTCGAAGTTGGACTCCGGCTCGTTGACCAGCCCGAAGAGCACGTAGTCGTAGTCGAGGAGCGCTCCGGCCAGCGCCTCCCAGGCGGTGACCGTCGCGGCCGTGGGCCAGCCCAGCCCGTCAAACGTCGGGTGGATCCAGAGCGACACCAGCACGTACGCGCCCGGCTTGGTGCCGATGTGATCCACGATCTCGAGGATGTCCGCGAGGTAGTCGGCGTCATCGGTGAAGGACTGCCAGTGGGTGCGCCCGTCGGCGGATCCGTAGGACTCCAGGGTCAGTCGCATGAAGTCCGCGCCCCAGTCGTCCACCAGGGCGTCCACGCGACGATTCACCTCGGCGACGTCCGGCGCGCCCCAGGTGCAGGCGTTACAGGACCGCGTGTCGTGGAGGTTCGCGCCCCGCCCCACCCAGACCTGGCCGTCGGGCGAGTAGATCTTGTTCCCAGACGTGTAGAGCCACCGACCACAGGCCGGATCCCCGGCGCAGTCGCTGTCGTCGCAGTCCACGTCCTGATCGCCGTCGTCGTCGGTCTGGTTGTCGCAGATCTCCGTCGGCGTGGCGTTGTTGTTGTTCAGGTTCGCGTTGTTGTCGTTGGTCTGACCGTTGTTGTTGTTCTGCTGCGCGCTGTTGTTGTTCGACTGGTTGACGCCGCCGTCGTCATCGCCACAACCAAAGAGCAGCACTGCCACCAGCGCCAGGCACAATCCGGTCCGGGACACACACCTCATGACATCTCCTCCGGGTTCCGCTGCGCAACCAGTATCCTCCGGATCCCTGCCCAGCGATAGTGCTTTGTCGGCGCAGAACGGTCGGCGATAATGATCCAAACCGACTCCGGACGGGTGATGGGACGATGAGCAGCTCACGTCGCACGTTTCTACATGGCTCCCTGGGCACCCTGGGGGCAGCGGCCGCGGAAGCGGCCTGCAGCAGGAAAAAGCCGGCGTCCCAAAGTCGCGCCGTGAAAAAGCCCGACCCCTTCGAGGCCGCCTATCTCAAGGCAGATCGCGCTGGGCTCCTGAAGCGACGCGAAGAGCAGATGTGGGAGGTCTTTCGGAGCTGCAGACTCTGCCCCCGCGCCTGCGGCGTCAATCGCCTGAACGGCGAAAAGGGTGTCTGCCAGTCCACCTCGGAGCTGGTGGTACACTCGGCCGGACCACACGTCGGCGAGGAGAAGCCGCTGGTCGGCAAGGGCGGCTCGGGCACCGTCTTCTTCTCCGCCTGCAACCTGCGCTGCGTCTTCTGCCAGAACTGGGAGATCAACCACCGGGGCGACGGCCGGGTGATCCGGCACGAGGACCTGGCCATGACCATGGTCGCGCTCCAGACGCGTGGCTGCCACAACATCAACTTCGTCACCCCCACCCACGTGGTGCCCCACATCCTCCGCGCCGTCCGGCTGGCCATCCCCCGCGGGCTGAAAGTACCGCTGGTCTACAACACCGGCGGCTACGACCATCCGGACACGATCAAGGCCCTGGACGGCATCGTGGATATCTACCTGCCGGACTTCAAGTACCAGGACGAAAAGCTCGCCGTGAAGTACTCCTCTGACGCCAAAGGCTACCCCAAGATCGCCTCCGAGACGATCAAGGAGATGGACCGCCAGGTGGGCGCCCTCGCCGCAGACCCACGCGGAATCGCCGTGCGCGGCCTGCTGCTCCGCCACCTGATCATGCCCCACAACATCGGCGGCACCGACGGCCTCGTGCAGTGGGCCGCCAAATCCCTCACCAAGGGCGCCGCCGTGAATCTCATGGCCCAGTACCGACCCGAGCACCGCGCCAAGGAGTTCCCCAGGCTCACCCGCCCGATCACCCGGCAGGAGCTCAAGCAAGCCCTCGTCGCCGCCCAGCAGGCAGGCCTCAAGTACGACCGTGAGCTGGACCTGCATTTCGTGTAGCGCGCGCCCCGCGATTCAGGATGGTGGCTGTTCCGCCCCGGGCGGCTGTTCCGCCCCACTTGTTTGAGACTATTTCGCGGCAGCCCTGCAAATTCTGCAGGGTTAGACAGGGGATCGATCCCATCTTGCAGAGTAGTTTTCCGAAATTGCATTGAAATTTCCTTGGCACACGCCGTGCATTGTTTCGGGAGACGACGCGCCACGGAGGCGCGCTAACGACGAACCCAAGGAGAGGCATGATGCGGAAGCGATTCTGGTACACAGCGGCGATCCTGGCTGCGGGGCTCCTGCTCGTGGCGAGCGGCTGCGAGCCCGGAGAGGACACGGAGACGACCAAGGCAAAGGCCGGCACCGGCAGCATGTCGGGCCCCGGGATGGGCCCCGGCTTGGGCTCCGGCATGGGCCCCGGCATGGGCCAAGGAGCAGCCCAAGGCATGGGCGCCTGCGGCTGCGGCGGTGGCTGTGGCTGCGGACAGAACTTCGTGGACGCTGACAACGACGGGGTGTGCGACAACTTCGTGGACAAGGACGGGGACGGCGTGTGCGATAATCGGCCAGCCAGCGCCGGCCCGGGCTGCGGGATGGGTCGCGGAATGGGTCACGGAATGGGTCGCGGGATGGGTCGCGGAATGGGATGCGGCGGCGGATGCGGCGGCAACTTCGTGGACAAGGACGGCGATGGCGTTTGCGACAACCACTCCGCCAACGGAGGCCGCGGCTGTGGTAAGAATTGCGGGTGCGGGATGGCCGCCATGGGCCGCGGCTCCTGCGGCTGCGGTGGCGGTGGCGGTGGACGACGTTATCGAGGCGGTACCCCCTGAGCCGACGCAACGACACCAGAGCAGGCCTCTCCGGACGGCGGTCCACCAGGTGGACGGTGTCGGCCGCGGCGCTCCTGACCGCTGCCGCCCTGGCGGTGTTGTTCCAACAGTATCGACGTGAGGTGGAGGGAGCCCGCCGGCTGATGCTGGAGCGCGGGCGCACGGTGCTCGAATCCCTGTCCGCCGGCATCCGCACCCAGGGTTGGATGTGTCATCGCCGGGCCGAGCGGCTCGGAGAGGTCTTTGGCGAGCTCACGGGGCGATCTGGGGTCGTCGGGATCCAGCTGCGCGACGACAGCGGCGCCGTGGTGGCCCAGTCCGGGCATCGAATTCCCCGCCTCGCCGCGGGGCAACGGCGCTGGTCCGGATCCCGGCTCGTCATGACGAACGCGGTGCGGTTCGACGGCTGCGGTCACCGTCCCGGTCGACCCGGTAGGTGTGGAGGTGGTGGTGGCGGGGCCGGTTGCGCGTCCGCCTCAGGTCAATACGTGCTCACCGCCATGCTGGACACGAGCCGTGTGGCCCGCGAGGTCAACCGGCAACGCATCTACTTTGGGATTGCGGGAGGACTGATCCTGGCCGCCATCGTGTTCGGAACCTGGCTGTTTCTCGTGAGGGTTCGCCAGAGACAGCTGCAGACCGAGCTCCTGCTCGCCGAGAAGCAGGCCGCCCAGAGCGACGTCCTGGCCCAGCTCGGAGCCGGGCTGGCGCACGAGACCAAAAACCCGCTCGGCGTGGTGCGCGGGCTGGCGCAAGCCGTGGGAGACACCGCCGGCGCCAGCGCGGACGTCAAGCAGAAGGCCTACGAGATCGTCGACGAGGTGGACCGCACCGTGGGACAGATCAACTCGTTCCTCCGCCTCTCCCGCCCGGTGGAGGCCCACCCTGAGCCGGTGGACCTGGACGGTTTTTTCGAGACATTTCTCCCCCTGCTCCGTGCCGAGGGCGGAGGCCGCGCGGTGGAGATCCGCTACACGCCCTCGGGCCTGAAGATCCTGGCCGACGAGCAGCTCTTGCGCGGAGTGCTGCTGAACCTCGTGGCGAACGCGCTGCAGGCCTGTGGGGACACCGGGATCGTGTCGATCGAGGCCCTGGGGAGCGGAGACGGCGTGACCCTGACCGTGCGCGACGATGGGTGTGGGATCACCCCCGAGGACCTACCCGAGGTGAAAAAGCCCTACTTCACGCGGTTCGAAAACGGCTGCGGGCTCGGGCTGGCGATCTGCGACCAGGCCGCGCGGGCCCACGGCTGGACCCTGCGCATCGACTCGACGCCCCCCGGCACGACCGTCACCCTAGAGGGAATCGCCCGCGCAGGAGGGCGCCGTGGCTGATCACCCCGTGATCGCGGTGGTGGATGACGACGCAGGTCAGCGCCAGGTCCTCGCCCACGCGCTCGAGTCCGCCGGGTACGCCACCCTCCCCTGCCGCAACGGCGAGGAGGGGCTGGAAGCGGCCGGTCGCTGCGCGCTCATGCTGCTCGACGTGCGCATGCCGGGCCTCAACGGCCTCGAGGTCCTGGAGAGGCTTCACACGGACCGGCCCCAGCTCCCGGTGATCCTGCTGACCGCGTTCATCGATGTCCGCGACGCCGTCTCGGCCATGAAGCTGGGCGCGCTGGACTATCTCGAAAAACCCGTGGACCTCGACGAGCTCATCGCCGCGGTGGACGACACGCTGGGGACCACCGGCCGCGCCGTGACGGACGACGACGCGCCGGAGCTGCCGGCCGGAGTCGTGGCCGAGTCCGAGGCGCTGCGGCAGGTGTTCGCCCAGGTGACCCGGGTGGCGGGAACCGACGCCACGGTGCTGATTCTCGGCGAGAGCGGCGCGGGCAAGGAGGTCGTGGCCGAGGCCATCCACCGGCAGTCTCCCCGGGCGCGGCGAGCCTTCGTGCGGGTCAACTGCGCCGCGCTCCCGGAGAACCTCGTGGAGAGCGAGCTCTTCGGCCACGCAAAGGGCGCCTTCACCGGCGCCGACTCGGATCGCGTCGGGCGCTTCGAGGAGGCCGACGGCGGCACGCTCTTTCTGGACGAGATCGGCGAGCTCCCCCTGGCCCTGCAGCCCAAGCTGCTCCACGCCCTGGAGCGGGGTGTGCTGCGGCGGGTGGGCGGCGACCGGGAGCTCACCGTGGACGTGCGGGTCATCGCGGCCACGAACCGCGCCCTGGCGGAAGATGTCAGCGCGGGGCGGTTCCGGGACGACCTGTACTACCGGCTCAACGTCTTCGCAGTGACCGTGCCCCCTCTGCGCGATCGACGGGACGACATCCTGCCCCTGGCCGAGACGTTCCTGGCGGACAAGAAGCTCCGGCTCGCGCCGGCCACCGACCGGGTGCTCATGAGCTACTCCTGGCCCGGCAACGTGCGCGAGCTGGCCAACGCTCTGGAGCGGGCGTCGATCATGGCCAGCGGCGGCCTGATCCTACCCACCGACCTCCCCCCACAGCTACTCAACGCCCTCCCCGCGACCACCGGATCGGTACTCGTGGGGGACATGCAGGAAATCCAGCGCCGCGCCATCCTCGAGGCGCTGGAAAAGACCGGCGGCAACAAGACCCGTGCCGCGGCGCTGCTGGGCATCAGCCGCCGCAACCTCATTTACAAGCTGCGGGAGTACGGGATGTAGGGGACGGATGTAGGGGACGGTCCGAACTTCTCAAGCACTTGCTGCCAAAGGTTGAGAAGTTCGGACCGTCCCCTTTCTTACCCTACAGACCCTTTTGGGCGATGTGGATGCCGGCCTCGATGTCCGCGATTGCCTGGATCATGGCTGCTCGCGTGGACTGCCTGGGATAGAACATGAACCGCGCCTTGATGGCCTTGATGAGCTTCTGGGCGTCATTCACGCTCAGGCCGTTCTTCCCGATCTTGATGTGACCGACACCGGCGTTACCGCTCCAGCCGAAGTAGGTGCGCGCAGGGGCCGCGCCCATGCCGTCGAGCACGGACTCGAAGGCCTTCTTGTCGTTGTCCTTGATCACGTCCAGCACGGTCTTCAGCCCGGTCTTGTCGCCGAGCTGCAGCAGGAAGACGGCCGTATCCCGCACGACACGCTTCATGCGGTCGTTCTTGCGCGCCATCTTCACCGCCTTCTTGAAGGCACTCCTCAGCACCTGCTTCATCTTCTTCAGCGCCGTGGGATGCGCGTAGGCGGCTTCCCGGAACACCGACTGGAAGGCGTCCTCGTTGTGAACGAAGCCTTGAAAGTCGTAGGTCATCACCCAGCCCTTGATGATCTTCAGGGCTTTCCGATCCCCCATGGCCAGCAGCGCCATGGCCGAGTTCACGGCGTGGAAGTGAGTGGAGTAGCCGGTGACCGTCTTGCGCCGTCCACGCTTGCCGAGTTGCACATACTTACGCTTGGCCTGCTTGATGTTCGCCTGGGCCTTTTTCTTGAACGGCTTGTGGGCCATGCCCATGAGGGCGCGGACAGCCTCGAGGCTGCCGATGGTGTTCCGCCCGGTGAAGTGCTGCATGATGAACTGTTGAAGCTGCTTGTTCTTGGTCTGGATGCGGCCAAGGTACCGGAGGCAGCCGAGGACAGCGCCCCCGAACCCGCGCGGCTGGAACACCTTGTCGAGACAGAAGTCCTCGATCTTCTTGATCTGCGCTTCGGTCAGCTTCCAACGGTCGAGCACGCTGAGCACGAAGTTGGTGTGCCTGGTGATGGCGCGGTTCCTGTCTGTGACGGCCGTGAACCCACGGATGATTGTGTCCACGTGCTGCTTGCCGCCGAGGTACCACAGGGCCCACCAGGCAGTGGGGAGCCCATTGCCCCAGCCGAGCCCGACTCGTTGAGGCGTGGCAATGGCGTTCGCGATCAGGTCCGCTGCTTTGGGATGTCGGTACAGATATAGGCCCAGGGCGGCACGGGCCGGACCGTGCCTGCGGTGCTCCACCCAGTAGATGGGGAACCAGTCGCGACCGCCGCTGATCTTGGTCACGGCCAGGGAGTCCACGTAGAACTTCAGCTCCAGGGGGTTTTTGTTCCCCTGGAATACGTCCCAGCCCCGCTGTGCCTCGAACAGGTTCGGTTTCTGCTTGTTCATTCTCAGCTGGAACCGATTGTGCACGCGGCCCGTGTCGTCGCACTTTTTCGGCTCGCGCCGGGGAGGGGCGAGCTTGAGCCACCGCTTCACGATGGGGCTCCTACAGAAGGGGGCGCTGCCCTGCTTCGTGTCGTCCAGAGGACGCGCGTCAGCGGCCGTGGAAAGCGCGATGGCGCCGGACAGAAGCCCTGTCAGGGTGAGCATACCGAATCGTGTCAACGTCGACCTCCTGCTGCCGGGTGCTCCTTGGTCATGAGCCTCCCAGTCGCTTGTTTCTCGTGGTCCAATTTTTCCGATGTGAGCTGCCCCGTGGATATCACAGCGCGTATGGGCGCTCAAGGGAATAGGTCCGGCAGTGGAAGCGGTTCAAGAACAACACAGCAGGCAAATAGGACACCCGTTGTGGGCTTGGTCGGACCACGCTACCCTGAGGCGTGATGGCCGCTAAGCTCCACGGACTACGGATCCTGGTCCCGCCCTCCCGGTTGGACCGGAATCCGCTCGTCGTCATGCTCGAGCGCTCCGGCGCCGAGGTGGTGGTGTTTCCGGAGCTGGAGGGTGTCTCCACCGACCCGGCGCCCCTCGACGAGGCGGCGGAGCGGGTGGGTGAGTACGACTGGATCGTGTTCGCCGGGGGCGCGAGCGTGGCGCACTTCTTCGAACGGCTCGCCCGGCTCGGCCTGACCGCAGCCGACATTCGGGCCCGGCTGGGTGCCATCGGGCACGCGGCCCTGGCCGGCCTCCGCGAGCAGGGCGCGGAGGTGGCCTACCGCCCCCGCGAGCACTTTGCCGAAGGCGTGGCCGAGGGCATGCTCCCGGTGGCCGGACGGCGAGTGCTGCTGATCCGCGAGGCCGGCGCGAGCGACGCCTTGCCCAGGGCGCTCACCGAGCAGGGCGCCCGGGTGGAGGCGGTCATCGGCCACCAGGTTCGGGCGAAATCAGACCGCGCCCGGGCGCAGGCGGCCTTTGCTCGCCGAATCGATCTGATGACCCTGGCGAACCCCGCCACGGTGCGCCTCTTCTTCGAAGCGGCCCACTCACTGTCACTGAAGATCGAGCGCTGCCTCGCCGGGGTCCCCATCGCCTGTGTGGG
This sequence comes from bacterium, assembly GCA_043825095.1. Classification (GTDB taxonomy): domain Bacteria; phylum Myxococcota_A; class Polyangia; order HGW-17; family JAJRWW01; genus JBDRSE01. The sequence continues at coordinate 13,367 of JBDRSE010000382.1, forward strand.
CCCGGCCACCGCCGAAGCCCTCCGCGCGTTCGCTCTCGAGCCGGACCTTGTCGCCGGCGGTCGCCTGAAGCCCCTGCTCGATGCCATCCTGGCGCTGGTTGGCGAGTAGTGCGGGTCCGAGGACCGGGTCGTGACCATGGCCCGCGACCACTCCGACGGCTCGGTCGCCGACCTCCTCGCACCAAGCTCAGCGTCCGGGGATAGCCCCTTTTTTCAGCCGCTTGAAGTTGCGGGGTGCATATCCGCCGAGGTGCCTTCGCGGCGAGCCCGATGACTGAATCACTTGGCTTTATGTCCTCGCATCCTCCAG
>JBDRSE010000383.1:0-21627 GCA_043825095.1 bacterium
TGGGCGTCACGGCGCCGGGCGCCGGCGCTGCGGGGCCGGGGGGGGGCGTGGCCGGCGCCGGGGCCATGGGGGCCACCGCTCCGGTCGGGGTTGCGTCGCCGGTTCCCTTGGGCCCCTTGGGCGTGGACTCGCTGGGAGAGAGCGGCGCTTTCTTTTTCGTCTTTTTGGCGTCCTTGAACAGCAGCTCCGAGGCCTTCGGCTTCTTGGAGGCCTTCTTCAGCGCGCTGGAGTCCCCCTTGGAGGCCTTCCACGCCAGCGAGATGGACGACAGCATGAAGGTGATGGCGAGCACCCACGTGATCTTGGAGAAGACCGTGGACGCGCCGCGGCCGCCGAACACACTCGAGCTTCCGCCGCCGCCGAAGGCCGCGCCCATGCCCCCGCCCTTCCCGGCCTGGAGGAGCACGGTAATAATCAGCATGAAGCAGACCAGTACGTGAACAACTTTAATGATACCGAAGATCCACATGTTTTCTCCCGAATGGCTTTCTCTATTCCAGCGCCGCTTTTGCGATGGCGACGAAGTCGTCGACCTTGAGCGATGCGCCGCCCACCAGCGCCCCGTCGATGTCGGGCTGGGACAACAGCGCCGCGGCGTTCCCGGGCTTGACGCTGCCGCCGTACTGGATGCGCACGCGATCGGCCTGCGCGCCCGCCAGCTCCCGCAGCAGGGTGCGGATGTCTGCGTGGACCGCCTGCGCCTGCTCCGTGGTTGCGGTGAGTCCGGTGCCGATGGCCCAGACAGGCTCATAAGCCATCACGAGGCCGCCGATCTGCTCCGCCGACAGGCCCGCGAGGGCGCCGCGCACCTGGCCGCCGACCACCTCGAGGGTCTGCCCCGCGTTGCGCTGCTCGATGGTTTCACCGACGCACACGATGGGCAGCAGGTCCGCTGCGAGCACGGCCTTGACCTTGCGGTTGCAGCCCGCGTCGGTTTCGCCGAAGAGCTGCCGGCGTTCCGAGTGACCGACGATGACGAAGCGGCAGCCCACGTCCTTGAACAGCCCGGGCGAGATCTCACCGGTGAAGGCGCCGGACGCCTCCTCGTAGCAGTTCTGCCCGCCCACGAGCACCGGGGAGTCGGCGAGGGCCGCGATCACCGCGTGCAGCGCCGTCGCGACGGGCGCCACTCCGACGTCGACGCCGCCCAGGTTCGCCGTGCCGTCAGCGACGCCGCGGGCCAGGGCCACGGCCTCGGCGACCGTCTTGTTCAGTTTCCAGTTGCCGCAAACAAAGGGAACGCGACTCATCGGATTCTCGTTTCTCTGGGTGCGCAGGGAGGAGACAGGTGCTCCGCAGACGCCCCGTTGTTCAGCTCTCGAGCGCCCTGACGCCGGGGAGCACCATGCCCTGCACCAACTCCAGCGACGCGCCTCCACCGGTGGAGATGTGACTGATTCGCTCCGCCACGCCGGCGCGGTTGACAGCGGCCACGGAATCTCCGCCGCCCACCACCGAGACGGCGCTGCTCTCGGCCACGGCCCGGGCCAGCGCGTAGGTGCCTTCGGCAAAGGGAGCGCGTTCAAACAGGCCCATGGGCCCGTTCCAGAAGACCGTCTTCGCCTCGGCCACGAGCTTGCCGAAGGCCGCGCTGCTGTCGGGGCCGATGTCCAAGATGAGGTCGTCCGGCGCCACGTCCGTAACGGCGACGGCGCGGCCCTCACTGGCCTCTCGATCCTTGGCTACCAACACGTCCGTCGGCAGGTGCAGCGCGACCTTCCGGGCGGCAGCGCCGCTCAGGATGTCCCGGGCCAGGTCGAGCTTGTCCGGCTCGGCCAGGGATTTGCCCACCTCGTGCCCTTGGGCGAGCAGGAAAGTGTTGGCCATGGCGCCGCCGATGACGAGCGCATCCACCCGATCCAACAAGCTCCTGAGCACCTGGATCTTGTCCGACACCTTGGCCCCTCCGAGCAGCGCCACCAGCGGACGTTCGGGCGACTCGAGCAGCTGGGCGAAGGCCTCCAGCTCCCGGATCATCAGGAGCCCGGCGGCCCTGACGTTCACGTGTTCCGCCATCCCTGCCGTGGAGGCGTGGGCCCGGTGCGCCGTGCCGAAGGCGTCGTTGACGTACACGTCGCACAGCGCGGCCAGCTCCTTGGAAAGTTGCGTGTCGTTCTTCTTCTCACCCGGGTGGAACCGCAGGTTCTCCAGCAGCAGCACCTCGCCGTCCCGCAGGGCCATGACGCGGTTGCGCGCGCCGTCCCCCACGACCTCGTCGACCAGCACGACGTCCCGGGCCAGCAGCTCGGCGAGGCGCAGTCCGACCGGCTCGAGGCTCAGCTTGGGGTCCGCCCCGCCCTTGGGGCGGCCCAGGTGGGACGCCAGGATGACCCTGGCCCCCTTGTCGAGGGCGTGCTGAATGGTGGGCAGCGCCATGCGGATCCGAGTGTCGTCGGCCACGGTCCCGTCCTCGGCGAGGGGCACATTGAAGTCCACCCTCACGAAGACCCGCTTTCCGGTGAGGTCGAGATCCTCGATGGACTGAATCTTGTCCTTGAGTCCCATGTTCGCTCGCCCTAGAGCTTGCTTGCCACGTAGCCCGCCAGGTCCAGCAGCCGCGCCGAGTAGCCCATCTCGTTGTCGTACCAGGAGAGCACCTTCACCAGGTTGCCCTGCACCAGCGTGCAGGAAAGATCGGCGGTGGACGAGGCGGTGACGCCGTTGAAGTCGATGGACACCACCGGCTCGTCGGTGACCGCGAGGAAGCCGGCCAAGGGGCCGTCGGCGGCAGCGGCCCGCAGCTTGGCGTTGACCGCCGCGGCGTCGGCCGGGGCCTGCCCCACGGAGGCGACGAGATCCACCAGGGACACGTTCGGGGTCGGCACGCGGATGGCCATGCCGTCGATCTTGCCCTCGAGGTCAGGGATCACCAGCGCGATGGCCCGGGCCGCGCCCGTGGTGGTGGGGATCATGGAGAGGGCGCCGGCGCGCGCCCGCCGCAGGTCCTTGTGCGGCGCGTCCAGAATGCGCTGGTCATTGGTGTAGCTGTGAATCGTGGTCATGACCGCGGACGTGATCTTGAAGCTGTCGTGCAGGACCTTGGCCACCGGCGCCAGACAGTTGGTGGTGCAGGACGCGTTGGAGATCACGTGGTGCTCGGCCGGATCATAGGTTTCGTGGTTCACGCCCATGACGAAGGTGCCGTCAGGCGCCTTGGCCGGGGCACTGATCAGCACCTTCTTGGCTCCCGCCTCGAGGTGCAGGGCGGCCTTGTCGCGATCCCGGAACAGGCCCGTACACTCGAGCACAACGTCCGCACCGAGCGCCTTCCAGGGGAGCTTGGTCGGATCCCGCTCCGCGGTGATCTTGATTGTTTTCCCGCCGAGAACGAGGTTTCCGTCCTTCTCCTGCGCCCCCTCGAAACGACCGTGCACCGAGTCGTATCGAAGCATGTGCACCAGATCCTTGGGGTTCATGAGGTCGTTAACGGCCACGAGCTCCAGCTCGGGGTGTCCGTCGAGCAGCCTCATCACGCAGCGACCGATACGTCCGAAACCATTGATGGCTAGCCGTGTCATTTCAGCAGTCCTCCGGGGATCGTTGAGCTTTATGGCGCCTGCAGCGCCGTTTTCGGAAGCTGGAACATAGTCTCTAGAGCAGGCCCCGTCAATACCAAGGTTTTCCCCTCGGCATTCCCTTTGTCTACGGCCTACGCCGGATCCGCCGACATGTAGGTGCCGGCGCGGTGACCGCGAACTGTTCCGGTGGCGCCTCAGTCCAGGAGTTGGAGCACGGCGTCCAGCACCTGGTGCGCGATCTCGTCCTTGCTGGCGAGGGCAAGGTGCACGGGGGGGGAGTCGGGCCACACGAGTACCACCTGGTTGGTGTCGGTGCCGAAGCCGGCGTTCGGTGCGCTGACGTCGTTGGCGACCACCAGGTCGCAGCCCTTGGCGCGCAGCTTCCGGGCTGCCTCGGCGGCTGGATCACCGGTTTCGGCGGCAAATCCCACGAGCACCGGGAGACGGCCGGTGCGGCGCGCGCCCAGCTCGGCCAGGATGTCCGTGGTGCGACAGAGCTCGAGCGCCTGCCGGTCCGGTGCGTCAGCCTTCTTCAGCTTCGTGTCCGCCACGTCTCGAGGTCGCCAGTCCGCCACGGCAGCGGCCTTGATGACCACGTCCATGTCGTCAGCCCGCGCCAGCACCGCTCCGGCCATGTCGGCGGCCGACTCCACGGGCACGAACGTCACGTTCAGCGGGGGCACAAGCGCGCTCGGTCCGCAGACCAGCGTGACCTCTGCGCCCCGGCCGGCCGCCGCTCGAGCGAGCGCGAACCCCATCTTTCCCGTGGAGCGGTTGGAGAGAAATCGCACCGGATCCAGGGCCTCCCGGGTGGCGCCTGCGGTCACCAGGACCCGGCGGTTCGAAAGGTCTTTGGGCAGCAGCACCGCGGTGGCGGCCTCCACGATCCGTGTCGGCTCGGCCATGCGTCCGGTGCCGTAGGTCCGGCAGGCCAGGTCGCCCTCGTCCGGACCGACGAAGTGCACGCCCCGAGCGCGCAGCAGCTCGACATTGGCCTGCGTCGCCGGGTTCTGCCACATGTTGACGTTCATGCCCGGCGCCACCAGGAGCGGCGCCCGTGTCGCCAGGATCACCGCGCCCAGCAGGTCGTCGGCCAGTCCGTGCGCCGTGCGCGCCAAGAAGCTCGCCGTGGCGGGCGCCACGACCACCAGCTCGGCCGTGTCGGCGAGGCGGATGTGCTCGATCACCCCCGGCTCGGCCGGGGCGAACAGGTCCGTTGCCGTGGGGTTCCCGCTGAGCGCCTCGAAGGTCGTCGCGCCCACGAACCGCGTGGCGGCGGCGGTCAGGACGCAGTGTACCTCCGCACCGGCGCCGATCAGTCCCCGGCAGAGCTCCGCTGACTTGTAGGCGGCGATGCCGCCGGTGATGCCGAGCACGATGCGGCGCGAGGCCAGGGTGGTTTTTCGGTCCATGTCCCTCACGGTACGGGCGGCCCCGGGCCGGCGCAAGGGATTTTGCGTGGTCCGGAGGATGGGCTATGATCCGTCCATGACTCGTGCGCTCGTTTTCCTCTGGCTCGGAGCTGCGCTGATGGCGCCCCCCGTCGAGGCGCGGCCAAGCGCGGCCAAGCGGGGGTCCCCTGCCCACAAACGCGCCCATCCGTCGCCTCTGCGGCGGGCTGCCCGCGCGGCCGTTGGACAGCGGGCCGCGCCGGTGATCAACCTGCTCAACCTCCACACCGGTGAGCTCCTCCCGGTGGTGGGGCAGGGGACGCCGTCTGCCCCGCTGGTCAACCGGTTCTTTCGCTGTCGGTGGACGCATCGCCGGACCCAGATGGAGCCGCGGCTGATCCGCTGGGTCCTCGAGGCGGCGCGTCACCTCGGCGCGCAGGAGGTGCATGTCGTCTCCGGCTTTCGGCACGAGAAGTTCAACGAGATGCTGCGGAAGAAGGGGCGGCAGGTGGCGCGCAGCAGCAACCACCGGCTCGGCCGCGCGGTGGACTTTCGCCTGGTGGGCGTGGACGTGAGCCGGCTGTTTGGCTACCTGAAGCAGCGGCGCTTGGGCGGGGTCGGCCGCTATCCGAATTCCAACTTCGTGCACCTGGACGTGGGACGGTTTCGGACCTGGGGGGGCACGTAAACCGGGGTCTTGACCCCGATCCATTTACCTTTTGCACCGCGCCCGATCTTCCGGCATCCTATCCAGTCTGGCCGCGGTCGCGGCGAAGGGACGCGCGTGTACCTGACGGGCTTGATGCACCGGGGTGAGCTCTTCGACATCACCCTGCGCTGGCTGAACGACGACCTCCACCCCGAGGACGGGCGCCGGCTCACAGAGATCTTTCTCTACGAGTCCATGGTGTCCTGTCCCTCGGTGCAGGAGCACATGCTGCGGTTCTTCCAGCGGCTGTACGGCGTGGGGCTGTCTGTGGAGCGTGTCGCCTACAAGCAGCAGCTGCGGGAGCGGCTGATCGAGTGCGTACCGGTGTCCGATCCGCGGATCGAATTCCTCACGGCGGCCTTCCGGGAGAGCCCCGAAGAGTTCTTTCCCCGGCTCCCCGTCGACGGACTGCTCCTGTTCGCGCCGGAGCACCGGCTGGTGTCCATCAGCCGGATCAAACGACCGCAGCGCGTGGCCGAGAAGGCCGCCTACCGCACCGCGGACGCCCTGGCGGATCTGATCCGGGGGGAGGCGGAGCTGCTCGCCTCGGGGCGCGCCGTGGAACAAGGCGTCGATCTGCAGCAGCTCATCAGCACCCAGGAGCAGATGCGCGCCGACTTCGTCTCGGCGGAGCGGCGGGTGGCGTCCGGATTCCGGAGCAGTGAGATCGCGCTGAACCGCGAGGATCTGTCCATCAATGACATCATCGGCTTCAAGGTCATCGGGGACGAAGAGGAGCTGCAGTGGGCCGAGCGCATGCTCGCCGAAGAGCCCAACGTCTCCGTCTTGGAGCGCGAGGTGCACCGCGGGCACTACAACGCCACCAACCTGCAGGTGGACATCGACCTTCCGCCCGTGGGGCAGCTCGTGGACGAGGCGCGCGACATGGACTGGGCCGCCGCCGCCAGCCGCGGCCTGAACCCTGAGGAGGCCCGCCGGAACTTTCCGCGGTTCGTCGAAACCGGCGAGCGCACGGTGCGCACGGAGGTGATCCTGACCACCTACCCGGAGCTGATCGAGTCCGAGCTGGGGCGGTCCCTGCACGAGCGGCGGATCCTGCGGCTGCGGGAGCGCCAGTCCTACTCCGGGCAGATCGCGGAGAACGCGCGTTTCCTCATCGAGTACCTGCTGGCCGTGGCCTACGCGCCCACGGTTCGCGTGTCCGAGCTGCCCATCAAGATGTGGGGGCGCTACCTGCCGGAGACCCTCGTGGACGCCGTGCGCCGGCTCCACGGCCTCGAGCCCAACGGCGTGCTGCTCCGCTCCTTCACCCTGTCAAAGTGATCGTCAGGGCCCGGTCAGGCGCAGACCGAGGCCCACGAGAAACACTGCCGCGCAGAGGATCGTCACGATGATCGCCCAGCCCGGCAGCCCGGCGACCCCCTCGGAGATCCAGGTGCCCTGCAGAAACGAGGCGCTCGCGCTGGGGTGGCCGGACCGGCGACCCCGGACGGGCGGTCCGTCGTTGACGGTCGACTGCGAAGAGGTGCTCGACCTGTGTTTCACCTGGGGGAGCTGGCCCTGGAGGCGCGTCGTGATCTGCTCGAGGACGGTCACCAGCTCGTCGAAGTCGGGGCGTTCCTCCGGGCGTCGGGCCATCATGCGCTCGCAGATGGCGCCCAGGTCCGGATCGACGTCCGGGTGTACGTCGTCGAGATGAGGTCGGGGGTTGTTCATGTGGCGGTTGATGATCGCCATGTAGGTGTTCGGCCCATTGGGTTCCCGGAAGGGCGGCGTCCCCGCGATCAGGTGAAACAGGGAGCAGCCCAGGGAGTAGATGTCGGCGCGGCTGTCCATGGGATCGCCGCGGGCCTGCTCGGGCGCGATGTAGTCCGGCGTTCCCACGACGACGCCGGCCGCGGTCAGCTCCGGATCGACATTGATCTGCTTGGCCAGCCCAAAGTCGGTCACCTTCACGTTGCCGTCCTCGGTGACGATGATGTTCGCCGGTTTGATGTCCCGGTGCACGAGGCCCTTCGTCGCGGCGGCGCGGAGACCGCGAACGGCCAGGAGGATGATCTGCGCGGCCTCGTGGGGCGCGATCCCGCCGGTGTCCTTGATCAGCCCGGACAGGTCGCGACCGGCCAGGAACTCCATCACGAAGAAGGGCAGCCCGTCGTGCTCGTCGATGCCGAAGACCTGCACCACGTGGGGGTCCGAGATCATCGCCATGGCGCGCGCCTCCCGCACGAAGCGCGCCCGCAGCTCCGGGTTGTCGCGGTGGGCCTCGGCGAGGATCTTCAGCGCCACGTCGCGGCCGAGGCCGGCGTCGTGCGCCAGGTAGACCTCCCCCATGGAGCCCCGACCCAGTCGATCCGCGATCGCGTACTTGCCGATGCGCTCACCGGCGCCGGAGTCGTTGGGACGGGGGGACCTTGCCATGGCGATGCCATGATACGAGGTTGCACCGCGCGGGGCAACTGCGTCGGGCGGGCCGCGGGAGCGGGCGGGAGCGCTGTAGGAGCGCCTCGCTAATTCGCGCCGCGAACCTCGATGGAATCGATGAGCCAGTACCAGGCCCAGCCGCCGCCGTCCACGTAGTGGAAGCGGATCTGGGCGGTGGAGGAGCCGGCGAGCTCGGAGGAGAGGTCGAGCACCACGGGGCCGCTCTGGGTGGTGCCATAGGTGACGACCGGGATCCAGGAGGCGCCGGTGCTGACCTCGACGGTCCCGAAATCGTCCTGGTTGTTGACGCCGTACTGGGTGAAGTTGTGCACGTAGCCCAGCCAGACGGAGGTGTGGGCTGACAGATCCATCACCGGGGACGTGAGGGACTCGTTGAGCACCGGGCCGGGCCCGGGACCGTCGGAGTCACACATGGCGAAGCTCCCGGTGGCGCCGTTCAGGGTGCGCGTCCCGTTGGATGGCTGCCAGGTGTTCCCGTCGCTGCTGCCGTCCCCGATGGTCCAACCGGCCGGAGGCCACGGGGAGAAGCCCTCGGAGAACACCACCGTGGCGTTGCAGTAGGCCGCGCCCGCGCAGTCGCTGTCGGCGCAGTCGGTGAGTCCGTCGACGTCGTTGTCGTAGCCGTCGAGGCAGTTGGTTTCGGTGGTGCAGGGGCCCTGACCGAAGCAGGAGGGGTCGTCGCAGTCTACCAGGCCGTCGCCGTCCTCGTCGGTGTTGTTGTCGCAGATCTCGCCGAGGGACGCGCTCACGACGAGATCATAGGTGGCGACCGCGGCGTCCCAACCGTCGATGACGATGGTGTAGGTGTATCCGGGCGTCGCCTCGAACGTTACGGACTCGTCAGCCACGCCCTCGTCCGTTGAAAAAGCGACGCAGGCGATGGGATTGCAGGCACCGAAGGAGCCGTCGTCCCGCAGTACGAAGAGGTCCACGTCAGCGGTGACGCCGATCAGGTCAACGGCGACGATGAGATTCGCGGTCACTGTGAGGTCGTAGGCGATTTCCGGTCCGGTCCACCTGTCGAACCCCTGGCCGCACCAGTCGTCCACGGCGTCCGTGGAGCCGGTGTCGTCGTTTGCGGCATTGTTCATGGTCGCGTCCAAGGTCAGGGCACTGGTGGGGGTGCAGGCAACGCCCGTGCAGCTGGTGTGCGCCACGCACTCGCCGTCGTCGCAGTCCACCAGACCGTCCGCGTCGTCATCGGTGGTGTTGTCGCAGATCTCGCCGCCGGGGCACTCGGCGTTGCAGTCCGGGTCGGCACAGTCCACCAGGCCGTCGAAGTCGTCGTCCGTGGTGTTTGTGCAGTCCTCGTCGGGCGTCTGACAGAAGCCCGCGGTCTGCGAGCCGGCTTCGCTGTCACACAGAGCGGTGGTGGTGCACTGGGTGTCACCGGTGCACGCTGCCCAACAGACGCTCGCGCCTCCGAGCAGGGTTTGACACGCGTAGGCGTCGCGGCAGGAGCCAGTGTCCTCGGGGTCACAGCCGCTCACGCACCACGCCTCGATGCACTCCTCGTCGAAACAGACACAGATCGCACCCGGGGCGGCGCAGCTCAGCTCGCCCTCGACGTCCACGCACCGGGCAGTACACATGCCATCGGGCATCCCGGTTTCCACCTCGTTCCAGCAGGCGCCGGTCCGACACTCGGCGTCGGCGGCGCAGGGGGCGCCGACCGGGGCGAGGCCGCCCGTACAGTCGTTCACGTCGAGGGAGCACGTCGCCGTGCACGCGAGCGTACCCGACGTATACCCCAGACTCTGGCAGCTCTGCCCAGCGAGGTCGGCTCCGTCACAGTCCTCGGCTCCCTCCACGAGCGCATTCCCGCACCCCTGTTCGCAGCCGCGGAGCTCGAAGGAGCAGTCGTCCCGGCAGGCCAATACGCCGCCGGCGAATCCCAGAGTGCGGCACGCCTGGGACCCCAGCTCGACACCGTCGCACGCCTCATCGAGCTCGAGGACGCCGTTTCCGCAGCCCGTGCAGCCGCGGAGCTCGTAGGTGCAATCGGAGGTGCAGGCCAAATTGCCGCTGGTGAAGCCGAGGCTCTGGCAGCTCTCGTCCCCGAGCTCGGGGCCGTCGCACTGCTCCGCAGGTTCGAGGACGCCGTTTCCGCACACGTCGGGTGCTTCGTCGCCTCCGCAACCCGCCAGCAGGGCGAGCGTCGCCGCGACGAACAGCAGCCGGCCCGGTCCCGCGGTGGCGACCGAACCGGGTCGCTGCGCTGGGCTGTGCCGGATTCCGCTGCGGCAGGAGTTCGAGGGTGCCATGAACCCCATTGTACTGAATTTGTCGCGAGTGCGGAAAGTAACGGGAGGGGCGTAGGATTTCAGGGAATTGCGAGCGATCGGCCGCTGTCTGCCGTGGAGAGGCCGATCGCTCTCGACTGAGCGCCGGCTACTGAATCGTCAGGTCGAAGGTGCCGCAGCCGCTGTAGGAGTCGGCGATGATGTAGATGAGCCGGTCGGAGGTGGCGCTGTTGGTGTACGACAGGGTTTCGGCCTCACCGCCCAGGGTGTCGTCCGCGCCGGCCACGCAGGTGGCGCCGAGCCAGTCCTCGCAGGTGGTGAGCACGTACAGAGACGTGTCCTGCGTCGCGCCGCCGGTGGGGGTCTGGGTGATGTTGACCGTGGTACCGGCGGGGATGGTCACCGAGTAGACCAGCTCCTCGGCGCCCGCGGGCCAGCCGGTGCAGGCCAGCGAGTTCGCGCCGTACCAGTAGGTGCCGGTGCAGCTGTCGCCCTGGGCCGTGATCAGCGTGCCGCCGAAGGTGCCGAGGTCAGTGGCCTGGCAGGCGTTTGCCACGCAGCTCCCGTTTTCGTTGTGCTGCCCGGGGGGGCAATACAGGTCGACCGAGAAGACCGTTGTGACCGGACCGCCGCCGTTGTTCGCCTCGACAATGAAGTAGTAGTTGGCCGGCGGGAGCGGATCCGTGGTGAGGAGTCCGCCGATGTCCGTGCTGGTGGGCACGATGCAGAAATACTCCTGGTCCGCGCAGGTGTTCCCCGCGGGGCCCTCGAAGTTGAACGAAAGCACGTTGGCGTCGCTGGTGGACTGGGTGAAGGCCACCGACACCAAAGAAGTGGCGGCCAGGGTGAATGCCACCACGTGCTCGGCGTTTCCGGCGGTCCCGCAGGAGAGGTCGTAGGTGTGGGAGGCGGCGGAGGTGTCGAAGGTGGCCGTGGCGTCGGCGGAGCTGCTGATCACGCCGAGGTCGGTGTCGGCGACGCACACGCCGCCCACGCAGCCCGCGGTGCCCAGACAGGTGAAGTCGGCGCAGTCGGCGGCGCCGTTGAGATCGTCGTCCACCCCGTTGGTGCAGTTCTCGGCCATGCAGAAGGGGACCGTGTCACAATCGCTGTCGTCACAGTCGACCAGGCCGTCTCCGTCGTCGTCGGTCGCGTTGTTGCAGATCTCGCCGCCGGCCGGATAGAACCCCAAGCTGCACTCAACTCTTCCGGACTGCTGGTCGTTCCAGTCCGAGACGGCCAGGTAGTAGGTCCCGGCGCTCAAGCCGGAGAACACTCCCGTGGGACCGTCCGTATAGGGGTCGTGGCAGCCGATCTCCGCGTTGGAGCTGAAGCAGGCGTTGTCCGGGAAGAGCGCAAAGATGTGCCAGTCGCCGGAGGACGTGACCGCGAGGTCGCCGTCGGCGTCCAGGACGATCTCCACCAGACGCTCCGCCGCGGGGCTGCCGCCCTCTTCACAGGATACGTCGCCACTGTCGCTCTCGGTGGCGGTGTCGACTTCGATCACCACCACAGACCCGTGGCTGAGGCTGACCGACTCGTCCGGAGTGCAATCGGTCACCGGGTCCTCGCAGCCGGTCGTCACGTAGCTGGTGCAGTCGGCGCTGCAGGCCAGCGTGCCGCTCACGAGCCCCTGGTCCTCGCACGTGACGCCGTCGAGGTTGGTGCCGTCGCACACCTCACCCACCTGGAGCTCTCCGTCTCCGCAGCCGGCGCTACCGGTGCAACCGGAGAGGTCGAAGGTGCAGTTGCCGGCGCAGGCCAGGGTGCCTCCCTCCCTGCCCTGAGTGATACAGGTCTGACTGTTGAGCTCGATTCCGTCACAAGCCTCACCGGTTTCGAGGATGCCGTTACCGCAGACGGGGGTGTTGTTGCTGTCGTCGTCGCCGCAAGCCGTGAGGCCCAGGCCCAGGGCGCCGGCCAGCAGGCACGTCAGCAGGTGTTTGATACGCATTGTCTCTCTCCTTTGATGACTAGAAAGTCGCAAACGTGTCGGACCTGACGCTGGAAGCGCGGTCCGCTCGGTCGTGGAAATACCTCAATAGAGTGAGTCTCCAGGGTAGGGCTACTCCCAGGCGCTTGTCAATGAACGGTACGGTGTGAGGATTCGGAGCGGCGCGGCCTACATGCGCTGCAGGCGCTTGATCAGGCGGATCAGCCGGTTTCCGGAGCGCTTGGACTGGGGCCCGGACACCTTGAACCGGAGGCGACGGTCCTTGTCGAAGATGTAGATGTTGCTCCGGCCGTTGCGGAAGCCCCAGTGCTGCATCATGTGGCCGGTTCGGTCGCACAGGATGATGGCGCCCGTCTTCTTGATCTCGCTTTTGATGACCATGTTGATCAGGAAGTTCGGCACGGCGGTTTCCTGAAAGTTCGCGATGCCCACGCTCTGGTACAGCGCCTCCTTGATCACGCCGGTGTCGCGGAGCTTCTTGAGCTTGTCCTTGATCCAGCGGTTCTGCTCTTTGGAGTTCTTGCCCTCGTACCACATCACGAGGACCCTCTTCTTGAACGAAGCCAAGGTGTAGACCTTGCCCCGGGAGTCCTTGAGGGTGAAGTCGGTGGCCTTGTCTCCGACCTTGAGGACCTTGGCCGACGCGGCCGAAGGGGCCATGAGGATGCACAGGGCGAGTCCAATCCGGGTCATCATCGTGCGTTCTCCTTTGTTCACCTGCAGCGGTCGAATCCCGACCCGCTCTGCGCGGGGGCAGCTGCGACCGCGCGCGGGGGTCACCTCGGTTCGACGGTGGCGGCTATTATAGATTCACGCGTCCGGTCTGCACAAGATCCCTAATCCTGGTAGGGATCTTGCCGTCGGGAGAGGTTCTCGAACAGGGTGTATTTCCCCACGAAAGCCAGTTCCGCGGTGCCCGTTGGGCCGTTGCGCTGCTTGCCGATGATCAGCTCCGCGGTCCCGGTTCGCTTGTCTTCGTCTTTTTCGTAGAAGTCGGGGCGGTAGATGAATCCGATCAGGTCCGCGTCCTGCTCGATGGCGCCCGACTCTCGGAGGTCCGAGAGGTTGGGGCGCTTGTCCTCGCGCTTCTCGACCTGACGGTTGAGCTGGCTCAGCGCGAGCACCGGCAGGTCGAGCTCCTTGGCCATCGCCTTGAGCCCCCGGGAGATCTCCGAGACCTCTCGCTCGCGGCTCTCCATGGCCCTGCCGGAGGACGTCGTGGCCTGCATGAGCTGCAGATAATCGATCACCACGAGGCCCTTGGGGGACTCGATGGCGGTCGGATCGCGCTCGCTGAAGATCTGCCGATCAGAGCGCCACTGCCGGCACTTGGAGCGCACCTGCTGCAGCGACGCCGATGGGGAGTCATCGATGTAGATCTTCGCGGGATCCAGCCGGCTCGCGGCGGCGGTGAGCTGCTTCCAGTCCTCACCGCTCAGGTTGCCCTTGCGCAGCCGGTCCGCCTCCACCCGCGCCTCGGAGCACAAGAGGCGTTCCACGAGCTGCTCCTTGGTCATCTCCAGGGAGAACACGATCACCGGGATCCCGTGGCTGATGGCGGCGTGGGACGCCATGTTCAGCGCCAGGCTGGTCTTTCCCATGGACGGCCGGGCGGCCACGATGACCAGGGAGCCGGCCTGCAGCCCGTTGGTCATGCGGTCGAACTCCGTGAACCCGGTGGCAACGCCGGTGAGGTCGCCTCCTTTTCCGCGGATTTCGAGGAGCTTGAACGTGTCCTGGAGGATGGGGCGAACGTGCTCGTAGGAGCGCGCCCGGGAGCGCTGGGTGATCTGGAAGATGGCCTGCTCCGCCTGCCCGAGGAAGTCCTCGGCGGCCCCGTAGTCTCCATACCCCTCGGCGGCGATCTCGGTGGTGACCTGGATCAGCCGGCGGACCATCGCCTTGTCTCGAACGATGTGCACGTAGTGCATGACGTTCTCGGCGGTGGGGAGGATGTCGGTGAGCTCGAGCAGGTAGTCCATCCCGCCCGCCTTCTGCAGGCCGTCGGTACGCTGAAGCTGCTCTTCGAGGGTGATGGGGTCCAGGGGTTTGCCGGCCTTGTCCACCTCGGACATGGCCGCGAAAATGAGCTGGTGCCGCGGGCTGTAGAGGTCCGCTTCGGAGACGTAGCCCGCGACCTGGTGGAAGAGCTCGTTGCGGAGCAGGATTGCGCCCAGGACCGAGGCTTCGGCGTCCGTGGCGTTGGGGAGCGTGCGCGCGCCGGCGCGGCGCGCCGCGGCGGGCGGCGCCGAGGGTCCGCGCCCCTCCAGCCGTTGACGATCTCCGGGTTCTCCTGCCACGACCTCTCCCTAGCTGAGCCCGGCTCGCTCAGACCAAACCGGTCGGCGTGCTGGCCAGCTTGCTACTCGGCCTTGATGACCCAGACCTTGACCTCGCCGGTCAGCTCGGGACTGAGCTTGACCTTCACCGTGAACACGCCGAGGCTGCGGATCGGCTCGCCGATCTCGATCTTACGGCGGTCGATGGTGATTCCCTCCTCGGAGAGCGCGTCCGCGATCTCCCGGTTCGTGACCGAGCCGTAGAGTCGATCCTCGTCGGTGGTGTTCTTGGAGATTGTGACGCTGATTCCGGCGAGCTTCTGGGCCAGGCTGCGGGCGTGCTCCCGCATCTTCTCGCGGCGCTGATCGATGACGCGGCGCTCGTGCTCCAGGTGTTTGACGTTCCGGGAGGTCGCCTCGACGGCCAGTCCCTTGGGAATGAGGTAGTTGCGACCGTAGCCGCGTTTCACAGACACCAAATCGCCCATCTGGCCGAGATTGGAGACGTCTTCCTTCAGAATGACCTGCATCGGCATCTCTGTCCTCCTATCGACCGCTGGCCTTGAAGGGCATGAGTGCCAGCATCCGGGCGCGCTTGATGGCCATGGTGACCCTTCGCTGATGCTTGGCGCAGTTTCCGGAGATCCGCCGGGGGACGAGCTTGCCGCGCTCGGTGATGAAGTACCGGAGAACCTGGGGGCTCTTGTAGTCGATTACCACGGTCTTGTCGGCGCAGAAGCGGCAGACCTTGCGGCGGCCAAACCCGCGACGGCGCATTTTCTTTCTTCGGAACTCCATGGGTTACGCCTCCTCTTTCTCGCCCGAGTCGGCCGGCTTCTCGGCGGGCTCGTCTTTGCCTTCGACGAGCTCCTCCGGGGGCTCATCCTCTGAGAATTCGGCGTCCAAATCTGTTTCGTCGCTGTCCTCGTCGACCGTGGCCAGCGGATCGTCCAGCTCGTCATCGAACGCATCCTGCTCGGCCTTGGACCGATAGCCCAGCTTGGATACCGGGATCTTTTCGCCGGTGCCCGTCATCACGTACCCCGTGGCCAGCTCTTCCTCGTCGGGGCGGGTGGCCGAGGCGGCGAGGAACGCCTCCTCCGAGAGCTCGCCCGGCCTCGCGGTGGGATCGATGTTTTCGTCCACCCGGACCGTGAAGTAGCGGATGATCGACTCCAACATCCGGAAGTTCCGCTCCAACTCCCTGATCAGCGGGCTGTGCCCAAGGAACATGTAGTACATGTAGATGCCCTTGAGCTGCTTGCGGATCTCGTAGGCGAGGCGCCGCTTGCCCCAGTTCTCCACCAGCAGCATCCGGCCTTCGTCTTTTTCGATCAGCTCTTTGATCTTGTTGTTCAGGGTGAGGATGCCCTCCTGCAGCGTGTCCGGCCGCAGGATGAGCACGCACTCGTACTCGCGCAGGGTTTCCGGGTTGTCCCGGGCAGAAAGGACCTCAGGCATAATGCCTCCTCTCGGGTCGAGTTCCGCGGCCTTGGCCGACAGAAGCTTGAGCCCCCACATGCGGCGGGAGCAAGGAGTTAGGGGCCGATCCAATAGCAAAGGCTCGGGGGAACCGCAAGGGTTAATAATCCGGGGCTGTTTTGTGGGGGGTTGGACTATCGGAGAGCGGAGAGCGGAGATCGGAGAGCGGAGAGCGGAAATCGGAAATCGGAGAGCAGAGCGGAGAGCGGAGCGGAGAGCAGAGCGGAGAGCGGAGCGGAGAGCTGTGGGTCCTGATTCCCCTGCCATGGTCGGACGTTGCGATTGTTCTGCTTTTAATGTCGATGCCCCGTCGGAGGTCGGCCGTAAGCCGAGTTCTGTTCCTCCATCGGTTGCCCTGCGGAGGCGGTGGCCATTCATCTAGGCCCGCCGTTGCCGGCGGGCTCGAGCGACTACCTGGAAGCGGCGGGGGCGGGCGCCCCGGACCCTGCGGGTCGCTTCCTCTTCGTCTTGCTCCGGGTGGGGTTTAC
This sequence comes from bacterium, assembly GCA_043825095.1. Classification (GTDB taxonomy): domain Bacteria; phylum Myxococcota_A; class Polyangia; order HGW-17; family JAJRWW01; genus JBDRSE01. The sequence continues at coordinate 16,471 of JBDRSE010000383.1, forward strand.
CATGCGATCCCCGTCGCCGGGAATCCGGTGCGCTCTTACCGCACCCTTTCACCCTTACCCACCGGGGCCGAAACCCTAGGGTGGGCGGTCTGCTTTCTGTGGCACTTTCCTTCGGGTCGCCCCGACTGGACGTTATCCAGCACCCTGCCCACAGGAGCTCGGACTTTCCTCCCGCGCCCTTTTTGGGCGCCGGCGACCACCTCACCGACTCCGGCGGGGCATCGACCCACCCATGATGGCGGTGGGGGCGAGGATGTCAAGACGAGGAGTGGGGTTCCAGGAAGTTCTGCCGCTCGATCCGGCGATGGGAGCTCAAACCGATCGGCGCTCTGACTAGGCCCCTTCCCCGGCCTGCTCGTCCGGCTCACCAAAGACGGCAGACTTGAGGTAGATCATGCGCTGGCACAGGGGGCAGTACTCCATGGAGTTGGCATAGAACAGGGTGTTGTAGAGCTGGGGCTGGACTGCAATGTTGCAGCCGCAGCAGTGTCCGTCAATGGCCTCCACGATGGAGGGATGACGGCGGGTAGAGAGCACCGTGTAGCGCTTTTTTACGTCGGGATCGAGGCCCTCGGTGCCCTTGTCCCGCTCGGCAGTGACTTTCTCCAGCTCCGTCGTCAGTGACTCCATCTCGGCCTTGATCTGCTCCTCCTCCTTGGCCAGCTGGTCCTTGAGCTGCTGCAGAGAGGCCTCATGGTCGCCGATGGCGGCGCGTCGAGCCTCCACGGCATTCATCATCTGGAGGATCTCGTCCTCCAGCTCGGAGCTCTGTTTTCGGCTGGAGTCCAGCTGGCGCTGGAGAGCCATTGTCTCCCGGTGACCGCGCGCCTCCTGCATCTGCTTCCGGAGCCGGCCGATCTGCGCCTCGATGAACTGGTGCTCCTCCTCCTTTTCGGACTTCCACTTGTCCTCTTGCTCCAGCTCGGAGCGCTCCTGGGTCACCAGCGCCTGCAGCTGGGTCACATCGGCGGTGATCTCGGCGAGCTGGTCTGGCAGCTCCTTCAGCTTTTTGTTCATCCCGATGATCTTGCCGTCGAAGTCCTGAAGATTCAGGAGGATTTTTATCTGTGCTCTTACGTCCACGTGAAACCTCCGTAAGATGGGCCCACCTGGATTCGAACCAGGGACCTACCGGTTATGCGCCGGCGGCTCTGACCAGCTGAGCTATGGGCCCGTTCATTCGTCCTGGACGGTCGGCTGGAGTGGCCGGACCGCGCGGGGGCCAAAAAGAGCAACGCCTCCGTCGTCAGGCGAGGGAGGCGTCGTATCGAGGAGGCCAGGGTTTTGCCTTGCCGGCAGTCCGCGCATGAGGCCTTGCCCTCGGGGCGCGGTTTCGAGCGTTGGAACAAGACTGGGTTGCGCTGCATACTGGGCCCTGGCGTGGCTCGCCTCCGGTTGAGTGGAGGGATAATAGGAGAGCCCATTCGCGTCGTCAAGGCCGTAGCCGTGTTCTTACACCCTTTTCGAGGGTGAAATGGCCGGTGCGGCACAGACGAAGGGGGGCGCCCGGGAGAAGCGCTTCCAACAGCTCTCGGGGCCGGAGCGTGCCTTCGGCTCGTTGAACCAGCGCGAATTCTACCTGCAGGCCGTCCGCGCGATTCGCCCCGGGGGGCGTCGTGCTGGCCGCCTCCGGGGCGAGCTTCAGCTCGAGAAGCGACGGGCGCAGGTCCAGCTCACGCTCCTGCTTTCGCCGTCTGCTGGTGCGGGTCACCGGCCAGCTGGGCCTGGCGACCAGCTCGGCGATCCGTGCCGCGATCGTCGCCCTGTCGGCGTCCCCTGTGAGGGCCAGTCGATAGTCGGCGCCGTGGCAGAGCTTGGTGAGCGCCGGCTCCTGCTCCGCCAGCCACTGCGCGCCAGTGAAGTCCAGCCCGGTCAGGGTCACGCCTGCCAAACGGTGCAGGAGCTCCGCCGGTTCCGGAGGGGCGGCCGGGACGTGGATCCAGACCTCGCACGCCTCGCACAGCCCCTCTGCGCCCACCGGCAAGGGCGGCGTGAACTGGAGCCGCGGACGGGGATTGTATCCCTGGCTGTAGGCGGGCCTCAGGCCGGCCCGCCGGAGGATCCTGGGCAGGTGCCGGATCAGGTCGAGATGGCCCAGATAAGCGGCCTGCTCGCGTTTGGTGAAAAACAGTCGCAGCCGCCCGGGGGGGCCGCCGGGGGCCGCGGAGTCTTCCGCGGCGGCGGCCCCGTCGTGGGGGGCGGTCACCGCCCGGAACGGTGCCTCCTCCAGGCAGGGGAGCCCGCAGCTCAGGCAGGCCTGTCCGTGGTCGGCGGTGTCGCCCGGGACGCCGCAGGCGGGGCCGACCCGACCCTGCTCGAGCTTGCGCAGCTCTTTGGTGAGAAACGCGCTGTCCACGCCGACGTCGATGTGGTCCCAGGCCAGTCGGCTCGACTCCGGCAGCGGCGCCAGGTACTGGTCCGGCTCCAGCCCGGACTGCTCGAAGGCCTGACGCCAGTGTCGCGGGGTGAACTGATCCTCCCACCCGTCGAATCGTGCGCCGAGCGCGTAGGCGCGCTCCACTACGTCCGCGAGGCGGCGATCGCCACGGGCAAGCCTGCCTTCCAGCAGGCTCATCTCGATGTCGTGGAAGCGGAGCCCGATGTGGCGGCTCAGCGGGTGGTGCTTGAGCTGACGCTGCTTTTCGGCCAGCACGTGGGCCGGCTCCATGGCGCTCCACTGCAGCGGGGTGTGCGGCTTGGGCACGAAGTTGTTCACGGCGCAGGTGATCCGGGGGGACCGGCGGTGGGCCGCCCCCCGGGCGGCCTGACGCACGCGCTCGGCGAGGTCGAGGATTGCGTCCACGTCCGCGGGCGTCTCCCCCGGCAGCCCTACCATGAAGTACAGCTTGATGTGCGTCCAACCCCGGGCGGCGACCTCCCGGGCGGTCTGCAGCAGTCCCTCCTCGGAGATGCGTTTGTTGATGCGGTCCCGGAGGGTCTGGCTCCCGGCCTCCGGGGCGAAGGTCAGGCTGCCGGCACGGCCGGTGCGCAGGTCGTCGAGCAGCGCCCCGTCCAGGCCCACGGCCCGGAGCGACGACACGCTCAGCGAGATGTCCCGGGGCTGAAGCCGCGCCGCGGCGCCGCGCAGCAGTGCCGGCAGCGCCGAGTAGTCGGCCGTGGAGAGCGCCGTGAGGGAGACCTCGTCGTACCCCCCTTCTTGAGCGCGACGGAGCAGCGCCTCCAGCACCCGTTCCACGCTGCGTTCCCGCATGGGCCGGTAGGTGAAGCCCGCCTGGCAGAACCGACAGCCCTGATTGCAGCCGCGGCTGATCTCGATGGCCGCGCGGTCGAACACCGCCTCGATGCTGGGCACCGGACCGCCGCCGCTGTCCAGGAGCGCGTCCAGATCCGGCTCCCACACCCGCCGCACGGCCGGCGAGCGCCCTTGGACGACCAGCCGTTGCGTTGCCGCGTCCTGCCGCAGCTCGAGCCGCGCCGGCGCGTGGATCCCGGGTCGGCAGGCCAGCTCGGCCACCCGATCGTTGCGACCGGCGCCGCGCTCCCGCAGGGCGGCGTCAGCGACCAACAGCTCGGGCAGCGCCCGCTCCCCGTCGCCCACCAGCACCAGATCGAAGAAGGGCGCCACGGGCTCGGGGTGCAGGGCCACGGGGCCGCCTGCGATCACGAGGGGCGCGTCCTCGCTCCGGTCCGCGGCCCGGAGTGGAATCCCTCCCAGCTCGAGCATCGCCAGCACAGTGGTGAAGGTCAGCTCGTACTGCAGGCTGAAGCCGACCACATCGAAGGCGTGGAGCGGCAGCGCGTTCTCCAGGCTCACCAGCGGCAGCCGGCGTGCCAGGAGCTCGGCCTCCAGGTCGGTCCACGGCGCACAGGCCCGCTCGCAGGCGATGTCGGGGTGAGCGTTGCAGAGCTCGTAGAGCACCTTGAGGCCGAGGTGGGACATGCCCAGCTCGTAGGTGTCTGGAAAAGCCAGGCAGAACCGGCTGCGCACCCCCCCGAGGTCTTTGCGCACCGCGCCGTACTCACCACCGAGGTAGCGCGCCGGCTTGTCCAGGTTTGGAAGGAACCGTTCGTAGGGGTGGGTCACAGTCGGTTCAGATAGGTGGATTCGACAGCCGTGTCAAGCGACGGCCCCCCCGGCAGCACCTTTCACCCGGGGGGAGACCTGCGCTCCGCGTGGGTGAGCGTTCGGTCCCCGGCGGGCCGGCGGATTTCTCAGACCGCCTCCTCGGAGGCGGTCAACCAGCGCGCCACGGCCTCGGCCGTGTGGGCGCGCTGCAGGGTCGCCAGGTGCCCGGCGGAGTCGAGCGCCAGCTCCTCACCGACGCCCAGTAGCGACGCGCTGTGCGCCGGGACGACCATGCCGTCGGAGTGGCTCCACACGGCGTGGTAGCGGACACCTCGCGGCGGCTTGGGCGGTCCCAGCAGGGCCAGGAACGGGCTGGCGGGCCTCAGCTGTCTGCTCGAGGCGCCCCAGCGCCCCCCGGCCCGGTGGGTTCCGGCGAGGGGTGAGCCCACGGCCACCAGCGTGCGGACATGCTCTCCCCCCCCCTGTGCCTCGATGTACGTCCGGGACACGATCCCCCCGAGGCTGTGCGCCACGATGTGGACGCGAGTGGCGCCGGTCGCCTGCCGGATGCGTTCCACCACTCGGCCGAGCCGGCGGGCGCTCCGGTCGATGGGTCCGAAGAACCAGTAGTTCGTCGCGTACAGAGAGCCTCGGCCCCGGGCGCGGAGACGCCATCCTAGGACCCAGAAATCAGCCCAGTTCTGTCCCCAGCCGTGCAGCAGCAGCGTCGGCTCCTCAGCTGGCGCGCCCGCTGCGGCGCCTCGCCCGGGACGGCGCCACCACCAGGGCCAGAAGAAGAACCCCACGGGGATCGTGAGCTGCACCGCGGCGGCCCAGAGGATCTCCTCCAGGGCCGCGCGGAGCGGTCGCGCCCGCGGCGAGCGGCGTCGGTCCAGCGCCAGCATCCCATAGATGACTGCCAGGAAGAGCACGACCCCGGCCAGGTAGATCCCGAGGACGATTCCGGCGATACGAAGGACGTGCATGGCGGACACCATAATAGTACGTGGAGTGCGTGGGGACGGACTTAAGTTTTTGTATGTGTTCACGGGTGTGCTATTTGCAGCACCTCCCGAGCGCAGCGAGGTTCCCCCGGAGGGGGCGGAGGGGGAGAGCTGAGCCGCGAAGCG
>JBDRSE010000384.1:0-21517 GCA_043825095.1 bacterium
CCGGGATCGTGGACCCGAACGAAGCCTGCGACGACGGCGGCACCGTGGGCGGCGACGGGTGCAGCGCGCTCTGCCGCACCGAGGTGTGCGGCAACGGCATCCTGGATCCCGGCGAAGTCTGTGACGCCCACTGCCTCAACAGCGGCGCCGGCTGCAGCGCCGACTGCCTGTCCGACGAATCCTGCGGAAACAACATTACCGACATCCTCGCCGGGGAAACCTGCGACGACGGCGGCACTGTCTCCGGCGACGGCTGCAGCGCCACCTGCGAGCTGGAATACTGCGGCAACGGCAACCTGGATCCGGGCGAGGTGTGCGACGACGGCGGCAACAGCTCGGGGGACGGCTGCTCCCCGGACTGCCAGTCCGACGAGTCCTGCGGGAACAGCTACTTAGACACCGCGGTGGGTGAAACCTGCGATCAGGGGGGGGCCAACTCCGATGCGCCCAACGCGACCTGTCGGACGGACTGCCAGCTGCGCCGCTGCGGAGACACGATCGTCGACGACACCTACGGCGAGGACTGCGACACCAACGATCTCGCCGGCGAGGACTGCTGGACCCTGGGCTACTACTTCGGTGGCACCCTGGCCTGCAACGCGGCGTGCCAGTACAACACCACGGGATGCAGCGGCTACTGCGGCGACAACACGGTCAACGGACCGGAGCAGTGCGACGCCGGGCTGCTGGGAGGCCATGACTGTATCTCTCGCGGCTACTACTCCGGCACCCTGAGCTGCAACGCCCTATGCAACTTCAACACGTCATCGTGCAGCGGTTACTGCGGAGACTCCATCCTCGACCTCGGCCAGGAGTCGTGCGACGGCGCGCCCCCGCCCGGCCAGAGCTGCCTGGACTACGGTTACGACGCCGGCGCCATGGGCTGCAGCGCCGCGTGCACCCCGGCGGTGACCAGCTGCAAGACCATCGGCTGGGAGTCGACGATCTCCGGGACGCCGGACTCCCTCCGCGCTGTATGGGGAAGCGCTTCGAACGACTACTTCGCCGTGGGCGCGGTGGGCACGATCCTGCACTACAACGGCTCCACCTGGTCGTCGATGAGCTCTGGCACCTATGAGGAGCTCCTGGCCGTCTGGGGCAGCGCCTCCAACAACGTCTACGCGGTCGGCTGGGGGGGCACCATCCTCCGCTACAACGGCTCCACGTGGTCGGACGTCGGGCCGGCGGCCCTCCAGGAAACCGTCCGAGGAGTCTGGGGCAGTGACGCCAACAACGTCTATGTCGTGGGCAACCAGGGCCTGATCTACCGCTGGAACGGCACCGCTTGGAGCCAGATGTTCTCGGGCACGAATTACACCCTGCACGCGGTGTGGGGCACGGCCTGGAACGACGTCTGGGCCGTGGGGGAGAGCGGCAAGGTCCTCTACTACGACGGCGCCACCTGGTCCTCCATGGGCAACGTCACCTCCAACCACCTCTACGGCGTCTGGGGCACCAGCCCCACAAGCCTCTGGGCGGTGGGATCCGGCGGCACGATCCTGGAGAACATCGGCGGCAAGACCGGCGCCTGGAATCAGTATCCCTCGAACACCACCGAAACCCTGAACGCCATCTGGGGCAGCGCGGCCGATGACATCTACGTGGTCGGGCACCAGGGCACGGTGCTCAACTACAACGGCCTGGGTTGGGCGTCCATGGACTCCCGTACCGAGTCGGCCCTTTACGGCGTGTGGGGCAGTGGGGCCAACGACATCTTCGCCGTGGGCGCCAGCGGCACCATCCGGCACTTCCGCGGCATCTCCTGGGCCAACGTGCCTCCGCCGCAGCTCGCTGACACGCTGCAGTCGACCTTTGCTCTGGACCCGAGCACCAAGTGGATCGCGGCCTACTATGGAAGGATCTACTTCTTCGACGGCTTCGAGTGGGTGCCGCAGCCCACCCCCACGAATGACCGTCTCTATGCCGTCTGGGCGGCGGACTACCAGACGCAGTTCGCCGTGGGGAACAGCGGCACCATCATCCGAAACATCGGCAACGGCTGGGAGCTCATGACCTCCGGGACCACGAACCCGCTGTACGGCGTCTGGGGCACCTCGGACACCAACGTCTTCGCCGTGGGCTTAGGTGGTGTGATTCTCCACTTCGACGGCTTCTCCTGGTCCACAATGAGCTCGGGGACCGCGCAAGCTCTGTTGGACGTCTGGGCCGCCGACCAGTGGAACGTCTACGCCGTGGGCAACAATGGGACCGCGCTGTTCTACGACGGTAGCAGCTGGACGAACGCGTCCCCAGGGGGCACCAATACCCTGCGCGGTGTCTGGGGGTCGGCCTGGAACGACGTCTGGTTGGTCGGAAACAACGGGACCATCTACAACGGCTACGCCGGCTCGGGCTGGAACCAGATGCCCGCGGGCATCACGGATCCTCTCTACTCCGTGACGGGCAGCTCGTCCTTCGACGTCGTTGCCGTGGGTGCCGGAGGCAGGATCATCCGCTGGGACGGAGCCGGTTGGAGCCAAGAGCAGTCCCCCTCCACCTTGGTGCTCTACGACGTGACACAGACCCAAGGGATCTACACCGCGGTCGGGCTGAACGGCACCATTCTGGAGTGGGACAGTAACTTCTGGGAGGAGCGCCCCCTCTCCCTGAACAACCGCTGGCACGGGGTCTGGGGCTCCTCGGCCACGGACGTCTACGCCGTGGGGGACTCCGGGTTCATCGCGCGCTTCAACGGAAACCAGTGGTCCCTCGTGCCTTCGGCCTCGCCCGAGAACCTATACGCGGTGTGGGTTTCCTCGAGCGGCGCCGAGGCCTTCGCCGTGGGCGACGCCGGCATCATCCAGTACTACAGCGGCGCCAACTGGACGAACCTCGCCAGCGGCACCGGCCTCCCCCTCTACGGCGTCTGGGGCGCCGACGCCCAGGACGTCTTCGCAGTGGGCCAGGGAGGCACCGTCCTCCACTACGACGGAGGCGCCTGGAGCCCGCAGGCCTCCGGAACCGCCGACTCGCTCTATGGCGTCTGGGGCACCTCGAGCACCAACGTCTTCGCCGTGGGGGAAAACGGCACCATCCTTCGGTACACCGGAGCTTGGACGGGCATGACCTCCGGGACCTCCAACAACCTCCACGCGGTCTGGGGCGCCTCGGCCAACGAGGTCTTCGCCGTGGGCGGCTCCGGCCAGATCGTGTACTACGACGGCTCCACCTGGACCTCCCAGCCCTCGGGCACCGGGGCCAAGCTGACCTCGGTCTGGGGCACCTCGGCCACGGACGTGTTCGCGGCCGGCGAGTTCGGCACGATCCGGCACTTCGACGGCACGAGCTGGACCCCGGTTCGCTCCGACACCCCGGAGCACCTGAGAGGCGCGTGGGGCGAGACGGGGGCAGCGGTCTTCTTCGTGGGCGACTACGGCACGCTGCTCCGGCTGCTGTACGCCAGCAGCCTGTAGCATCGGGCAAAGTGACACATCATGACGCGTATGCGATCGACACACCTGAGAATCCTTGCAGTGACGACCTTCGCGCTGGCCCTTGCGGGCTGTGAACACGCCGGGCCGGGGGAGGAGCTCGAGGCCGCCTGCGCCGACGGGGTGGACAACGACACCGACGGGTTGACCGACTGCGCCGATCCCGACTGCGCCAGCTCTTCGGACTGTGACGGCCCGTGCAACTACGACTTCGTGTGCGATGCGGACGAGGACGGCGCCTGGTGCCCATCCGACTGCATCACGACCTGCGGAGACGGCACCTGCGAGGGCACCGAAGATCTCGCGAGCTGTCCCGTGGACTGCGCCGTCTGCGGAGACGGCACCTGCCACCTCGGAGAGAACCGCACGGACTGCCCCGAGGACTGCGCGATGTGCGACGACGGCTTCTGCGACCCCGGCGAGGACCGCACCACCTGTCCCCTCGATTGCGCGGTCTGCGACGACGGCTTCTGCGACGACGGCGAGGACCGCGCCGACTGTCCCGAGGACTGCGCGGTGTGCGACGACACCTTCTGCGACGATGGCGAAGATCGCGTCACCTGTCCCGAGGACTGCGCGGCGTGCGACGACGGCTTCTGCGACCCCGGCGAGGACCGGGTCACCTGTCCCCAGGACTGCGCCGCGTGCGATGACGGCTTCTGCGACGCCGGTGAGGACCGGCTGAGCTGCCCCGAGGACTGCATCCTGTGCGGGGACGGCTTCTGCGACACCGGTGAGGACATCGCCAGCTGCCCCCTCGACTGCGCCACGGTGCTCATCTGGGAGGAGTTCGCGACGTGGCTCCCCAACGGCTGGTCGGAGACCGGGTGGCACCAGTTCATCGACACCTACAACGACACCTGGGCCCGGTCCACCGGCGCGCAGTTCTCCCAGGACACGATCCTCGAGTCCCCCACCTTCCAGACCCTGGGTTACACCAACGTCCGGGTCGCTTTCCTCCAGGAGTACACCTTCAGCGGCACCGGCGTTTGGACCGGACTCTACGTGGACGCAACGCCCAACTACTACACCATCGGCCAGCCCACCGACTTCAGCCCGGGAGCCGTGGAGTACGACATCTCCTCGGAAGCGGGAGACAAGGCGGCCGTCCAGATCGAGTTCGCCATCGGCTGCGACACCTCCGGCGACTGCTACGGATCCGACCAGTGGCGCATTACCGACGTGCTGGTGTACGCGTTCTAAACAGCATCACATTGACCACGATCCATCCCGCCAGGCTGCGTTGCTCGCTGCGGTGCGTGCTCACGTAACCCAAGTACGCTGCGCGCGCTCCTCACTCGCGCCTTGCCTGGCAGGCGCCTCGTGGCCACTGTGACGCTGTTAAACTATGGTGTTTCGATCGTACAGAGCCCGACGCGACTGGGATAGATATCGAGGGGCTCGATCGCCTGCGACAGGGAGGTGCAGACCGCGCTGGCGTCGATGACGTAGGTGGGATCCACGCCGACGGCCTCGTCCAGATCGCCACAGGTCGCCGTGATCCCGTCGTGGCGATCCGTGTCGCAGTAGGGCACGCAGCGCGCCGTGCCGGTGCCGGCGTCGAAGTAGTCCTCCTCCACGCAGGCCGTGCCCGAGGGGCAGTCGCGGGTGGCAGAGGTCGGGTCGCAGGGTTCCCAGATCATGTGGATCACACCGTCGCCGGCGCGACAGCGACCAATGAGCGTGCCCTCGGTGACGTTCCCTCCGCTGAAGTACGTGAAATCACAGTAACCGTCGACCTCGATGTCATCGCAGATCTGAGCGGGATCGGTCAGGAGCTGTCCGGCCCCGACGAGGGAGCAGGTGCGCGCGTCGGTCTCCAGGCGGCAGTAGGAAAGATCGTTCGTGCGCACCCCGGTGGTCTGATCGAAGTGGCTCTCGCTGAAGCAGTTACTGCCCGCCGGGCAGGCGTACGTCTCGGTGCCGGGACCCGCGCCATAGATGGCCGCGTCGTGGCTCTCGTCGCCCACGCAGAACTGGACGCAGGTGCCGCCCAGGCAGGTCCCGAAGTCGCAGTAGTCCACCGAGCGATCGGTTTCGGAGATGGAGGCGTTGTCGTCGCAGACCGACCCGTGGGGGAGCGTACCGGCCTCGACGCAGTAGGCGAAGGGCTCCTCGTCCGGCTCGTCCCGGGTGAAGATCGGCCAGCAGAAGCCGGCCGTGCCGTTCACCGCGCAGGGCACGTTCACCTCGGTGATCGGCCAACCCGGGCCGCAGATGGCCGGCCAGCAGGCGCCGTCCCGCACGTCTCCGCACTCGTTGGAGTAGTAGCAGTCGTTGGCATCGACACATTCGCGGAGACAGTAGTTGCTCGAGCTGCCGGAGAAGCAGGCCATGTCTTCGCCGTACGGGTCGGGACAGCAGGAGTTGACGTTCAGCACGTCACAGTCGTCAAAGGGCTCGTCCCCGGGGCCGCACTGGTTCTGCGAGCCGCAGAACTCGTCGCACGTCCCGCGCGGGTCCCCGTTTACGTACTGGCACCCCCCCGGAAGCGCGCTGGGATCGTCGCCGCAGTCGCAGTCCTCGCCCGACTCCTCGACGCCGTTGCCGCACACCGTCACCACGGTGCAGTCCGCGTTGCACATGCCGGCCGCCCCGCCGTTGATGTCGTCGCAGCCCGCCGGCAGGTTGCCTCCATCCAGCCCGCAGTCACAATCCTCGCCCGCCTGGAGCGCTCCGTCCCCGCAGGAGCTGCACCCCGTCGTGTCAAAGACGCACTGGTCGGTGCAGGCAAGCGCTCCGCCGCCAACAAACCCGATGTCCACGCAGGTCACACCCCCGAGGTCGATGATATCGCACGCCTCGTCGGCGTCCTTGACGCCGTCCCCACACACACCGCTGCTCCCCCCATCGTCGTCACCACAACCCATCAGCAGCAGCGACGCAACCAGCGACGCGGCCACAAAAATACGTTTCGTACGCATGATATTCCTTCCCCTGTTTGTCGATGCCAATGAGTATCCCGCCCTATCGGCAGCAGGTCAAGCGCGAGCCGACCACCAAGTGGACTACGGCCCCAGACCACGCAGAGGATAGCGTCGACCGCGGTCAACAGGCTGAGATTGCAGAGCTCGTCGCATTCGGCGGCGCTGATGCAGACCGTCGCCTACACTCCCCCCTGTTTCACGTCGAAGTGCGAATTACCGCTTGCAGCGTCCGATGAGCTTCCACTTGTCGACGCCGACACAGCGCAGGTGTCGACCAGCCGTGCAGCGCGTCGAGTGGATCGAGTACTTGCGCCCCCCCCACCGGCAGAACCGCGATCCCACCGGCTTCGGTTTGCCCTTGCACGTGCCGATGGCCTTCCAGGTGTTGTGCGCGATGCAGCGGAGGTGGCGGCCGGCGGTGCAGCGGGTCGAGTGGATGGTGTAACGCTTCCCGGCGAACTTGCAGAAACGCGGGCCGGACGGCCGCCGCACGGCACCGCACCTGCCGATGCGCTTCCAGGTGTTCTTGGCGACGCACCGATACTGATGGCCTGCGGTGCAACGGGTCGAGTGCACGGTATACCGACGCCCGCCATGCTTGCAGAATCGCGCCGCCTCGGCCTCGGGCGCATACAAGGTCAGACCCCCCGCAATCAGGGCCGCCGAGCTCAGCCCAAGAATCCAGTTGTTCATCTCGTACTCCTTTGTGGCCTGCGGAAAAGGTTCGCAGGCGGGTCGCATAGTACCTCAGGCCAAAGGCGGAGCAAGCGAAAACAGAACGCGGAAGAGCGCGCCAAAACCAGGTCCGAAAATATCATACCCTATCTTTTTTATTGGCAATTAGGGCAGACGGGGGGCGACCGCTCCTGCCCCTGTCTAGGGTGGGTCAGGACCCCAGCCCGGGGGGGACTGCCCCTCGCAGTCGGGGTCGTCAAGGTCCACCAGACAGTCGCCGTCGTTGTCGACTCCGTCGTAACAGCACTGCTCGGTGGCCGGCGCCATCTGGCACCAAACCTCGAGCGTCGGGGCGGTCATAGGTTCGGCGCGACGGGAGATGCGGACCTCGGCGCCCCGGGACTGCTCGCACTCCGGGTTGTGGGTCACGTGCCAACAGGCCACCACCGGCAGCGCCGGGTCCCGGAAAGAGGGCGAACCCTCCGCATAGGCGAGGTCAGGCCGGTCGTTGCCCGGACAGGGTCCGGTCGGACACACCTCCAGGCAGGGCACCACCTCCACCTCCAGCTCAGAGGGCGAACCTACGTTCAACAGCTCCACCACAGAGCACAGGGCCTCGCACCGGTCGTTGCAGGTCTGCGCGTCCACCGGCTGCCCGACAGCCGCCCCGGGGTCGGAGCAGCCGGCCAGCGGGATCGCGGGGCAGCGGGCGTCCAGGGCCGAGCGAATGACGTTTCCGATGCCCGCGAGGGTCACCCGATAATCCGGGCTGCAGCTCGAAGTGAAGGCCCAGCTGAGCGCGGCGGGCGTGTTGAAGGCCTGTACGAAGGAGCTCGAATCCGCAGCCCCCCACCCCCACCAGGGCGAGACACTTGAAGGCGTACTCCAAGGGCTCGTTGTGGTAGTTCACGCAGCGCGGGCAGCCGTGCTCGTCCTCCACCAGGCTCGTGGTGGGCTCCTGGGCGCAGCTCGCCGGGCCGCAGTCGTGGCCCACGCAGGTGCGGTTGTCCTCGTCCCGAAAAATCTCGCAACCCACGGGCTGCACGTCCACGACGAAGTTGTGCGTGAGCACATTGTCGCAGGACATCCCGCGCCGCAGCAGTCGCCCCTGATCGCCCCCGAGGGTCGGACATCCATCCTCCTCGTAGGGATCCATGCCGAGGTCCGTGGAGGTGACTCCGATGTGCATGTCCGGCATGCGATACCCGAGCACCCGGAGCTCCTGCATCAGGGCGCCGAACTGCTCCTTGAGCAGCTCCTGCTCCGCCGCCATGGAGTTGGAGTTGTCCACCACGAACAGCAGGTCCACCTCGTGCACGTTCGGCTTGGTGAACTCCGACGAAAGCGCCGGGCCGGGGCACTCGTCGAATCCTCCCCACTGCAGGTTTCCCACCGCCCGATCATCGCTGCACGACGCGGACGCAACCAGCAGGGCGGCGAGCATCAGCCCCTGCAGCGCGGTGGTGACTCTCGTCGTGAACGACCTTCTCATGGCGGCTACGATCTCACCGTCGAGTATCCCGCCGGGACGAAGCCCAGGTCAAGGCGCGGAAGAAGGCGGAAGATTGCGCGGGAGATCGGGGGCAACGAAATTGCGGTCCGGAGGATGAGGAGGCGGGTCGATTGGGCATCCGGTGAGGCGGTGCGACCTGCTACGCGCGCTCGTCGCGCCGGCGACGGATGATGCCGCCGAGAACGAGGAGGATCAGGGCCAGGGCCACGGGAGAGAAGTCGGCGGCCTGGGCGGTGGAGCAGCCGAAGAAGCCGCCCTGGTGGTCGTCCTCATAGTAGTAGTCGTTGCAGCCGCCGTAGGCGCAGGGGTCATTGCAGTAGGGGTCGTCGCTGCCGTAGCAGGGGTCGTTGCCGGGGTCGTTGGGGTCGTTGGGGTTCACCGCCCAGGCGCCGTACTCCCGCAGGTTGCCCATGAACTGGTCGATGAGCATCAGGTCGGCCTCGATGTCCTCGTCGTTGCTCTCCGCGTTCCAGGCCGAGGCGCGGGCCTCGAGCTGCTCCAGCACCCACAGCGCGTGGTTGTGGCTGGTCTCGGCGCGCTGGGACGCATCCCGCAGGCCGAGGAACACGTTGTACATGGCGTGGTTCTTCTCAATAGCCTGGTGGGTGTAGAAGGGCTGCTCGAGGTGCACACCCGGGGCGTTCGGGTTGGCCACCGTCACCACCTGCTCCACCACCTGGTCCGAGCCGGGCAGCCGGTAGGTCATCCGGATCTGCGCCGCCTCGTGGGGATCGGCCAGCTCGGGCCAGCTGTCGTTGGGGACGAGCTCGATGATGATCGCGCTGCCGCCTCCGCGCCGCCCCTCGGTCCCGGCGGGCGGGTCCTCCTGGCTCGTGCGGCTGGCGAGAAACACGGCCGGGATGTCGATGGTGCCGTGGTAGCCGTCGGTGGTCCACAGGTGCGTGCCGACCACCTCACCCAGGGTGTAGCCAGCGCCGTTCACCACCTCGATCTGCAGGTCGTAGGCGATGGGGGTCACGAAGTAGTTGAGCTCCTCGGTGAACACCTCGTCGATGGCCTCGGCGTCCTCGAGGAAGTAGAAGTTGCCCGCGCCCCGCTCGGCGAGGCCGCGCATGAGCTCCACGTTGAAGCTGGTGCCGACGCCCACCGTGGTGAGCCCCACGCCGTCGGCGATGTAGCCCTCGGCCATGGCGATGATGGAGGGATCATCGGTGATGCCGGTGGTGGGCTGCCCGTCGGAGAGCATGATCACCCGCGACTGGCGCTCGGCCACCGTGGCGTCCGCCGCCATCTGTAGGCCGGCCTCGAGGCCGCCGAAGAAGTTCGTGGAGCCGGCGGGGTACAGATTGTTCACCAGCGCGTGCAGGGCCGTGGCCGAGGCGGGCTCCTGCAGGTCGGACAGGACCTCGACGAACCCATCGTACCGGACCAACGCCATCCGGTCGCCCTCGTGGAGCTGGTCGATGAGCAGGTCCAGTCCCTGCTTCACGTAGGACATCTTGTTCTGATCCGCCATGGATCCAGAGGTGTCCACCACGACCACGAGGTCGAGGGGGCGCCGCTCCAGGCCGGATGCATCGATGGGGGAGTTCATGGCCACCTGGAGCGCAGCCTGGTACTCGCCGTAGACCCAGTCGTTGTGCACGGCGAGCATGCCGTGGACGCAGATGTCGTCGCCGCAATCGGGCGGAGGAAGCTCGGTGTGATGCTCCGAGAAGAAGCCGTTGGCGTCCAGGGTGTTCGCCGCCGGGATGGCGCCGGACTCGAGGATCGAGCGAAACTGCCCGATGTCCTGGGCGCCGCTGGTGCCGATGTTGCTGTAGCTGCCGCCGTTCGAGTTGTACTGAGTGGAGTTGCTCCCGCCACCGTTGGCGTCGGCCATGCCGCCGCCGCAGCCGGCCGCCCACGTGATCAGGCCGAGTATTGCGATCCAGACGATGAAGAAGTGTTTGTGCGTGATCATGACAGTCTCCTCGGTGCGTGTCGTTCGCAACCACACACTGCAAGGGGTCTGCCAAGTCATCTCAATGCCGTTTTGTGTCTTTATTTCCAGTCGTTACACATGTCGTCGCCTCCTCCAGACCCCCTTGTCACTTTTGGTAGTGGGGGAGGATGCATGACAGCCGTGTCATGGTCCGTCGTGTTCCTGTTTTCGCTGTGATATCCAACCGGTTTCTGACGCCCTCCCCACCGGACAGGCCAACTCGCACGCCCGGCAGTAGCGCGTGAACCGCGCCGGAAGATCCTGGGCCGCGGCCTGATCGTCCGACGCCCGGCGCTCCTCGTCCTGCCGCATCTGGATGGAGCAGCGCCCGATATCATAGGTTCCCTGCGAAAAAGCCTGCTGCGGGCAGGCGCTCAGGCAGGGCCGCTCGCACCCGTCGCAGGGATCGAAGTCCTTGTCCGGCGGATCAGGCGCGTCCACCCCCAGCAGCAGCGCCTTCAGCCGCACCCGCGGCCCGAGCTCGGGTGTGATCAGCAGGTTGTTGGCGCCGAGCGCTCCCAGTCCGGCCAGCACGGCCGCGTCCTTGAGGAAGATCCCTCCCTTTTCCACGTGATAGGGCAGGACCCGTGCGTGGGCTTCCAGCTCGTCGTTCAGCCAGGGCTTGAGCTGTTGCGAGATCCGGATCAGCACGCGGTTGCCAGGGGTCCCCCCCTGCCCTCCCCACCAGTCCAGCTCCGGCTCGGACTCCGGATGGGAAAGGGCCAGCACCAGCACCGACCGGGCAGACGCCGGCCACTTCAGCGGGTGATCCCGAAAGGCCGGCGCCCCGTCGAGCGCCTCCACGCCCACCAGCCCCGCCAGGGTCGCCCCCGCCGTCTTCGCCTGCACGAGGATCCGGTCCGCGCGGTTCACATCCATCTCCGACCTCCACCCATGATTATTAACCGAGCCCACCCGGGAACACACGCGGAATGGCCCCAACGCGACCGGAGCAGCTCGGGCGCACCCCGCTGGAGAGCCTCTTGACTCCGGCTCTCAACTCGCCGGATACTTCTGATTGGGACCCGAAGCGTCGTTGGCAGGTCCTCCCGCGGATGGGCAGAGCTCGTGCGCGCAGAATGTCCGACCCTCGCAACACCGATGGAGATACCCATGAGCCGTACCCGACCACCCCTTGGACCGACCGCGCTGCTGACCACCGCCGCCTTGCTCACCGGCCTCACCTGGGCCTGTGACAGCGGCAAGAACGGCAACGACAACTTAAACAACGCGCAGCAGGACGCCGCGATCCAAACCGACGCCGTGCCCCAGCAGGACGCCGAGGTTCAACAGGACTCAGGCACGCCTCCCACGGGCTGCGAAACCCTGCAGACCGGCAGCAACACGCTGATGGTGGACGGCCTCCAGCGCCAATTCCTCCTCACCCTGCCCAATGACGCAGCCACCGGCGGTCCCTTCCCGGTGGTGTTCAACTATCACGGCCTCGGCGACACGGCCGCGAACATGAACAGTCTGTTCTCCGGTCAGGTCAACACCACGGACTTCCACTTCATCCTCGTCACCCCGGAGGACACGAACTACACCGTCATGGGGATGATGAACATCGACTGGGACGTGCTGGCCGTCCCGGTCATCGACGACAACATCGAGATCAAGCTCTTCGACGCCGTCCTGGCCTGCCTCGAGCTCCGCTGGGGCGTGGACGAAAACGCCATCCACGCCGTGGGCTTCTCCATGGGCGGCTTCCTCACCGACCTCATCGGCGTGACCCGCGGCGGCCAGCTCGCCTCCATCGCGACGTATTCCGGTGGATACGGCTCCAATTCGGCCAACACCTCCACGTTCGGCTCGCTGGGCAGCCAGGTCAACTGGCCGGCTCCGGCACACACGCGGACCTATCCGCAGCTGTTCATGCACGGCGGACCCTTCGACAGCTACAACGCCGTGGTGGCCACGCTGCAGTTCAACACCTTCGCCACCAATGACACGGCCTACGTCAACGGCATGGGCCACGACGCGATCATCTGCAACCACGACATCGGGCAGTACTCGCAGCCCGGACAGGGACACACCGTGCCTTTCGGCGCCAGCCACATCGAGCCCTCCGACGTCGTGACCTTCTTCAAGGATCACCCCAAAACCGTCGTCGATTCGCCCTATGCCTCCGGACTGCCGGTGGGCTGGCCGACCTACTGCAGCTTCTCGGCGGGCAACTGACCAGTCTTGGGCGCCGACTTCTTCCTGGCGCGCACGAATGGGGTCCACCAGGTCTCCGGGGACACCACGGGCCTGTTGGTGCTATCGTACCGGCCATGAAGCAGCCCCTGGACGGTGTACGGGTGCTCGACCTGTCGCGGATGCTGACCGGCGGATACGCGACCATGGTGCTCGGCGACCTGGGCGCCGAGGTGATCAAGATCGAGCCGCCCGAGGGGGGGGATCCCCTGCGGCACATGCCGCCGCACTTTCACGAGGGGCAGAGCGCGTACTTCCTCGCCATCAGCCGCAACAAGCGGAGCGTGACCCTGGATCTGCGCTCCGACCCCGGGCGGGAGATCTTCTACCGCCTGGTGAAGCGGGCGGACGTCGTGTTCGACAATTTCCGGCCTGGCGTGCTGGAGCGGCTGCAGGTGGACTACGCCACCCTGCGCGGGATCCACCCCGGCATCGTGTGCTGCTCCAACTCCGCGTATGGCCATACGGGTCCGCTCCGGGACGCCCCGGGCTTCGACCTCGTCATCCAGGCCCTCTCGGGCATGATGAGCTACACGGGCGAGCCCGGGCGGCCGCCGGTGCGCATGGGCGCGCCCATGGGGGATCTCGCAGGGTCGCTGTTCGCCGCCACCTCGATCTGCGCGGCGCTGCTGGCCCGGGAGAAGACGGGCGAGGGGCGACAGATCGACCTGTCGCTGCTCGACTGCCTGGTGTCGCTGCACACCTACGTCAGCCAGTACTACTGGATCGGCGGCGAGCTCCCCACCGCGGCCGGCAGCGGCCACATGAGCGTGGTCCCCTACCGCGCATTTCGAACCGCCGACGGCCACCTGACGATCGCCGTGTTCGTGGACAAGTTCTGGCAGCTCCTGTGCGACGTGATCGGCCGGCCGGCCCTCGGCGGTGACCCGCGCTTCGCCACCGCCGCTGCCCGCCTCGAGCGACGGGCCGAGGTGGACGCACTCCTCGCCGAGACGCTCGTCACCCGAACCAACGACGAATGGATGACGCTGCTCGAAGAGGCCGGCGTCCCCGCGGCGCCTGTGCTCGGGCTCGCCGAGGCGCTGGAGCACCCCCAGCTTCTGGCCCGAGACATGGTGGTGGACGTGGAGCAGCCGACGGGTGGGCCGCTCAAGATGATTGGAAACCCGGTACGACAACCGGAGGTGGCAGAGGTGCCGCTCGGCGCGGCCCCGCGGCTGGGTCAGCACACCCGCGAGGTGCTCTCGACCCTGCTCGGCCTCAGCGACGGCGAGCTCGACGCGCTGAAACGCCAGAGCGCGATCTGATCGCCAACAGCAGCAACAGCAGCGCCAAGGGCACCGGGAGTGCGCCGCCCCCGCCGAAGGAGCGACAGCCGCAGCCGCCCTTGACCGCGCTGTCGTAGGCTCCGCTGGCATCGGCCGAAGCCCGGATGCGCTCCACGCATTCACTCCGACGCGCGACTTTCTGAGGCCCTGCCCTTGACGTCCGCTTGATCGGTGACCATGAGATCTCCGGACAGGATAACGGCTTGATTACAG
This sequence comes from bacterium, assembly GCA_043825095.1. GTDB lineage: Bacteria > Myxococcota_A > Polyangia > HGW-17 > JAJRWW01 > JBDRSE01. The sequence goes on from JBDRSE010000384.1 coordinate 14,190, forward strand.
AGGAGATCGTCTATCATGTTACTTGCGATTCCCAGCAACGCGCCCGGGGGCCTGGAGGCCGCGACCTCAGACCATTTCGGTCATTGCGACGCCTTCACCCTCGTGACCCTGGATCAAGACACCGTGACGTCAGTGCAGATATTGCCCAACGCCGGCCACGCCCAAGGTGGCTGCATGGCGCCGGTGATGCTGCTCAAAAACCAAGGCGTGGAAGCAATGCTAGCCGGCGGCATGGGGCCCCGCCCGCTGGCAGGATTCCAGCAGGTCGGCATCACCGTGTACTACAACGAAGGCGCGCCCACCGTGGGTGAGGCCGTCGAGCTGGTTGCCCAGGGCCGGGCCCGCGCTTTCGGACCCGCGCAGGTCTGTGGTGGGGGCGGAGGGAACGGCGGTGGCTGCGGAGGTCACGAGCACGCGTAGGATCACTGCCCGGACGTTCTGGGGTATACCTGTACCTATCATGCCCGCAGCGCTTCTCAGGACCGCAGCTCGCCTGGTTTCCTCCGGCGTCTGGACAGGAGTCCGGCACGCTACCCTGGGTTCGTCGCGTCCCGGCTGGAGCTGGCTCACCGAGACGATGCTGCGGTTCATCCGGTCCACCATGGACACGGCGCCCCACAACGGCCTGGGCCTGCGTCGGCATGTCGAGCAAGCCACGGTCCCGTGCCTGGTGCGCCACCGCGTGCGCCATCGCGACGTGACCGTGGCCGGTTTGCGCGGCCGGTGGTTCGAGCCGCGTCGGGGGCGGCACGACGGTGTGCTGCTCTACCTGCACGGCGGCGGATACGTGTTCGGTTCGCTGCGAAGCCACGAGGACATCATTACGCGGCTGGCGCTGGCGTCGGGGGCACGCACCCTGGCCGTAGAGTACCGGCTGGCCCCCGAGCACCCGTACCCGGCCGCCCTGAACGACTGCGTAGCGGCCTACCGGTGGCTCCTCGGCGAAGGCGTGGATCCACGGCGGCTCGCCGTGGCCGGGGAGTCGGCGGGAGGCGCGCTGACCCTGGGAACGCTCATGACCGCCCGGGATGCAGGGGCCCCCCTCCCCGCGGCCGGGGTAGGCATCTCTCCCTGGGCAGACCTGACCATGGGATGCCAGAGCCTCGCGACGAACGAGCCTTACGACTTCGCTGACCGAGCCTTCGCCGCCCGGTGCGCCGCGGCGTATCTCGCCGGGGCCGACCCCCGCTCTCCCCTCGCCTCCCCGCTCTTCGGGGACCTCCGAGGGTTGCCTCCGCTGCTCCTTCAGGTGGGCACCGCCGAGTTGCTCCTCGACGAGGTCACCCTCCTGGCGCAGAGGGCCGAGGCCGCCGGCGTGGACGTTACCCTGGAGGCCTGGGACGACATGTTCCACATCTGGCACTTTGCGGCCCTGGTCCTGCGCCAGGGCGCGGCCGCCATCGAGCACGTCGGCCGCTACGTTCGCCACCACACCTCAGCCTGACCCAGAGTCTCGCCCCGGACTCCATGCTATGATGCCGGGCCATAGACCCGAATTCGCCTCGCGCCGTTCAAAGTCCTACGCCTGAAGCGTCGGAGGTTCCCCATGCCCCATCGCGCCTATCATCTCGCTCTCGGAGTCCTCGGCCTGCTCGCCGTGCTCGCGCTGGTGCTGGTCAAGGCCGACCCGGATCGCCATGCGCAGACCGGCCCCCGCTGGAAGCAGCGCCTGCTGACCGCGGGGCTGGTCCTGCTGGCGGCCTTTGGGATCGGTCCGGCCTGCAAGAGCAGCACCTCACAAAAACCAACGGCCTCGTCGAGCACCGGAATGGGCGCCTCTACGAGCGCCGCGACCGCCCACCCAGCGACCAAGCCCCAACCACCGTACGCCGCGACGGCCGAGTGGAAGCAGATCCGGGCCGCCTTGGAGGAGGCGGAGCAGATCGCGGCCGGCAAACGTGGCTCCTACCCCTTTGACGAAAAGGGCCAGAGGCGGATCCTCGCGGCCATCGTCACCGCGGGAACAAACGCCGACGCCCTGGCAACGCGCGGCCTGCTAGACGCCTCCGAAGCCGGGCTTCTCCGGAAGGAGCTCTCGCTCCTGTCGTCAAAGGTTCGCGAATTTCGCCCCACCGAGATGCGCACGGCCACCTGCTACGAGCCCATGCCGAGAATCCTAGCGGCAGAGGTGAGCCTCAAGCGCCTCCGGGACCGGCTGCCCCTCCTGCAGAAGATGGCCACGGCCCAGCGGTTGCACCCCCAGGTCGTGCGGAAGGCGCTCGTGAGGATCGAGGCCGATCTGAAGGTCCTGGAAACCCCCGCCCGGCTCCAGGAGCTGGGCGCGGTGCGCCGCGCCGATGCACAGAAACTCTCACGGCAGGTGAACGAGCAGCTCAAGGCGATCAAAATCAAGCTGCTGCCGGTGCAGCCAGCCGGTCCGAAATCAACGCTCGAAAAAGATGCCCGCTGGCAGGCCGTGATCCGGAAGATCGAGCGTCGCAGAAAATAGTGCCTCGCAACCGCGACGACAGGTGCCGGACCCAGGACTCGCTAATCTTCGAGGTCACCACGCGGTGCAACCACGACTGCCTGCACTGCTACAACGCCTGGAAGAATGAGGCGCCCTATCCCCCCACCCCGGAGCTGTCCACCGCCGACACCCGGGCCCTGCTGGACAAGGTGTTGCGCGAAACCGGCGCCGGCCACGTGACCCTCACCGGAGGCGAGCCCCTGCTGCGCCCCGACCTGCATGAGCTCGTCGACCACCTCGTGGCGCGGGGCTGCGAAGTGAACCTCATCTGCAACGGAACGCTGCTCGACGAGGCGGCCATTGCGCGGCTCACGCCCCATAAGGTCAGCATCTTCGAGCTCCCGCTGCTCTCCAGTGACGCGGCGCTCCATGATCGGCTGAGTGGTCAGCCGGGCGCCTTCGACCGGGTCACCATGGCCATCGCAGACCTGAAGCTGGCGGGTCAGGTCGTGGTGACGGTGTTCGTGGCCACGGCCCTGAACCTCCACACCTGGCGGGAGACGGTGGAGCTGGCCTTCGCCCTCGGCGTGGACGGAATCATGTTCAACCGGTTCAACCCCGGGGGACGCGGGTTCCAGAACCTGGAGCTGCTCCAACCGGATCTGGATGGGCTGCGCCACGCCCTGGACGTCGCTGACGAGCTGACCGCGGCGTACGAGCTGTCCATCAGCTGCTCCATCGCCATGCCGCCGTGCCTGTTCGACTCCGACCGCTGGCCACGACTGGAGTTCGGCTTCTGCGCGGCCGGGAAGGAGAACGCGTACTTCACCCTCGACCCGTCGGGCAACCTCCGGCCCTGTAACCACTCCATGCTCGTGCTGGGGAACGTGCGATCCCAAAACTTCTGGGAGCTCGCCGACTCCGATGCGATGCGCTCCTTTCTCAGGGCTCGGCCGACGTTCTGCGACGGCTGTCGGGTGGCCGACTCCTGCCTCGGCGGCTGCAAGGCCGCGGCCGAGGTGTGCTACGGCAGCCTCACGACCTGCGACCCCTTCCTGAGCGCCCACCGTCGGCTCGCCCGAAAGCCTACCTGAGCCCCGTTGTTTTACACTTTGCGTGCTGCCGGCTTTGGGCTACATTGCGCGTTTTGGCATCCGAGGTAAATCATGGCTGATGCAACGAACACGCGGTGGGTCGTCCTGAAGTTCGGGGGGACCAGCGTCTCGGCGCGAGAGCGCTGGGACACCATCGCCCGAGTCACTCAGGAGCGCATCGACGAAGGACTCCGCCCACTGGTTGTGTGCTCCGCCTTCGCAGGCGTGACCAACGACCTGGAGCTGCTGCTCTCCGAGGCGATCGCCGGCAAGCACGAGGCGCGACTCGCGGAGATCGAGCGGAAACACCACGAAATGGGCAAGACCCTGGGTGTCTCCACGGAGCGGTTGCTCGAGGAGGAGCTCGCCGAGCTGTTCCGGCTGGCGAGCGGCACCGCGCTGCTGCGGGAGGTCAGCCCCCGGGTGCGCGCCCGGATCCTCGCCACCGGGGAGCTGCTCTCCACGCGCGTGGGGGCCGCCTTCCTGGTCAACGCCGGCCGCTCGACCGCTTGGCTCGACGCCCGCACGTGTCTGCGGTCCCTGGACGAGCCCCAGGCCACGGCGCACCGTCACTATCTCAACGCGAGCTGCGGATTCGAGCCGGACCCGGAGCTGCGCGACCGCTTGGCCGCACTGCCCGCCGACGTGCTGCTCACCCAGGGGTTCATCGCCCGGGACTCCGCCGGCGAAACCGTGGTGCTGGGCCGGGGAGGCTCCGACACCTCGGCCGCCTACCTGGCGGCGCGCCTCTCCGCCGAGCGCTGCGAAATCTGGACCGACGTGCCCGGCATGTTCACGTCCAACCCGCGCGAGGTCCCCGAGGCTCGTCTCCTGCGCAAGCTCGACTACCAGGAGGCCCAGGAGATCGCGTCCACGGGTGCGCGGATCATCCACCCTCGCTGCATCGTACCTCTGCAGCACACCTCCATCCCGCTGCACATTTACTCCACGCCGCACCCGAAGGTGCGCGGAACGGTGATCAGCGCAGGCGCTGTGGACAAGGGCGCCTGGGTGAAGGCCATCTCCTCTCGCACCGGGATCTCGCTGGTGTCCATGGAAACCGACGGCATGTGGCAGCAGGTGGGGTTTCTTGCGAACGTGTTCGCCTGCTTCAGAGAGCACGGGCTGTCCGTGGACCTGGTGTCCACGTCCGAGATGAACGTCACGGTATCCCTCGACCCCTCGGCCAACGCGCTGGACAACGAGACCCTGGAGGCGCTGCTGCACGACCTGAAGCGGTACTGCACGGCCCGTACCATCGGACCCTGCGCCGCGGTCAGCCTCGTGGGAAGAAACATCCGGACCGCCCTGCCGCGCCTGGGACCCGCCCTCGAGGTGTTCGCCGAGCACAAGATCCACCTCGTCTCCCAGGCCGCCAGCGACCTGAACTTGACCTTTGTCGTGGACGAGCGCCACGCCCAGCGGCTCGTGCGGCGCCTCCACGAGCTGCTCTTTTCCAACGCCGATGAGAACCCCCGCCTCGGCCCCACCTGGCGCGAGCTCGAGGAGGGCCCTGCGAAACGCCCCCCGGAGCCGCCTCCGGCCTGGTGGACCACCCGCCGCGAGGAGCTGTTGGCGCTCGCCCTGGAGCGGTCACCCCGATACGTCTACGATGCGGAAACCCTGGATCAGGCGGTAGACGAGCTCGCCTCGCTGACCAGCGTGGAACGCATCTTCTATGCCATCAAAGCCAACCCCTACCCGGACATCCTGCGACGGTTCCACGAGGCCGGGCTCGGCTTCGAGTGCGTCTCCCCCGGGGAGATCGAGCACGTGCAGACGCTCTTCCCCGGGCTGGACCCCAAGCGGGTGCTGTTCACGCCGAACTTCGCCGGTCGGGCCGAGTACGCGCTGGGATTCGATCGCGGCGTGAACGTCACGGTGGACAACGTCTATCCCGTGCAGGCCTGGCCCGACACCTTCCGCGGCCGCGAGATCTTCCTGCGGCTGGACCCGGGCCAGGGGCGCGGTCACCACGATCACGTGAAGACGGCCGGCTCTCGCTCCAAGTTCGGCATCTCACCCGATCAGCTCGACGAGCTGGCGCGCCACCTCGCCGCGGCCGACGTCCGCGTGGTCGGCCTGCACGCCCACACCGGGAGCGGAATTCTGACCCCCGGCAACTGGTGCGACACGGCGCTGTTCCTGGTGGCGATGGCGAAACGGTTCCCGCAGGTCACGACCCTGGATCTCGGCGGCGGGTTGGGTGTGGTGGAGCGAGCCGGCCAGGTCCCCCTCGATCTGGCTTCGATGAACGCGTCGCTCCAGCAGGTTCGCGCGGCGCACCCAGGCTTCCAACTGTGGCTCGAACCTGGGCGTTTCCTCGTGGCGCGGGCCGGCGTGCTGCTCGCGCGCGTCACGCAGATCAAGCACAAGGGACGGCGCACCTTCGTGGGCGTGGATGCGGGGATGAACACCCTCCTCCGCCCTGCGCTCTATGGCGCCTGGCACGAAATCGCGAACCTGTCCCGACTCGGGGAACCGGCCACCCAGGTCGCCGACATCGTGGGGCCGATATGCGAAACCGGCGACGTGCTGGGACACAGCCGTCGGCTGCCGGCCGCCACGGAGGGGGACGTGGTGCTGATCGCGACCAGCGGCGCCTACGGCCACTCCATGGCTTCGCGCTACAATCTCCGCGAGCCCGCCACGGAGCACCTCCTCCCCCCACGCTGAGTGGGGACGGGTCCGTACTATCATATCGCGCGAAGTCATGAAGTGGAACCAGACCAACGATCCCGGCTGCGCCTCCACAACAGCGCCCCCGTCGCGTCGCCGCCCCGTGGCAGGGCTCATCCTCTTGGCCTCGCTCCTGGCCGCGGCCCCGGCCGCCTGTCGGCGCAAGCCGTCCGAAGGCTCCGGGGCACAGCCTGCGGCGAGACGGCCGACCACAACCCAACTCACGCTTCTCACCTACAATGTGCTCTCCGATCCCCGCCGGGCCGCCGAGCGCGCGCCGGCCCTGCTCCAGATCCTTCGGGAGGTGGACGCCGACATCGTGGCGCTCCAAGAGGCGGCGCCCTGGTTCGTGAAGCTGCTGCGCGATCAGCCGTGGTTCCGAAGCCGGTACCGCACCACCAGCATCGGGGCGGCGAACGTCGCCCCGGGAGGGCTCCTCATCCTGTCCCGCTTTCCCATCACCCGCTCCCTCGTGGCGCGGCTCCCCGGCCGTCAGGGGCGCGTCGTCCTCATGGCAGACCTGCGGATCGACGGAACCACCGTGGCGGTGGGCACTGTCCACCTGGAGAGCTTTCTCCAGGACGGGGCCCGACGCGCAGAGCAGCTGAAGCTCGTCTTTCCCCTGCTCCAGCACGGCGCCGACGCCATCCTGATGGGGGATTTCAACTTCGAGGAGGGGGCCGTCCCGGAAACGGCGCACCTCGACAAGGCGTACAAGGACCTCTGGACCGCGCTTCGGCGCAACGCACCCGGCTACACCTGGGACAACGAGCGGAGCCCCATGGCCAAGCGAAACGCCTTCCCCGGAGAACCCAGCCGACGCCTCGACCGGATCCTGTTTCGGTCCGAGACCTGGCGGCCTCACACCGTGCGGATCATCGGCTTCCGACCGGTTTCCCAGGCCGAACCGGTGCTGTTCCCCTCCGACCACTTCGGGGTGCTCGGAGTGCTGCAACATCGGTCTGAGAGCTGAAGACGGACGCCGTGAGCGAAGCGTGGCGGGATGGATCGTGGTCAATGTGATGTTGTTTAGTCTCTTATCAACTCAATGCTGCGCAAGATGGCATCAAAGCTGTTAGCTTTTAGCTGTTAGCTTTTAGCAAGAGCGGGCACCACCGTTTCTTCGCGGAGTCGTAGGGCGCAAG